>CAZVCJ010000015.1:23577-38841 GCA_964625745.1 uncultured Anaerolineae bacterium | reverse complement strand
CTATTTTACTCGATTTGGCACTCTTGTGGAAGAATCTGAATTACGAAAGGCTCTCCACCCGCGGACGGGAGCCTACCTGTGCGCCGCCTCGTACGTCTACGCGGTGGGGGTCGAACTGGCCCACGCCTGGGGCGTGCCCACCCTGGCCGGCACCTTTGGCGGGGATGCTCCACAGCCTGGCTGGGAGATGAGGGATGGTGTTGGCATCATGCTGTGCGCGCTGTGTGGGGCGGAGACGGGGAGCGGGATGGGGCTGCTAAAGGGCAGCACGGTGCTCTATCCTGAGGCCATGGTGCTGGATACAGACGTCTACCACCACGTCCGCGAGGATCTCGCGGGCCTCGACACCAGCCAGGAGGAGTTGGCGCTGGACGTGATCGAGGCTGTGGGGCCACGCGGACACTTTCTCCATCATCCTCACACTCGCGACCACTTCCGCCAACTTTGGTTCTCCGACCTGACCGCTCAGCCCACCCGAGGAGGTGACTACCGCGACCCCATTGAGGTGGCCCGCGAAAAGACGGACTGGATTCTGGAGAATCACCACCCGGAGCCGCTGGAGGAGGCGCAAAAGGCCGAGATAGACAACATTCTCCAGGCAGCAGAGCGTGAACTGAATCCGGGAACTCGTAAATCCGGAAACACGTAGATTCGTAAACTGGCCTGCGAATCCACGAATCCACGAATTTACGAGTCTACCAACCAAGGAGCAAGCCATGAGAACGCTGTTACAAGTTCTTTCCGAAGACGAGCGGACGCAGGTGCACGAGCGTACGCTGAGCATCCTGGCCAATACGGGCCTGCGGGTAGACACTGCCTGGGGGCGTCAGATTCTCAAGGACGCCGGGGCGGAGGTAGACGAGAGCACCAACATCGTGCGCTTTCCGCGAGCCCTGGTTGAAGAGTCGCTTCGACTGGCGCCCAGAGAGTTCACCCTGGGGGCGCGCCGGCCGGGATGGGACCTGCATACGAACAGCGGGGATTGCACGCTCCTCGTGGACGGCGAGGCCATATTTGTCCTCGACCGGAAGACGGGGGAGCGCCGGCCCGGTATGACTGACGACTGGCTGGCGGCGACCCGTCTGATAGATGCCCTGGACGAGGTCGGCATCTACTGGGCCATGATCGAAGCCAGTGACCGTGGCGACACGATGGCCGACTTCGTCGGATACCTGCGGGATGTCTTCCGCAACTTTTCCGGGCACGTGCAGGATGCCACCGACAGCCCTGAGCACGCGCCGTGGCTGCTGGAGGTGTTGCAGGTGGTCTTTGGCGACCAGGAAACCATCCGCCATCAGCATCCACTGTCGTTCCTGCTGTGTCCACAGTCGCCGCTGGTCATCGAGGGGCCGTATACCGATGCCTACCTGGCGCTGCTGGGGTGGGACATCCCGGTGGCCGTCATGCCCATGCCGCTGATGGGCGCCACGGCCCCCGGCAGCCTGATCGGCACCACCGTGCTGGGGAACTGCGAGGTGCTGGCCATGCTGTGCCTGGTGCAAGCGGGCGCGCCGGGAACGCCGTTCATTTATGCCCCCGCCCTGGCGACTATAGACCCACGCTCCGGGCGCTACAGCGCCGGCGCAATGGAGAGCGGGCTGATGAGCGCCGCCGCCGTCGAGATGGCCCGCTATTATGGATTGCCGGTGGAGGGTACGGGCGGAGGGACGGATCACCACATCCCTGGCATTCAGGCCAGCTACGAACGGGCGTTGAGCAGCCTGCTGCCGGTGCTATCCTGGCCGGACATCCTGGTTGGCCCTGGCTTGCTGGGCGGCTCAATGATCCTCAGCCTCGAACAACTGCTGATTGACGTTGAGGTCTTCAGAATGTGCAAACGGGCTCGTCAGGGCATCGCCTCCGACGAGGACAAATGGCTGGAGGACGTGATTCACCGCATCGGGCCGGGTGGCAACTTTTTGGGTGAACGCTCCACGGTGAGGGGTGCCCGTGGGGGCGAGTGGTACGTCAGCCAGCTTGGCTGGCACGATACCTTTGAAGCGTGGGAGGCGGCCGGCCGGCCCACTCTGCTCGAAGAAGCCCGCGAGAAAGTGGACCACATCCTGGCGACTCACCAACCGCTGCCTCTCAATGGGGACGTCGAGCAGGAACTCGACCGCATCCAGAAACGCGCCCAGATGGAGGCTTCACGTGGCTGAGCACGTTCACGACTGCATCGTGGTCGGTGCAGGGCCAGCGGGCGCGGCAGCCGCGCTGCAACTGGCCCGCGATGGACTCGACGTGGTTGTCTTCGAGCGCGGGAAACGGCCCGGCGAGAAAAACGTGATGAGCGGAGTCCTCGTCACCCGCAAGCTGCACGCCCTCGTCCCCGACTTTCGCCAGCGAGCCCCCTTGCAACGCTGCATCACTGAGGAGATCGTATGCATCCTGGGCGAAGACGAGGTGCTGCGCCTGCCCGCAATACGCAACTACCACCGTCTCTCGCACCCTCATCCGGGCTTCACGGTGTTCCGCTCCGAGTTCGACGCCTGGTTTGCACAGGAGGCAGTGGATGCCGGCGCGGAGCTAATCCCCGCCACGCTGGTCGAAGACCTGATGTGGGAGAATGGGCGGGTGGCGGGGGTGCACACCCGGCGGGGCGACCTGCGGGCGCGGGTGGTGGTCGGCGCGGACGGGGTGAACTCGACGGTGGCGGAAAAGTCGGGCCTGCGCTCCCCACCGCAGCCTGCCGAGGTCTCATTGATCGTGCGCCAGGTGCTCGACCTGCCCGCCGAACAGATCGAGGAACGTTTCGCCCTGCAGCCAGGTGAGGGAGTTATCCTGCAATTCGGCGGCCTCGTCTCCGGCGCTCCCCCCGTTCCCCCCAACTTTGGGGGGGCAGGGGGGCGGCCAGGGGGGCAGAGCGCGTACTATACAGAGCTCTATACGAACCGGGATTCGCTCTCTATGACTGCTGAGGTGCCGCTCGACGTGCTACAGGCATGTGGTGTTCCTCTTTACGACGTCTTGTCGGCACGCGAGCGCCACCCGTACATCGCCCGCCTGATCCAGGGGGCGAAGCTGCGCGAGTACCAGGCGCATCTCATCCCCTGGGGCGGCGTAGATGACCTGAGTTGCCTGTATGGAGACGGCGTGCTGCTGGCAGGTGACGCGGGCAAGTTCACAACCGAAGACGGAGTGGGATCCTGGCCAGCGATGGCCAGCGGGGCCGCAGCGGCCCTCGTCGTGAAGTACGCCTGCGAAAAGGGCGATTTCTCCAGGACCACGCTGGCTGTCTATCGAGACTTTCTTGATGAAGAAGGGCTGATCGAAACGCAGCGAGAGGCTCGCCAGGCCTGGCAGCACGAAGGATGGTATGGCAAAATCCGACGCCGCTATCCGGACCGTCTGCTCCGCATTGCCAGGCGCTATTCCGACGGCTGGGTGATAGGAGAGGGAGAGCACCCCTATTCCCTATGGGGCGAGCTCTATCACAGCCTGGTTAAGCCTGTGGCCCCCTGGTACGTCCGCTGGCCGCTGGGATTGGCCACCTGGGTAGACACCCTTCGCTGGCGCAGGCAGGGCCGTAGTAGCGATTTTAGTCGCTTTGGCTCCGTCATGGACGACTAAAGTCGTCACTACAGGAGAAATCACCAACTCCCACATAGGGAAGACGCTGATGGAAGCCCACCTGGATGCAAAACTGGCCACATTGATCAGCAAGCCCGATCCCGAACCGCACATCGTGGTCCAGACAGAGCTGTGCCTGGCGTGCGAGGGACGCCCCTGCACCATCGTCTGCCCGGCCGAGTTGTACTGGTGGGAAGGCAATCTGGTGCACAATTGCGAAGGCTGTCTGGAATGTGGTTCGTGTCGAGCGGTCTGCCCTCACGGAGCCATCACCTGGCGCTATCCGCGCGGGGGATATGGCGTGCGCTACCGTTGGGGCTAGCCAACCGCCAAACGAGGAGCAACATGCCTAACGGATGTGGTTTATCCGCGCTATCATTTCCCCGAGTTCAAGTGAGCGGAGGGGCCTTTGAGCGCGGTCAGCAATATGGCGCGCAGGCCTCGCAACGTATCAGGCGCAACGTGGAGGTCTATCGAGAGATCTTCAAGCACTATGCCGGATGGGACTGGCAGAGGGTCGTCGAGCATGCGCAGACCTACGCGCCGGCTATCGAGTCCTACCGTGCGCATTTTCTCGACGAAATGCGCGGCATCGCCGATGGCGCAGGCCTGTCTTTTGGCGACATCCTGGCGCTGAACGTGCGCACAGAGATCATGTTCGCTGCCGTGGCCCGCGCCGCGGCCCACGAGTGCACGGCCTTCGTGGCCCTCCCCGAAGCTACTGCCGACGGGCATACTCTCGTTGGACAAAACTGGGATTGGAAACCAGCAGCCTCCGAAACCGTCGTCATACTGGAGGCCGAGACCACTGAGGGGGCCAGCTTCGTCACCGTGGTCGAGGCAGGCCTGCTAGCCAAGACCGGCCTGAATTCAGTCGGCATCGGTTTGGTCACCAACGCATTGGTGACGGATCAGGACAAGGGCAAGCCGGGCGTGCCATACCATGCCATCCTGCGCGGCATCCTGGAAGCCGAGACAATGGCCGACGCGCTGAGCGCTATCACGTACCATCCACGAGCATCGTCGGCCAACTACCTGATCGCCCATCGTGAGGGGGAGGCCATCAACGTCGAAGCCGCGCCGGGAGACTATTCGCGGGTGTTCATGGCTTTCCCAGAAGATGGCGTCTACGGCCACGCAAACCATTTTGTCTGTCCCGGCTTCGACCTCAAGGATGTGGAGATCTGGAATGGGCCTGGTAGCCTCTTCCGTCACCGCCGTATGAATCGCTTTCTTGCACAGCACCGCGGCGACTGCGACGTGACAGCGCTAAAGGAGATGCTGGCTGATCACTTTGACCTGCCTAACTCTATTTGCTCTCACCATGACCCACGGTTTCCGCAGGTAGAACAGTACGCCACCATCGTTTCGATCATCATGGACCTGAATACCGCCGTTCTGTGGTTGGCCGACGGCAACCCGTGCCAGACCCAGTATCAGCAGCTACACACCAATCTATACCAATGAGGAGACTCTATGTTCAACAATGACCTTGCGCTCTGCAATGCCGTGCCAAACTCCGTTTGGCCTATCATCACCATGAATCCGCAACAGCCCCGAGCCGAAGCGCTGGCGGTGCGCGATGGCCGCATCGTCGCCGTGGGGACGTGGGAAAACGTGGCGCCCCACGCTGAGGGCATGACGATGCTCGATTTGACCAGCAAGACAGTGCTGCCCGGTCTCATTGACACCCACGCCCACTTTCTTTGGACGGCCCTGAGCCTGGCCGCGCTGGATGTGAGCAGCGCCAGCGATCACGCTGCTTTGCAAGCCGTCATCCGCCAGGCCATCGCCGACACGTCTTCAGGCGAAATGATCCTGGGCATGGGCTTCACCGAGTACGCCCTGGACACCGCCAGGTTCAGCCCCATCATCGAAGCCCTGGACGCGGTCGCCCCAGACAATCCGGTGTACCTGATAGGCGTCACCGGGCACACCTCCGCCGTGAACACCCGTGGCCTGGGACTCCTGGCTGCACCCGAGGGCACACCCGGTGTGATGTGCGATGCCGCCGGGTGGCCTAACGGCCTGCTGTCGGACGAAGCCAACAACCTGGCATTCGACAGGTTCAACGAGCATTTTGGCGCGGACGAAAAGGCTGCCGAGATGGTTGCCCTGGCGGCGGAAAAGGCCCACGCGGTGGGCATCACTACCCTGCACGCGCTGGAGGGTGGACTCACTGGCAACGACGAAGCAGTAGAGGAGTTCCTGGCCGCCATGCCCAGCCTGCCGCTGCGCTTGGTGCTCTACTACCAGACGATGGACGTGGACAGGGTGGTTGAGCTGGGACTGCCCCGCATCGGCGGCTGCATTCTGCTGGACGGCGACGTCGGCCCGCACACCGCAGCCCTGTCCGAGCCTTATGCCGACGCTCCCGATTGCTATGGCAAGTTGTATCACAGCCAGGAGGAGATTGACGCTTTCGTGCTCAGGGCGCACGAGGCGGGGTTGCAGGTGGCCATGCACGCCGTCGGCGACGCGGCAGTGGAGCAGGCCCTCAATGCCTACGAAAAGGCGCTGGCTACCCACCCCTGCGACGACCACCGCCACCGAATCGAGCACTGTGAGGTCATCCGGGAAGAACAGATCCAGCGGGCTCAACGGTTGGGGGTGGCCCTGGCTATCCAGCCGCCTTTCAACCACTACTGGCCCCACACCGAGTATTACCCCACCCTGGGAGAGGAGCGCGCCTGGAAAGCCGATCCCGTGCGTACCCTGATGCGCCCAGGATTGCTGGTCGCCGGCGGCTCCGATAGCACCGTCACGCCGCTGGGCCCGCTGATCGGCGTGCACGCTGCCGTTAACCACTCCAATCCAGCCGAGCGAGTGAGCGTCCAGGAGGGGCTGGAGCTCTACACCATCAACGCGGTCCGCATTGCCTTTCAGGAGGCAGATCGAGGCTCGCTGGAGGTGGGTAAGTTGGGCGATTTCGTTGTGCTGGGTGAACATCCCTTTGAGGTCGAGCCGGATCACATCAAAGACATCCCTGTGGAGATGACTGTGATCGGCGGGGATATTGTCTACCAACGAGCCCAGTAGACCCAAGACCGGTCTGAGGGGATTGCGGATCTCTGGGAGTTTGCGTGGATGACGTGTCGGAGTTCCGAACTTGTTCGGGTTTGCCGCGCCACCGTCCCAACGAGTTGGGGACTCCAACACCTCGACCCTGTGAAACCCCAAAGATTCGGGATTGCAAGCTTGTACTGAGCGAAGCCGAACTATCCCCGGTTAGACACGATCAACCAGATGGGAATGTACCTTGTTTCGAGGGGATTCGTACCGAGAAGTCTTCGCCAACCAGGATTTCCGCGCCCTGTGGCTGGGGCAAGCCTTCGCTCACCTGGGGCAGTCCATCGCCTACGTAGCGGTGGCTCTCTACGTGTACGAGCTCACCGGGTCGGCGCAGGAACTCTCCTTTGCCTTGGCCCTGCAATTGCTGCCCTGGGTAGTGATTGGCCCTGTGGTCGGGTTGCTGGCGGACCGCCTGGAGCGCAAGAGGGTGCTGGTGACCGCCTACCTGGTCCAGACCAGCCTGGTAGCCCTGCTGCCCTTCAGCTCCACTCTGGGGCAAGTCTATGCCCTGGTCTTCCTGAGCAGCTTGTTGGTTCCAGTGGCCGAAATCGTGCGGGCTGCGGCCCTGCCCGCCGTCACCGGACAGAAACTGTTTGTGCGGGGCTCGTCCCTGAACATCGTAGCCTACAACGCGGCCAACGTCGTCGGCCCTCTCCTGGGGGGATTGCTGGTCAGTCTGGTGGGAGCCAGGCCGACCTTCTTCGTGGCCGTGGGTTGCTTTCTGGCAGCCACCGTTTTCTCCCTGAGGGTGGTCATCCCCAGCCCAGCGATGGGGAACCGGGGGAGTCTGGGATGGCAGATGCTCTGGCGCGACCTGAGGGAGGGGATGCGAATCCTGGTCGGGACCCGGGTGTTGCGCTATCTGGTGCTGTTGAACTGCATTTCATCCCTGGGCTGGTCTGCCCCCAACGTGGCTGCTGTCGTCTACCTGACTGATATCCTGGGTCTGGGTGGGCGGGAGTACGGGTTGTTGCAAGGAACCATCTCCCTGAGTATGGCCCTGGGAGTCTACGTTCTGGGCCGCTACGCCCGCATATTGCCACGGCAGCATCTCCTGGTGGGAGGAGTGGTACTTGCCGGTCTGGCCTACGTGTCAGTGCTGGGAAAGCCGGGGCTGGCTCTCCTGTTGTTTCTGTGGTTCACCAGCGGGATAGGTTGGGGAGCCAATTGGTTGATGGACAACACCCTGTGGGCCGAAGCCACACCCGACGAGGTGCGAGGGCGTGTCTACAGCCTGGCCGAGGCGGTTGTCTGCCTGGCCGAGGTGGTCGCGGCCCTGCTGGGCGGCTGGCTGGTCAATCTCCTGGGGCCTGTCCAGGCCCTGGCCATCATGGGGGGAAGCATCGGCCTGGGGGCCATCGCCCTCTCCGCCCTGACCGGAGGCTACAGAGCCGTGGCCGATTTTGACAAGGGGTAAACATTCATCCCTCCCTCCCAGGGAGGGGCTGGGGGGGCCGCAAACAGGCAAGATTCCCTGAGAATTTGGCTCATTTCGACCTTCGAAGTCCCACCCCCACCCCAGCCCTCCCCCTGTGAGGGAGAGGGAGCGAACAACCACGAGAAAAGAAAGGAGTGAACCATGAAAGTGCTATCCCTGGGCGGCGCTGGCGCCGTCTGCCAACACGCCACACGTGACCTGGCCGAGTTCTCCGACTTCGGCCAAATCGTCATCGGCGACTACAACGTCGCCGCGGCCGAGAAGCTGGCCACCGAAACCGGCGATCCACGGGTAAAAGCTCTCAAAGTGGACGCCGAGGACTACGATGGGCTGGTCAGGCTGTTCAAGGGTTTTGACGTGATCCTCAACGGCCTGCCCTGGAAGTACGACCTGGCCGTGACCCGGGCTTGTGTCGAGGCTGGTGTCAGCGGCCTGGACGTCTCTACCGAGGAGACCCAGTGGGATTACGACGCGGCCGCCAAAGAGAAAGGCATCGTCTTCATTCCCGGGGTCGGTGCCACTCCCGGCATCACCAACGCCATGGCCCGGCGGGGGGCGGATCAACTGGACGAGGTGGACGAGATCCAGATCAACTTCGCCGCCTTTCGCTGTCCGGCTCCCGCCCCCGGCTTGCTCATCACCTTCCTCTGGGAATTCCATCCCGGAATCGAGGAGCGGCTGTACTACAAAGACGTCGAGTTCCACCTGGCTGGCCCCTTTGAGGGTCTCAAGACGGTGAACTTCCCCGGCCCCATCGGCGAGCAGGAAGTCTGTTACATCCCCCACCCGGAGACGCGCACCATGCCCAAGAGCCTGGGGGCCAAGGCCGTATCGGTGCATGGTTGCTTCCCGCCCCACGCCATGCGGCTGGCCAGGGCATTGCTAGAAGCGGGCTTTTACAACGAAGGTAAACTCACCGTCAAGGGGATCGAGACCACAGCGTTTGAGATGGTGTATGAGTTGCTCCTCCAGTTGCCGGCCAGCAAAGAGACTCCGTTGTGGGCCTACGGCCTGGTGGTGGAAGTCCACGGCAAGCGTGACGGACGCAACGTTAAGATTAAGCTCTGGAACCGTCACCCGCCGATGGAGGAATGGGGCGGCAAGGCAGCCTACTACAAGAACATCGCCATCCCGCTGAGCATCGGCGCGCAGATGATCGCGCGGGGCGACGTCAAAGTGAGGGGCGTCGTGCCCCCGGAGACGGCCCTTGATCCTGACATCTTCTTCGCCGAGCTGCGTCGGCGGGGTATCGAGATCCACGAGCTGGTGGAGGAGTATCACGTGGTAGGGAATGGGTAAATTCGTGGGTTCGGAAACTGGTCTGCGAATTTACGAATCTACGAATCTACCACTTTGACTTTTCCGCACGATGCGGTATAATGGCTGACTATTGAGGACAGGGTTCATGGCAGAATATGCGGTCGAGTTGAGGGAGGTCAGCAAACACTTCGGCCCGGTGGTGGCCGTAGACACGGTGTCGCTATCCATTGGCGATGGCGAGTTCTTCTCCCTTCTGGGACCGTCGGGGTGCGGGAAGACCACGACCCTGCGGCTCATCGCCGGCTTTGAATTGCCGACCCAGGGGGACGTTTACATTGACGGGCAGTTGCAGGGGGAAACCCCGCCCTACCGCCGGCCGGTGAACACCGTCTTCCAGAACTACGCACTCTTTCCCCACATGACTGTCTTTCAGAATGTCGCCTTCGGGCTGGAGATGCAAAAGGTGCCGAAGGAGGAGATCCGTCAGCGTGTTCTGGCGGCGTTGGAGATGGTGCAGTTGCCGGGGATGGAGAACCGCAAGCCCGATCAACTGTCCGGTGGGCAGCAGCAGCGGATAGCCCTGGCCCGGGCGCTGGTCAATCGCCCCAAGGTGCTGCTGCTCGACGAACCCCTCGGCGCCCTCGACCTCAAGTTGCGCAAGGCGATGCAACTGGAGCTGAAAGCCCTCCAGCACCGGGTGGGAATCACCTTCATCTACGTGACCCACGACCAGGAGGAGGCGCTGACCATGTCGGAGCGCATCGCGGTGATGCACAAGGGGCGGGTGCTCCAGATGGGGCCGCCGGCGGAGATCTACGAGCAACCCGCCGACCGCTTCGTGGCCGACTTTATTGGCGAGACCAACTTCCTGGAGGGGCGGGTGAGTGAGGTTCGTGCGGGGGAGGTTACCGTATTGGTGGACGGTGCGCTGGAAGTGCCTGTCCCGGCTACCGCCAACGTGGTGGGCGGCCAGCAGACCACCCTGGCCATCCGGCCCGAGAAGATATCGCTCCACGCTTCCCCACATGACCTTCCGGCGTTGCCGGGGAGGATCGAGGAGGTGATCTACATCGGTACCGACACGCGCTACCTGGTGCGGCTGACGGAGCAGACCATGGTGATGGTACGGGAGCAGAACTTGGGCGCGGGCGACATGGTCCGCTTTCACACGGGACAGCCGGTGTACGTCTCCTGGGTGTTCGGCTGCGCCCGATTGCTGACAGAGTAGGAGCCACCGATGACCCGAACCTCCCGACGACAGACCTGGCGCTTGCTGTTTCTCATCTCTCCCAGTCTCTTCTGGCTCATCGTGTTCTTTTTCCTACCCCTCATCCTGGTCTTCGCCATCAGTTTCGGCCAGCGGGGGACTTATGGGGGAGTGAAATGGGTGCTAAACCTGGAGAACTACCTGCGCTTCTTCGACCCTCTTTACCTGCGCATCTTTGGCCGGAGCGTCTTCATCGCTTTGGCCACCACGGTGATCTGCCTGCTGGTGGGGTATCCCCTGGCCTACTTCATCGCCAACCGCCCGCCTCGGTGGCGCAACGGCCTGCTGTTATTCCTGATGATTCCCTTCTGGACGAACTTCCTGGTGCGCACCTATGCCTGGTTGTTGTTGCTGCGAGACGCGGGATTGATCAACCTCTTCTGGACCGGTCCGCTGCACAACTTGTTAGCACAGTTGGCGCTGGTCGTGCCCTTGCCCATCTGGGGTCCTCTGCTGAATGTGACCTCGACGCCGCTGAAACTTTTCGCTACCGACGGGGCCATCATTATTGGCCTGGTCTACGCCTGGCTGCCAGACATGGTCCTTCCTTGCTACGCTGCCATCGAGCGACTGGATTATTCGCTGGTGGAGGCAGCGCAGGACCTGTATGCCAACCGCCTCAAGTCATTTCTGCGCGTGATCCTTCCGCTGACGATGTCGGGGATCGTGGCCGGGTCGGTGTTGGTCTTCATCCCCTCCCTGGGGGCCTATGTCACCCCCGATCTGCTGGGCGGGGCTAAGTCTATCATGATCGGCAACGTCATCTACTCACAGTTCATGTCCGCCCGCGATTATCCCTTTGGCTCCGCCATCTCCTTTGTGCTGATGGCGGTGATGCTGGTTGGAACGCTGATCTATTTCCGCATGGGGAAGGAATGAGCAAAGGAGCAAGGAGCAGGATGCAGGAGGGCAGGAAACGAAACAGGCGAAGAGGGCAGTGGCTGAACCGCCTGCTGACAGCGCACGGGGTGGCGGGGTATATCTTTCTCTATCTTCCCATCGTCATCCTGGTGATCTTCTCTTTCAATGCTTCCCGCCATTCCGCGGTATGGCGGGGCTTCACTCTGGACTGGTATGCCAGGCTCTTTACCGACCAGGCCATCGGCGCATCCCTGATCAACAGCCTCATCGTGGCTGGTGGTTCGACCCTCATCTCCACTGTCTTTGGGACGATGGTGGCGCTGGCCATGGAGCGGTACAAATTCTGGGGGAAGCTGGCCTTCGACGCCCTTCTGTACCTCCCCATCATCATTCCCGACATCTCCATGGCAGTGATGCTGTTGCTCTTTTTCGTCCTGACGAAAACTCACCTGGGGCTGACTTCCATCATCATCTCCCACGTGGCCTTCGACATCTCCTTCGTCGCCGTGGTGGTGCGGGCCCGGCTGGCCTATTTCGATATCTCGCTGGAGGAAGCTGCGCAAGACCTCTACGCCAACGAGTGGCAGACCTTTCGCCGCGTCACGCTGCCGCTGATCATGCCGGGCATCCTGGCCGGATCGCTCCTGGCCTTCACGCTCTCCATTGACGACTTCGTCATCACCTTCTTCACCGCAGGCCCTGGTTCTACCACGCTGCCCCTGCGCATCTACGGCATGCTCAAACTGGGGGTCACGCCAGAGATCAATGCCCTGTCCAGCATGATGCTGGTCGCTTCAATGTTCCTGGTGATGGTATCCTTGCTGTTGCAGAGAGGAGGTGGTGGGAAGGGAATCGAGATGATGTGATTCTGCAACGCGACTTGTACTGAGCTTGTCGAAGTAAGCATGACACAACATACAACATCAGGAGGAGAAAAATGAAACGGCTTATTTGGCGTGCAGCGGCTGTCTGTCTTATTGTGGGCAGCCTGACGATGCTTATGGCAGGATGCGGTGGCGGGAAGCCGAAACTGGCCAAAGAACTCCACCTCTACAACTGGTCGGAATACATGGACCCTCAGGTGTTAGAGGACTTCGAGAAGGAGTTTGGGGTCCACGTGACCGAGGATACCTACGCCACCAATGAGGAACTGCTGGCCAAACTGCAGGCCGGCGCCACGGGGTACGACGTCATCGTCCCCTCCGACTACATGGTCGAGGTCATGATCGAAGAGAGCCTGTTGGCAAAACTGGACCACGCCAACATCCCCGACATCAAGAACATTGATCCCCAGTTCGCCAACCCGCCCTACGACCCGGGCATGGTTCACTGTGTGCCCTACATGTGGGGGACGACCGGCATCGGTTACAACACCGAAGTCTTCGAGGAGCCGCCCGATAGTTGGGCCTACATGTTCGATCCGGAGCTGGCTTCCCAGTATGCCGGCCAGTTCACGATGCTGAACGATGTGCGAGAGGCCATGGGGGCCGCGCTCAAGTACCTGGGCTACTCTCTCAACAGCACCAACGAGGAGGAACTGAAGCAGGCCCGCGATCTGCTGATCCAGCAGAAACCGTGGGTCTATGCCTATGACTCCGAACAGTATGCACCTCTGATTAGCGCAGGTGAGACCGTCATGGCCCATGGCTATAACGGATACTTCTTCATGACCGCTCTGGAGGATGAACGCATCTGGTACACCATTCCCAAAGAAGGCGCTACGATTTGGGCAGATAACCTCTGTATCCCCAGTACCGCGCCCGACAAGTACACGGCAGAGGTGTTCATCAACTACATCCTGCGTCCGGAGGTGAGCGCGGCGCTGGTCAACTACCTCTGGTATCCCAGCCCCAACTCGGCGGCTAATGAGTTCATTGACCCTGAGATCCTGAACGAGCCGGCCATCTACCCGCCCCCGGAGGTAATGGAGCGGTTGGAGTGGATCGAGGACGTGGGCGAGGCCACGCCAATCTACGAGCGTTTCTGGACCGAGGTCAAGGCAGCAGGGTCGTAGCAGAGAGCAAGGGAGCAGGGGAGCGGAGGGGCAGAAGGCCCAAGGTTGCGGCTGGGGCCGGGCATCGAACCCACCACCGACGTGGGGCCGATGATCGGCGAGTCCTACCGCGCCCGCGTGGAGGAGCACGTGGCCGACGCAGTGGCGCAGGGGGCCAGGATCCTGGTGGGCGGGCGGCGGCCACCTGACAAAGAGCGCGGCTTCTTCTACGAGCCGACGGTGCTGGTGGACGTGGACCACTCCATGCGCGTCATGCGCGAGGAGACCTTTGGGCCGACTATCCCCATCATGCCGCTCACCGACAACTACGCCGGCCCCTTCGGCGGGATGAAGATGAGCGGTCTGGGGCGGGAACTGGGGGAGGAGGGAGTCGAAGAGTTCTGGCAGACGGAGCACGTGCACTGGGATATAGAGGGCGGCGTGAAGGAGTACTGGTATCCGTATTGATGGGAAACTGGAAGTTGGAAGTTGGATATTGGAAGTTGGATTCCAACCTCTAACCTCCAATCTCCAACCTCCAATCTACCAATCTACCGACTAGGAGGACATTGTGAGTACAACCATTAACAATCTGATTTCCCCCGTCTGGAGCCGCATTACCCCCATCGTGGCGGGGCGGGCGGAGGGGGCCTACGTCTACGACCAGGATGGCGCCCGCTACCTGGATTTCACCTCTGGCATCGGCGTGACCAACACCGGCCACTGCCACCCGAAGGTGGTCCAGGCCATCCAGGAGCAGGCGGCGAAACTCCTGCACGGGCAGGCCAACATCATCTTCCACCAGCCGTTACTGGAACTGGCGAAGGAGCTGCGGACGATTGTGCCGGAGGGATTGGACTGCTTTTTCCTCTCCAACAGCGGCGCGGAGGCAGTGGAAGGGGCGGTCAAGCTGGCGCGCCACGCCACCGGTCGGCCCAACGTCATCGTCTTCCAGGGGAGTTTCCACGGCCGCACCGCCCTGACCATGGCCCTCACCACTTCTAAGACCATCTACCGCGCCGGCTACCAGCCCTTACCGTCCGGGGTCTTCGTCGCCCCCTATCCCTACTCCTACCGCTACGGTTGGAGTCCGGAGGAGACCGAGGCCTTCTGCCTGCGGGAGCTGAAGCTGCTGCTGAAGTCCCAGACCGCTCCCTTTGAGACGGCAGCCATCCTGGTGGAGCCGGTGCTGGGGGAGGGTGGCTACGTGGTGCCGACGCCAGGCTTTCTGGCGGGGCTGCGCCGCATCTGCGACGAGCACGGCCTGCTGCTCATCGCCGACGAGATACAGTCTGGATTTGGGCGTACCGGCAAGTGGTTCGCCATCCAGCATTTCGGGGTCGTGCCGGACATCATGACCATGGCCAAGGGGCTGGCTTCGGGTCTGCCGCTGTCAGGCATCGCCGCTCGACGGGAGCTGATGGAGCGCTGGATCCCCGGCTCTCACGGCGGCACCTATGGTGGCAACGCCGTCGCCTGCGCTGCTGCTGTGGCCACCATTCGTGTCATTCGGGAGGAGGGCCTGCTAGAGAACGCCACCCGAATGGGCGCAGTGCTGATGGAGCGGCTGCGGACACTGCAAGAGAAATTCGGTAAGCGAAGCGGCGTCATCGGCGATGTGCGCGGACTGGGGCTGATGGTCGGGGCCGAGTTTACCGCCGCTGACGGAACCCCTGCCACAGACCTGGCGAAGGCGGTAGTAAAGGGCTGCCTCAAGAGGCGCCTGCTGCTCCTCACCTGCGGCCCGTGGGACAACACCGTCCGCTGGATTCCGCCGCTGGTCGTCACCCAGGAGCAGATGGA
>CAZVCJ010000015.1:0-23477 GCA_964625745.1 uncultured Anaerolineae bacterium | reverse complement strand
GGGACAACACCGTCCGCTGGATTCCGCCGCTGGTCGTCACCCAGGAGCAGATGGACGAAGCTCTGATGGCTTTCAAAGAAGCCCTGGCGGAAGCGATCTTCTAGAGTTGAAACCGGGGGGGAATCATTGACGCCCTCCCCCTGGCAGGGGGAGGGTTGGGGTGGGGGTGGGAGTCTCTTTTGCTGAGGCTCACCCTCCCCCTGCCCCTCCCTGGGAGGGGTGAATTACTGCATCAGGAGGACGCTATGCCTGTGCCGGAATCCATCCTATACCTCACCGAATCGGACGTCCAGCAGACGCTAACCATGGCCGAGGCGGTGGACTTGGCCGAAAAGGGCATCCAGGCGGACGCAGCCGGGCAGGTCGTCGGCGATAAGTTCTATATGAACGTAGGTCAGGATGGCTTCATCAAGCCCTTCTCTGGCTATCTGGCTGGTGAGGAACTGGCCTTCGTCAAGACCTTCAGCTTCTTCCCCGGCAACCCGGAGCGGTTCGGGTGCTCCACGACCTCATCAATGGTGCTGCTGTTCGATGCCGAGACGGGCCTGTCCGTCTGCCTGATGGAAGCCGGCTGGGTGACGGCCCTGAAAACCGGCGCCTCGACCACTGTGACCGCTGCCCATCTGGCCCGCTCCGATTCGGCCACGGTGACCATCTTCGGCGCGGGAACACTGGGGCGGATGCACCTGCGCGCCCTGCCCCATCGCTTTTCCCTCCGCCAGGCCTACGTCGTGGACATCCTGCCCCAGGCGGCCGCGGCCTACGTGGCGGAACTGGGGTCGGAGCTTGACTTCCCGGTCGAGCCTGTCCCACTGGCGGAACGGGAGCAGGCGGTGCGCCAGGCCGACATCGTCATTACCGTCACCACCGGTGACCAACCCTTGGTGGAACGGGCCTGGCTGCGGCCCGGGGCCTTCGTTGCCCGGCTGGGTTCATGTCAGGAAGTCGCCCTGGACGTCATCACCGAGGCCGACAAGGTGGTGGTGGACAGTTGGCACTACGTCAGCCCTCGTATCCCAGAGCTGAAGATGCTGGCCCAGGAGGGGCGGTTCGGCTCCAAGGACGTCCACGCCGAGTGGTCCGACATCGTGGCGGGGAGGAGGCCAGGACGCCAGTCGCCCGACGAGGTCATCGTCTACATCGCCCTGGGCATCTGGGGCGAGTACGCGGCTATTCTGCCCGAGGTCTATCGGGAAGCGAGGGTGCTGGGATTGGGCATTAGCTTGAAACGTGGAACGTGAGGAGCACACAAGAAACCAGGTTTTTCCTACGATAGACGAGATTCTGATCAACGAAAACGACTGAGGCAACCATATCTCCTCGCTTTTCGGCACAAAAAACCTGGTTTCTTACGGACTCTAACAAACTCAAGTACCACAGCTCACAACTTAAGGAGGCAAAATGACACGCAATTTGACTCAAACACACGCTTTGTTTCAGAAGGCAAAGCAGTTCATTCCCTACGGCGTCAACTCCAATTTCCGCTACTGGGGGGACGAAGATACCCTGGTGGTGACGCGGGGGGAGGGGGCCTACATCTGGGACGCCGACGAGAACCGCTACATTGACTATCGGTTGGCCTTCGGCCCCATCATCCTGGGACACAGCTATCCGCCGGTGGTGGAGCGCGTGGCGGAGGCCATACGCGACGGCACGCTCTTCGCCTGGACTGCCCCTCTGGAGATCCGGGTGGCGGAGCGGGTGGCCCGCATGACCGGCATGGACAAGGTACGCCTGGGCAACACCGGCACCGAGGTGACGATGCACGCCCTGCGCATCGCCCGCGGCTACACAGGTCGAGAGCGCTTCATCAAGTTCGAGGGCCAGTACCACGGGATGCACGACTATGTCCTCTTCAGCACTGCTTCTACGCCGGCGAGGGTCATGGGCTCCCGCCGCAATCCCATCAACGTCCAGATGAGCTCCGGCATCCCTGAGGGCATCCGTCACTACGTCATCAACCTGCCCTTCAATGACTTTGAGCGGTTGGAGGAGACGGTGGAGGCCCACTGGCACGAACTGGCGGCCATCATGGTCGAGCCACTGCTGGGCAACGCGGCCGGCATCCTGCCCAGGCCCGGCTGGCTGGAGAAGATCCGCGAACTGTGCGACTGTTACGGCATCGTGCTCATCTTCGACGAGGTCAAGACCGGCTTCCGCATCGCCAACGGCGGGGCGCAGGAGTATTTCGGCGTTCGGGCTGACCTGGCTACCTACGCCAAGGCCATGGGCAACGGCTTTCCCATCGCGGCCATCGGCGGAAAGGAAGAAGTGATGGGAGTCATCGGGCCCGGTAGTGTGGCCCACGGTGGCACCTACAGCGGCAACATAGTCGGCGCCGCTGCCGCTGACGCCACACTGGAGATCCTGGAGACCCAACCCATCATCGAGACCATTTTTCAGCGCGGTCAGCAGTTGATGGACGGCATTGATGAGATCCTGACCCGAGCCGACATCCCCCACTTCGTCATTGGCCTGCCGCCCATCTTCGGCCTCATCCTGGGGACGGACGAGGAGCCGAGCGACTTCCGCGACTACTGTGAGGGCGACGATGCCCTCTACGAGCGGCTGGCGATGGCCCTCATCGAGCGGGGGGTGATGCCCGACGGTGACGGCCGGGAGCCCTGGTTCCTGTGCTACAGCCACGGCGAGCAGGAAATCGCGGAGACGCTGACGGTGTTTAAGGAAGCGGTAAAAAGCGTGAAACGTCAAACGTGAAACGTGAAATGGAGGTGACCGATGTCTTATGGATACCACGGCCAGATATTGCACGTTGACCTGACAGCGGGGAAATTGGAAGTAGAGGAGCCCGGCGAGACCTTCTACCGCAAGTACATGGGCGGGAGCGCGATGGGGGCCTACTACCTCTTGAAGCACACCCCATCAGGGGCCGACCCGCTGGGCCTGGAAAACACCCTCAGCCTGATGGTCGGCGTCATCACCGGCGCGCCCTTCTCCGGACAGTCCCGTGTCTGCGCCACGGCCAGGTCCCCTGTCACTGGCCTGGTGGGCGACTCGCAGTCCGGAGGCTTCTGGCCGGCGGAGCTCAAAGCGGCCGGCTTCGACGGCATCGTGATCCACGGCCAGGCCCAGCGACCGGTCTACCTGTGGGTGCACGATGGCGAAGCGGAGCTGCGGGACGCCGCTCACCTGTGGGGACAGTTCACTGCCGACGTGGAGGACGCCGTTCGCGAGGAACTGGGCGACAGACACGTCCGAGTTCTCCAGTGCGGCCCTGCGGGCGAGAAGGGGGTGTGTTTTGGCGCACTCATCAGCAACGCCAACCGCGCCAATGGTCGCACCGGCATGGGCACGGTGATGGCCTCCAAGAACCTCAAGGCGGTGGCCGTGCGGGGGCGCAACCGCCCCGAACTGGCCGACCCCGACGCCGTCAAGGCGCTGGCCAGGTGGGGCGCCGGCCACTTCGAGGAATCGGACATCTACGGGATGGGGCTGCTGGGCACTGCCGAGGTGCTCCTGTCTCAGAACAACAGTGGCGGCCTGCCCACCCGCAACTGGGCCAGCGGATTCTTTGAGGAAGCCGAGGCCATCAGCGGCCAGCGCATGGCGGAGACCATCCTCAAGGGGCGGGACACCTGTTTTGGCTGCGTGGTTCGCTGCAAGCGGGAGGTGGAAGTGACCGAGGGGTCATATCGAGTGGACCCCCGCTACGGCGGGCCGGAGTACGAGACCCTCAGCACGATGGGTTCCTACTGTGGCGTCTCCGACCTAGCGGCGATAGCTCGCGCCAACCAATTGTGCAACATGTACGGGATGGACACCATCTCGTGCGGGGCGATCATTGCCTGGGCCATGGACTGCTTCGAGCGCGGGCTGCTCAGCCTGGAGGATACCGACGGCGTTGAGCTCCGCTTCGGTAACGCCGACGCGCTGGTGGAGATGGTTGAGCGCATCGGCAAGCGGGAGGGCCTGGGGCGGGTGCTGGGGGAGGGATCGGCCCGCGCTGCCGAGACCCTGAGCGTGGGGCAGGAGCTGGTGGTAGCAGTCAAGAACCACGAGCTGCCGGCCCACATGCCGCAGGTCAAGCGCAGCCTGGCCCTCATCTACGCTGTCAATCCCTTTGGCGCCGACCACCAGTCCCACGAGCACGATCCCTGTTATGAGCTGGAGAAGGACTGGGAGGACTACCAGCACCGCCTGGCCGAGCTGGACCTGCTCGACCCGCAGCCGGTGCGCAGCCTGGGAGCGGGAAAAGTGCGTTACGCCCTCTACACCCAGTACCTGTACAGCCTCCTGGATAGTTTGTGCGTGTGCCAGTTCGTCTTTGGCCCGGCCTGGCAACTGTACGGCCCCAGCCAGTTGGTGGAGGCAGTGCGGGCAGTCACCGGCTGGAACGTGAGCCTGTGGGAGTTGATGAAGGTGGGCGAGCGGCGGCTGAATCTGCTGCGAGCCTTCAACGCCCGCGAGGGGGTTGGCGCAGAGGCGGACACCGTGCCGCCCAAGCTGCTGATTCCGCTGCAGGGTGGCAAGAGCGATGGGGTGGCGGTCACTACCGAGGAAGTAGAGGAGGCAAAGGCCATCTACTACCGGATGGCCGGTTGGGACGAGAGTGGCCGTCCGACGCGGGGCAAGTTGGAGGAGCTGGCTCTGGGCTGGGTGGCGGACGAGCTTTAGAACACGGATTGGCAGGATTTACGGATTGGCGTCAACTGGACGAATCCGCTCAATCCTGCCGATCGGTGTTCTTCAAGCGGGACGAGAACGGCCGTCCGACGCGGGGCAAACTGGGGGAACTGGCTCAGGCTGGGTGGCGGATGAACTGAAGCTGTAAAACCAAAGACCCGAAGGGTTTCCGAAACCCTTCGGGTCTGAGGATCGTCATGCATATACCAAGCCAGTGCATGAGTGTCTACGACGTAGGTTCTCGTAGCCAGTCTTCCGGCACCTTATATTCCGCTGCAAGGAGCTAATAATGAAAATCATCGTATTGGGTGGCGCGGGGAAAATGGGCTGCATCGCCGTGCAGGACCTGGCGGGCGACCGGCGGGTGGACGACGTAATCATCGCCGACCGAGATCTGGCCCAGGCCCGCACGGTGGCGGGGATCGTCAATAGCCCCAAGGTCAGCATCCTGCCGGTGGATGTCACCGACCACGACGCGCTGGTCGGCACGCTCAAAGGGGCGGACGCCTGCCTGAATGCCACGGTCTACTACTTCAACCTGCAAGTTATGGGAGCCTGCCTGGAGGCCGGCGTGCCCTACACCGACATGGGCGGCCTGTTCCACACCACCCGCAAGCAACTGGAACTGAGCGACCGCTTCGCCGAGGCGGGGCTGGGCGCGGTGCTGGGGATGGGCTCTGCGCCGGGTGTGCCCAACGTCCAGGCCCGTTACGCCGCCGACCGGCTGGATACCATTGAGTACATCCGCATCTACGATGGCATCGTGTCGCCTCCTCCAGATGACGTCCGCTTCACCTACGCCGTTCCCACCATCATAGACGAGCTGACCCAGCCCCCGATGGTCTACCGGAACGGAGAGTTCGTGGCCTGCGAGCCGCTGAGCGAGTTCGAGGACTACTGGTTCACCCGGCCCATCGGCTTGCTGCCGATGCACCTCTCCTTACACTCCGAGATCGCCACGCTCCCCATCACCTTCGGAGACAAGGGCTTGAAGGAGTGCTTCTTCAAGATCAACTACTGGGGGATGGCGAAGGAGACGGTGCAGAAGATCCGCGTGCTGGCGGATTTCGGCTTCGCCGGACGGGAGCCGGTGGAAGTGAAGGAGCAGCCGGTGGTGCCGCGCGACCTTCTGGTGGCGATGATGTCCCAGTACGTCCCGCCCATCGCCGATTTCCTGGCTCCACCCAGGAACCAACCTCCCGACTGGGCGAAAGAGATCGTCACCGAGGTGCGGGGGCAAAGGGATGGCAAGGCGCTGACCTATCGGGTGGGCACGTTGACCTGCAAGGGCGCGCTCCCCACCGGCGTGGCCCCGGCCCGCGCTGCCTTATGGCTGGCCGAGAGGCGAATCCCGCCGGGGGTCTACCCTCCCGAAGCGGTGATCGAGCCGGAGTCTTTCTTCCAAGAACTGGAGGAGCGGGAGATCTACACTCAGGTGAGCGTCACGGAGTTTCTGTGAGGAAACGAGCGACGCATCCGGCCGTCCCCCCTTCATCCCCCCAAACAAATAACGTTTTGACGCTCGACGCCTCACTTGGACTTTCAAGACCAATTGACAAACTTCCGCTTGTTTAGTATAATTGGATTGTCACCAAAAAGCTCGAGGAGGTCTGCCACGTTGAGGACTCAAGGCCACCAGCTATCCTTGCTATGTTATCCTCTCAAGCATGGAAGTTCGACTCTTGCCGATAATTACTCCCATGAGAGTCAACCTGCGTCATGCCGGGTATCTCTTTGCCCGGCATGACGCTTTTGTTGTTTTGGTTTCTTTCAGACCATGCCCTGAGTTACCGGGGCAAGGTGTTCTCTGTTTGAAAGGAGGTGGTGCCTGACAGAGCGTACTGAACCTGCGTTGGTTAGTAAGATTAGGCGAATCTTAGAAAAGGAAAGGTGAAAAAAGATGAAAAAGAATCTGTCCAAGATTTTGCTCGTGGGGCTGATCCTGACGTTGATCTTGCCACTTTTCAGCTTGGCACCGGAGGTAGGTGCGACTCAGCCGCCTGTGCCACGGAGGTCCAAGCCCCTGCCCGATGAACTGCAACGGGCCCAGGAGGTCTCGCCTGAACTGGCGATGAGCAAGATTGACCCCTTGCTGCAAGAGGCAGCCGAACAGGGCGGCAAGGACCTGGTTGATCTGTACGTGTCGGTCAAGGCAGGTACGGATTTGAGCGAGTACCTGTCGCGCGTGATCGTGCGCCCCGTCATCTTCGGGGGGACGCAGAACATCTACGGTCAGACCATGGCCAGCAACTTGCTCAAGATCGCCCAGGAGCCCAATGTGCTCGCGTTGGTCAAGGTAGGCGCCGAACTGCGCGATATGCCCTACGATCCGGAGGCAGAAGATGCTCCAGATCACCAGGCTCCCAACCTGGCTCGCCTGGAGGCCCTGCGCGCCAACGAGCTGACCTATGCCGAAGCGGAGGCCATGGCTGGCGATGTGAGCGCGCAAGGCTGGTTTGACGTGCAGGATGGTCACAAGTCGAACGATGCCTGGAAGAAGGGTTTTACCGGTGAGGGCGTGGTCGTCGGTGTGCTGGACGACGGCATTGACTTCGGCCACCCTGACCTGCAGGGCACCTATGCCTGGGTAACCGATCCGGCCTCGCCCTACTACGGCTGGCCGATGGCCTTCTCGCAGGTCTCGATGCTGTACTTCGTGCAGGACATAGTTTTCGGTGTGGCTGGTATCGCTGAAGGCTGGGCCGGCTCGCGCTGGACTGATGCGCAGTTCACCACCCACGCCTACTCAGATTTTGAGGGCACGCTCAAGGTCTGGTACGCACCCCTGGGAAGCGCTGTTCCCCACGAGTACCTGGTTCCGGACACCAGCCGGAGCGGCAACTACAAGCTAGGCAGCTTTCCTGAGAGGAACTTGCTGAACGTGTACGGCGAGCGCGTGGCCGTGCTGGTGGTGGACGAGAGGCGCGCCGGCGTTTATGACACGGTGTACGTGGACCTGGATAACGACTACGACTTCACCGACGAGAAACCAGTCACCAGGGCCAGCCCTGAGATCTACCGCGACATGGACGGCGATGGCTATGCCGACATCTCCGGCGGCCTGCTGGTGTGGATTAGCGACGGTGCGAACGTGCCGCCAACCGCCAACTGGCTGTGGGGCGTCACCTGCGCCGACAGTTCACCCACAATGAAGGGCTGCCCCGATTCCGGCGAACTGGTGCTGTTCGCTGGCCCCTTTGACGGCGGCTACACCCATGGCACGCAGTGCGCCTCCAACATCGCCGGCCAGGGCAGGGTCAGTGATGGCCTGACCGCACAGCCGTTCCGCGTGGGCGGCATGGTGCAGGGCGGCGCCCCGGACGTGGGCCTGATGGACTTCGGCAACCACTACTACACGGGCACCGACGAGGACGAGTTCCTGGTCGCCGCGCTGGGCTACGACGGCTTCGTCAACTCGGGTGACGAGGTACAGGTCACCAGCAACAGCTACGGCAACTTCCGGCAGATGTGGGGGAGTTGGGGCTACTTCGGCCGCCTGATCACGGCGCTGAACATGACCATCGCTCCCAGCACGGTGTGGATCTTCTCGTCCGGCAACGAAGGCCCCGGCTACGGCCCGGAGGAGGGAGATGGCGGCCCAACCACGATCATGGCCGGCTCTTCGACCCAATATGGTTCGACCAACTGGGACTCCATCGCCAGCGCTGACCAGATCATGTACGGCGACGTCACTGCCTTCTTCTCCAAGGGTCCCAACCGCGACGGCTCGTCCGGCCTGGACGTCCTGGCCAACGGCGGCCGTGGCGCGGGCGACGAGGGTATCAACTACCACGGCTTCGACGGCGCCGAATCGTGGGACACCTGGGGCGGTACCAGCCGCTCGAGCCCTGTGGTAGCCGGCAACCTGGCCCTGGTCTACCAGGCATATAAGGCCCGCTACGGCGTGTGGCCCACCTGGGATGTGGCCAGGGCTCTCCTCAAGAGCGGCGCGAGCAACGCCTCCAGCAGCCCCTTCTACCAGGGCGCTGGCGTGGTCAACGCCGACCGGGCCACTGACCTGGCGGCCGGCATCTACGGCGTGTACGCCACGCCCGACGAGTGGCAGGTGGGCGACTGGGAAGGCGAGGAGTACCTCAACTTCGCCAAGGTGGCCCACCCCGGCGATACCTTCGCCAAGACCTACACCGTTAACAACCCGTCTGGCTACGAAATCACCGCCGACCTGTCCGACGGCGTGATGACGCTCGTCGGCGGGGCCGGGCTGACCTTCACCACCTCGGACGAGAGCCTGGAGAGCGGTTTCAACTTCCACTCGCCGGACTACCTGATGGAGCTGGACCCCAGCCTCATCCCGGCCGACGCCGAGCTGATGGTCGTGCGCTACGTCCACCCCTACAGCACCTTCGACCCGGTCTATGACTTCACTGCCAATCCCAACAGCAGTTGGCGCTTCTTGCTGTACAACTGGACCGACGTCAACGGCGACGGCAATCTGTGGGTGGATGCCAACGGCGACGGCGTGGTCAATCACGTGGATGATGTGGCTGCCGGCCCGGACAACGACGGGTTCTATCGTCCTGACTACTCCGATTCCGGCACCGAGGTTCAGGAGGGCGAGTACGTCCGGGTGGACTACGACTTCGGCGGGCTGGCCCAGATGATCATCGTTCGCGATCCGCTGGAGCGCATGGCCGATGGCTACTTCTTCGGCTGGCAGCATCGCTACAACGATGGCAGTGTCCCGACGACGACGTTCCAGATCGGGCTGGAGTTCTACAAGCGCGCCGACTGGGATTGGCTCAGCGTGAGCGGCAGATCGGTGAGCGTTCTGCCCGAGGATTCAGCGACGTTCGAGGCGGTCATGGCTATCCCGAGCGACGCCGCGCCTGGCGTGTACGAGGGTGTGATCTTCATGAACGACCCCGGTGACGAGAACCACGCCGCGCACGAGACCGCGCTGCCAGTGGTGGTCAACGTGATCGCCGAACTACCCGACGGCGGTTCGGTCACGTTGGGCGGCGGCCCGATGGAGGATACACTGTATCAGAATAGCTGGACGTACGGCTACTTCAACTGGTACGGGGGCGGCTGGACCGGCGCAGGCGATTGGCGTCACTACTTCCTCAACCTCGACGACGCCGACCTGAGCGCGGGGAACCTGCTGATCCACACCTCCTGGGCCGACGGGTATCCGACCGACTTCAACACCTGGGTGTTAGGGCCGACCGACGACTGCGCGTCTAACGGCGTCGGCCCGTGCGCCTGGTACGAGCCTGGACTTGGCCAGCCCGACCCGACGATCTTCGGCCCGTACACACTGCAGCCAATCGCCAGCAGCGATCCATTACTCTCCGGTGCCGCCTATCCGTTCCACACCAGCACCGGTGGGCCAGACGACTGGCTGAAGGTCCCGCTGGAGCGCGAGGGCCTGCACGAGATCGCTCTGCACAACGTGCTCTACAACGGCGAGGACCTGACTGAGCAGTTCCAGGTGGACGTGGGCACGATCGCTCTCGACCCCGTGATGGATCCGACGGAGGGCGTCATAGCCGTTGGCTCGGTGAATGCCATAGCCTATACTGAAACCGGCACCATCGAGCTTCAGTTCACGCCTACGCTGGAACTCCCCGATCTGGAGGCCACCTTGACGGGCGGCCTGGTCACTACCTTCTATGGCCCGTTTACCTCCTTCGTACCCGACAGCGGCGGGTGCTACAGTGCCTGGTGCGCGACCAACGTCTACGAACCGTTGACGGTCACCGAGGTGGGGACCACCAGGCTCCGAGTGCACCTCGAGGTAACTGCCAATCAGGACGCCGACTTCTTCCTGGTCTACGATGCCAACGACAACGGTGTGGCCGAAGAGGGGATTGACCCTGTCGTCGGCTCGTCTGGTAACGCGTCTGGCACCGACGAGGAGATCATCGTCGACAATCCTGCCCTCGGCCGCTACTTTGCCGTGATTGACGGCTACGACGTAGACCCCGATTCCGGCGTCAACCTGGACTGGTGGTACGAGACCACCGCTCCCAGCGCGCTGCCGACGGATCCAGTGGATGTGTTCGACGGCGCGGTAGCGATCAGCCAGGATGATCCGACGGACCCGACCACGGCCAGCTACAGCCTGGTGGCGACGGCCACGCACCGCAGCGCTGGGCTGCACGCGACGGTGACGGACATCCCGGCTGGCTCGGACGTGGACCTGTACGTAACCGACGGGACAGGCGCCATCGTGGCCAAGTCTCAGAACACGCTCAACGCTGATGAGGAAATCGTGCTCAGGCCGACTGAGGGCGAGTACCGCTTTGAAGAAGGCACTGAGTACACTATCTGGGTGCAGGGCCAGATCGTACCCACGCCGCTGGTGAGTCCCACCCTGCACGTCTGTTGGGAACAACTCAACCTGTGGCTGACCGCTTCGCATCCGGACGTGTCGGTCAAGGCCATCGGCGCGGGTGAGATGGTCAGTGTGACGCTGCACTTCGACAAGCCTGGCTGGTCGCCTGGCGACGCCGATATGAGCGCGCGCCTGATCGCCGGCCCATCGGTGCTGCCTCTGGCCTTCGACGAGCTGGTCACCATCACGCGCGACGATCCGCCCGGCCCGCCGCCGCCGCCAGCCTGGGATCCGGCCAACCTGGACGTGTCCATAACGGCGGACTCTGTCCGCGGTGCGAGCCTGTTCTCGTACTGGAGCCTCGGCGGTGTGCCTCTCTCCACCGCACTGGTGGCCGCGGGCGAGCAGGTGATCTACACCGTGCAGGTAGCGAATCTGGACCCGTTCGATTCACCCAACCTGTACGTGGATGCCTGGCCACTGCCGCACGACTATATCTGCACGTACTTTGGCCTCTGTGACGATCAGGTTAACGGCGTGGATTACGGTCTGATCTCTGGCGCGACAGGCACTGCCGACTACGGTGGTGGTATCGAGTGGACGGGCGCGATCTCATCCGGCAACTCGATCGAGTTCAGCTACTGGGTCGAGATGCCAGCGGATATGGTGCCATGGGATAACCACGTATCAGGCATAGACGTCTACGAAGGCACCAGCTACCTGGATCCGTGGATCGGATGGGATCTGGCCGGCGGCTGGTACGTTCCTAAAGAGATTGGAATCGGCTTGGTTTCCACCAAGACATCCACTCCGGACACCGTGCTGCCGGGCGAGGAATTCACGTACAGCTTCAGCTTGGTCAACTACAGTGCTGAGGACAAGTACATCTTCTTCTCCGACCCGCTGCCTGACGAGGTATCCTTCGTCTCGATCACGGGTGACGCGGCCTACGACGCCGATACACACACCGTCGCCTGGAGTGGGTATATGGACGGTCCCAGCCCGTCGGTTGACTTCGACGTCGTGGTCCAGGCCAATCCTGACCTGGCGTACAACACGCTCATCGAAAACGAAGCCACGCTGACCGACAAGCTCGGTGGCACTCCCTTCGCTTACCTCTTTGCCTACACAGCCGTCGGCATAGACACGGATCTGGAAATCGAGAAGACTGTGGATGCCATCAGCGGCCTCGCCGGTGATACGCTCAACTACACCATCGTCTTCCGCAACACAGGCGACCAGACCGCCCTGGACGTAACACTCACCGACTACCTGCCGTCGAGCCTGGACATGGTCGTGGGCAGCATCGTCGCTACCACGGGCACGCCGGTTTGGGATGAAGCCACCGGGCTGTTGAGTTGGGTAGGCGACCTGGCGGCAGGCGAGGAAGTGGCCGTCACCTTCCAGGCCACGATCAACAATGCTGCCACGCCGGAGCTGGCGCTGATCAACGCGGCCTGGGCTACGGCCACCAACTGCCCCACAGAGGTGTACAGTAGCGCGTTGACCGAAATCTTCGGCCGTTACTACATCTACGTGCCCCTCCTCCTGAAGAACTACCCAATGGTGGAGTGCTATTGCTGTTCCCCTGGAGATAGCATCTACCGGATCGGTGAAGCATCCTTCTATGGGTACACGACTCAGTCCGCCAGCGATTCCCCGCTTGTTCGTGTGACCTCTCCGCCAGCTCCCTTGGGATGGAATCAACCGGACTTCGTGCCCGGTAGCTCCTGGCAGCCTGCCGCAGAGGTTTGGTGGGCGGGGCTCTGGGACGATCCCTATTGGGAGCCCTTGCCCGGCGATTGCAGGCCCATTGGTCTACAGGATAAGTATGGCAACCAGGAAGCGCGGGGCGGGGTGACTCACCTGTATCGGCGTACTTTCACGCTCTCCCCTCCCTATCCAGGTATGCAGGTGACCCAGGCCGCCCTGGAGATGTGGAGCGATAACAAAACGGAGTGGTGGTGGCAGGGCACCTCTGTCTCGTATGACCAGCAAAGCTACATCGGCCAGCTTGACCTTTTCCCCACCCATGTCGGGCCCAACGGGGGAACCTATGTCCTGGCCATCCAGAACAGTAACGATCGCGCTTCTCGCGAATACAACCCTCAGGGGACAGCCTGCCGTCTCTGTGTCACCTGGAATTTCCCCGCTCCTTAGGCCGATGGGTTGCTTCTCCAGCTAAGAGGGGCTGGTCAACGCATGACCAGCCCCTCCCCCAATAGGCGAGTACCACTTCGAGGGTGGGACTTCGGGGACACGGTGATGAGTACACTACACTGGAGAGCTCAACCCACAGCTACACTTATACCAATTGTCGCATGAAGTACCATGAATAAGCGAGTGCCCGCCGGTTGAGTAGGCCAAAGGCCGTATCGAAACCAAGGGCACGAAGCGTGCAGGGACGCTTGGTTTCGATACGCTGCTCGCTATAACTCGCAGCTACTCAACCGGCGCTTACCTCATGATTTACGGTGCTTGAATGGGCAATTGGTATTACGCAAGAAGCCATTGAGACCTGAGTCTCAATGGCTTCTTGTTTAGCAGTTCAGATATGGTGGCTGTATTTGACCTTCAGAGCTCGCCGCAGAAAACCATCATGCCACCGCCAGCATGGTACTCGTAGTTCTTGCCTTGAGCGGCCAGGGTTATCCTTTGGCCGGTCACGATGGCGGGAATGGGGAGCTCAGGGCATTTCGGGCAGGGGCAGCCGAGGTTGGAGGCGGGGAACTCATCCCCCACCACGCTGACCACCGTCACTTCCCCGACCGGTATCCCCAGGCGTCTGGCCAGGTCTTCCTGGGCCGAAGTAACAGTTTTCTCTGGGCTCACCATCCTTCTGAGGATTTCTATTCTCTCCCTGTCGTCCTGACACAGTATCAATTGCCTTCCCTCCTTGTCGCTGTGATACTCGTATTGCTCCCCACCTACTTTCAGGATGATCCTATAGCCCGGCGTGATCACCTGGGCGTACATCCTCCCCGGCTGGGGACAGCCCAGGCTGGTGTCCGGCCATTCAATTGCTTCTGCCTCTAGCACGGCTATCTTTTCCACCGCTACTTCCAAGCGTTCGGCCAAATCGTCCTTGGCCAAAGCAATCGCTGTTTCAGGGCCCGCCAGGACCGCTACAGTGGCGGGAATCAATGCCGTGGGCGTGACCATCACAGGAGTAGCCGAGGGCGGCCCGACCTCGGCGGCCCCAGGGCCTGGCAGAGGAGGGGTTGGGGGTTCGTAGCCCTGACACCCGGAGGGGACAGCCAGCGTCACCGTGAGGATCATCAAAAGAACCGCTTTCGTTTTCATTTTCTGATACCACCTTTCAGTGTCACTTCTCTAATACCAAGACGGAGGAGAGGCGAAAAAGGTTCCCTTGCCAAAGGGAAGGTTTTGCAGTAGAATAAGCGCCGTGCTGACATCCACTGGAGCAGTGGCCGCAGAGTGCCATGCATGTAGGAATAGTCCGACAATGAAAAGAGCGTTCTTCCTTCTAGTTACTATCTCGCTCGTCCTTTCTAAGCTTCTTGGCCCTGCATCAGCCGTAGAGCTGGACGATTCGGCTCTTTGGGATTTCGCGGGGCCACAGTGTCGGAATCCCCAACTTGTTGGGGCCGTGGCGCGACAAACTCCAACAAGACTTCGGCGAATTCAGTCGAGCCGTTGGGGACTCCGGTACTCTATTCACGCCAACTCCCAAAGCCCCGATGATTCAAGGGCACTGCGACAAGCCGGGAAATTCGCGCCAGGCGAGGTGCTGGTCAGGTTTGCAACCGGCGTCGGCGCATCCTGGGCAGCGGCCAATCTCACTGCAAAGGGCCTGGCAATCGCCGGGGAGATTCCCTCTCTCGACATCAGGCGCGTGGCGGTGCCTCCTGGCCAGGAGATGATGTGGATAGAAAAGCTAAGGGGCGACCCTGGCCTGGTTTTCGTTGAGCCCAACTACCTCACTCATGTTGCCGAAACCATCCCCGATGATCCTCACTACACGGAGCAGTGGAACTTGCCCAGGATCCGGGCACCCGAGGCCTGGGAGTTTACCACCGGCGACGATCTCACCATTGCCGTCATTGATACGGGTGTGGATCTGGACCATCCCGACCTCGCCAGCAAGCTGTGGGTCAATGCTGACGAGATTCCCGGTAATGGCCTGGACGATGACGGGAACGGCTACGTTGATGACAGCTACGGGTGGGACTTCGTGAACGACGACGCTGAGCCGCAAGATGACTATTGGCATGGCACGCACGTGGCCGGCATCGCTGCCGCCGATACGGATAACGGCCAGGGCGTCGCCGGGGTATCCTGGGGGGCGAGGATCATGCCGCTGAAGGCGTTGAATGCCAGCGGCGACGGGAATTATGCCGACGTTGCCAGCGCCATAGTCTACGCTGCTGACAACGGGGCCAGAATCCTCAACCTGAGCCTGGGCGGAGAGGACTATTCCGCTGCTCTAGCGGAGGCAGTGGGCTATGCTCGCGAGAGGGGATGTCTTCTCGCTGCTGCCGCTGGCAACGAGAGCGGGGCGGTGCTCTATCCCGCCGCGAACGATGGCGTGCTGGCTGTGGTTGCTACCACCAGATGGGACGGGCGTTGGTATAGATCGAATTACGGCCCGGAGGTGGATGCTGCTGCGCCAGGCGAGGACATCTACAGCACCACCCTGAATGATGCTTACCTGTCTGCCAGCGGCACTTCCGCGGCTGCGCCCCACGTCTCGGGCCTGGCGGCGCTGGTCTGGTCGGTGCAGCCGGATCTGACCAACGACGACGTGGCCCGCGTTATCACCGAGACGGTTCGTGACCTGGGCACGCCGGGCTGGGACAGATTCTACGGCTGGGGACGGATAGATGCTTACCAGGCTATCTCCAGCGTCGCTCTCTTCAGAGTTTATCTGCCTCTAGTCTTCAAGTTACCCCCATCATTCATTCTTGCTTACCCAGAAGGTGAGTGAATCAGCAAAGAGCCCTGGAACTGAGGCCCCAGGGCTCTTTGCGCCGGTCAGAGCGCGTTAAGCGTGCTGTCGGCGACGGATGGCCCAGGCCAGAGTGAGCAGGCCGAATCCGACCAGGAAGTATGCCGGTTCGACAGTCGGGATCACGCCACCGGTGGTCGGCAGTTCCGCCGGTGCCTCCACTTGGGTAATGCGGCCTTCCGCAGCCGGGCTTACCGGCGACTGGTTGCCGATGTACTCAGCCACCGCATCGGCCAGTACTGCGCCGGCATCGTAGGGATCAATGGCGTTTTCGGCGAACACATCGTAGCCGTCGCCGCCTCCGCGCATGAAGTTGTTGGAAGCTACCCTGTAGATTGCGTCCAGGTCAATGGGACTGTAAGTGCCGTCCGGGTTCTTTACCTCCACACTAACGATGCGCGAGCCTACATCTTGTCTCGGATCGAAGGTGTACTTGAGTCCACCCACCTGCGGGAAGCGGCCATCCTGCTCCTCGTACAAGCTGACGCCATTTTCCAGAGCGGCCCACACATCCGAACCCTTCAGGCCGAAAGTAGCAATCAGGTTGCCGAAAGGCAACACTTCCAGTACCTGGCCCATGGTCACGTCGCCAGGGGGGACGCTGGCCCGGATGCCTCCTCCGTTCTGGATGCAGATTTGGGTGTCCTCGGCAGCCGTTTTCCATAACGTGGCATCACAGATGAAGTTGCCTAGATTGGTCTCCTGGGTGCGCAGCAACTCCTTCGTGCCCTCCAGATTAACAGTCGTCTGACCAACGACTGTGGCCTTCAGTTCTTCGATGGGCGCGGCGAATTGGGCTACCGCAGTAGCGATATCGGTGTCCTCGGCGATGGTCTCGTCAATGAAGATTGGCTCGCCGCCGTAGCTTTCCACTTTGCCATCAGCGGTGAAGGTGACGTCCAGGTTGCCCAGGTATCCGCCCCACTCGTAGGCGTGGACGATCAATACGGTGTCGCCGGCCGGCGAAGTGACCACGGTGGGATAGGGTCCCGCGGCCCCTTCCATGTCCCCCAGCAGCGTGTGACTGTGACCGCCCACAATGACGTCAATGCCATCTACGGCAGCGGCCAGCGTCAAGTCCACGCTGTAACCGAGGTGCGTCAGGGCGATGATCTTGTTGATCCCCTGGGCTTCCAGATCGGCCACGGCTTGCCTGGTCGATTCGGTGGCGTCCTCGAAGACAATGTTGGGGCTTGGGCTGGAGTTGGAGGCCGTGTCCTCGGTGGTCAGGCCGAAGACACCGATCTTCTCGCTGGCTACGTCCAAGACGGTGTAAGCTGGAATGAGGCCAGCCAAAGCAGGCTCGGCGGAAGCGTCTACGTTGGCGCTCAACACCGGAAAATCAGCCTTCTTGATAAAGCTGGCCAGCGTAGCGGGGCCGCAGTCGAACTCGTGGTTGCCCGCAGCCATGGCCTGGTAGCCCAGGGCGTTCATGAAGTAGGCCTCTTCCTCTCCCCGCCACTGGTTGAAGAAGAGTGTGCCCTGGAAGGCGTCGCCTGCGTCCACCAGGATGACGTTGCCGCCTTCAGCCCTCACCTGCTGGATGGCGGTGTAGCGCCGCGCTACGCCCCCCTGTAGAGGCTGGTTGAACGGCTCGAAGGACTCCAGATGAGCGTGGGTGTCGTTGGTATGCAGGATGGTCAAGGTGATCGGCTCATCGGCCCAGGCGGTGGGCACGAGGAAGAGGGCCAGGGTGAGCAAGGCGATCAAAACGAAAGTGAAGTAACGCTTGCGGTACATGGTCTTCTTTACCTCCTTTTTACTTGTTTTGTAGATGTGGCTAAGTACTTGCCATCTCTCAGACAGCTAAAGCCATCACTCTGTTATCGGAAATCCTCGTCGTCGCCAGCGTCAGAGTTTATCTGTCTCCAGCCTTCAAGTCAACCCCACCACCAGCATGTCCAGGGCCAATACCTCGTTCATCTGACCCGTCTTGATGGCCACGTCGGTTTCCAACAGTCTCCGATAGACGGTCTCCAACTGCTCCATGGAGAAGTTCATCGCCTGGCGCGTCGTTTTCTTGACCACGAAGGGATGCAGCTTCAGCCTGGTAGCCATGTCCTGCTGGCTCAGCCCCTGCCCGCTCAGTTCTTTGACCTGGATCATGATCCTGAACTGGCGGACGATCATGCCCAGCAGCGCCAGGGGGTGCTCGCCTCCGTCTAGCAACTGGTGCAGCAGCCTGGCCGCCCGCTGACCATTGCGCTGGCCCAAGGCATCTACCATCTCAAAGATGTTGGCCTCCTGGACATAGCTGACCAGCAAGCGAACGTCGTCCTCGTTGATGGGACGCGCCCCGTCCACGTAGACGACGAGCTTTTCGATCTCCTGATCCAGCAGCCGCAAGTCATTGCCCACGAAGGTGGCCAGTGTTTCAACGGCCGCGGCGCTGATCTGCCCTCCCTTCTTCTCAACCCGCTCCTCGATCCAACGGTTCAGCTTCTCCCTCTTGGGAGGCTCGAACTCCTTGACGTGTCCGTGCTCATCGGCCAGGGCCAATCGGTGAACGGGGTTGTTCTTGTTGATGGACTTGTTCTCGACGAAAACCAGGCGCGTGGTCTCAGGCAGGTGACTCAAGTATTGGGTCAGTTCTTCCAAATACTCTTTCTGCCAGTTGGCCAGCTTCCTATTCTTTTCCCTCGATGCAAGGCGGGTGAGGAGTCCCTCCACAATGACCAGGCGTCGTTTGGCCATGAAGGGGACAGAATCACAAGCATGTTGAAGCTCGCCCAAGGTGACCTTATTGCCATCGAAGATAGTGGTGTTCAACTCGGCCAGCCCAGAGTCGCCCATCTTCTTCTTGAAGTCGGCCAGGGTCTCGGAGCGAGAGAACTCTTCCTCGCCGTGGAATAGATAAAACATAGCCCCTCCAGGTGGTCAGGTGGTCGGATGGTCAATGGTCGGGTGGTCCTGTTGGGCGAAGGTCTCCGACCGAGCCCAGTGGCGGCTGCGGTCAGAAGACCTTGCCAATCTTTCAACCGGTAGGCTGCTGACCGAGGTATACGTGATGGATGACAACCTGGCCTCTCCGCTGGTGAGCGATCTCCTCGATAGTTACCCCCTCCACCTCTGGCAGGGTGGTGACGTGCTCCTGCAGGATCAGGCCCAAAGGCTGAGCCGCCATCACGGCGATGGTGGCAGCCAGGATGATCTGGGGGAGCTTGGCCAGTCGCGATTTTGAGCGGCCCGACATGGCCACGAAAGAGGAGAGCCCAGCCAACACTCCAGCGGTGGCCAGATTGGTGCCACAGCGCGGATGAACAGCCAGGTAGTGCTCACCTATCCGCAGGCGGGCAAGGGCCTCGGAGGCAGCGGCAGCTACTTCCTCTGTCTCCACCTCTCCAAACAGATAGAAGCCGTGGGTCGTGGTGCGCCCCATCAAATGCCGTCGAGGGTCGTGTTCGCTCAGAACGTGGATGGTGGCGTGCTCCAGGGCGTGATTGCGCCGGATCTGGGCAATGAGGGGTATTTCCAGGATGTTCATCAAAACCTCCTTGTTACTGGATATTGAATACTGATCACCGATTACTGATCACTGGCCTTGCTACGATGATCAGCCGGTGGGTGTTGGAGGTGTAGGGCCAGCAAGTGACCAAAGTGACACGTTCGTCGTCGGTGGGTGCGATCCACTGGGCATTGGCACGGCGCACTTCTTCGGGCTTACCCTTTTCCTCAAACAGGTGCTTCTCTGTGACGACGTAACGATAGGCCGTCTCTCCCACGTAGAGGAACACCTCGTCGTCGGGTTCGAGGTCAATCAAATACCGAAAGACCTTACCCTTGATGTTGTGGTGTCCTGAGAGGACAGTGTTGCCGACGTGACCAGGGTAGGCGGAATTCTGGTGCCAGCCGGCGGCATAGTCGGCTGCATCCCAGACGGCGCCTTCAGCCGTGACCGTCCACCCCACGGGTACGACTGGAGCATCCAGGCCGATGGCGGGACTCACAATGCGATCCGGTGGGGCGCTGGCGGGGGGCGGGCCTGATGGGGTGGGAGTGAAGGTGGGCGTGGAAGTGAAGGCAGGCGAGGGAGTGACTGTGGGCGAAGGGGTAACTGTGGGCGAAGGGGTAACCGCGAGCGTCGAGGCCCGTACTGAGGTCGCTTTGCTTACGAGCCGAAGTGTTGGGGGCGCGGCGATCAGGATACCTGTCGGAGGGATGGGCTTGACCGAAGGCGCGGCTGTCATCACACCCTGTTCTTCGCCTCCCCCCATTGGTGAGGAAGAGGAAAAGGAGGGAGCGGGTGCTTGTAGGTCGAGATGATCTTTGACCAGTCCCATAGCTCCTACGGTCAGGAGTGCTGCGCCCAATACGATCAGGATAGCTGGGAAGGTGTTTCCGTGTTTTAGTAATGGCATCTTTCTATAGTGTGCTCACAGGATCAATGTCCACCCGCCAGCCTCGGGGGAAGATCACGTCCTGGAGGAGGGTCTGGGGATCGGAAACCCGCACCACAATTTGCCAGCGATACTTGCCCCGCAACTGCCCAAAGAAGCAGGGCGCTGGGCCGATGAGATCGGTGCCAGGCAGACCCAGGCGGGCTATCTTGTTACTAAGGATGCGGTGCAACTTCTCTGCCTCCTCTTGACAATGTTTTTGGTTGGAATGAACGTAGACCAACTTGGCCAACCTGGCGAAGGGAGGGTAGCCATGCTCCCGCCGGAAAGCTAACTCTTTCTCGTAGAAGCCGTCGTAGTCGTGTCGGCTGGCCATTTGGACGGCGTAGTGCTCAGGAGTATAGGTTTGGATGATGACCTGGCCGCCCAGGATGCTGCGCCCAGCCCGACCAGCCACCTGGGTCAGAAGCTGGAAAGTACGCTCGCTGGCCCAGAAGTCGGGCAAATGCAGGGCGGTGTCCGCAGCGACCACTCCCACCAGGGTCACCAGGGGCAGGTCCAGCCCTTTGGCGATCATCTGGGTGCCGATGAGCACGTCAGCCTGGTGCTCGATGAAGCTCTGCAAGAACTCCTCGTGCGACCATTTGCCGCCTGTGGTGTCCCGATCCCAGCGCAGGGTGCGAGCCTGGGGAAAAAGCCTCTGAACAGTGGCTTCCACCCTTTGAGTGCCGACGCCGAAGAACTTTATGCGTTTGCTCCCGCAGTTAGGGCAAACCTGGGGCACCGGATCATCGCGGTTGCAGCGGTGACAGACCAGGCGGGGTTCCTCTACAGAGGGAGCTCGTTTGCGACCAGGGAGGTGGTAAGTCAGGGGCACCTCGCAGCGGCGACACCTGAGAACGTGACCGCAGTCGCGGCACATTACGAAAGTGGCCGCCCCACGGCGGTTCAGAAACAGAATGGCCTGCTGATTTTTATCCAAGGTCTCACGCAAGGCTCCCTGAAGGGCGCGGCTGAAGATCTCGCGATTGCCGGCCTTCAGCTCCTCCCGCAGGTCAACGATTCGCACCGGCGGCAAATCGGCATAGCATGCCTCGTCGCTTAGAAACTTGTAACCTGTAACTTGCAACTTATAACTCACCTTCTGTTCTTCGATCCGCCGCCGATGGCCCATGATGCGCTTCGGCAGGCGCAGCAATCTGTACTCTCCCCGTCGGGCGCGGTAGTAGGAGACCACGTCGGGGGTCGCGCTGCCCATGATGACCACCGCCCCCGCCAGCTCTGCCAGCTTCACGGCCACCTGGCGGGTGTGGTAGCGAGGAGTCATCTCCTGTTTGTATGAACCCTCGTGCTCCTCGTCAATGACGATGAGGCCCAGGTGGCGCAGGGGTGCGAAGAGGGCCGAGCGGGGGCCGATGACTACGTCCACGTCCCCGGCCCGGACGCGCCGCCAGGTGTCGTAGCGCTCGCCCAGGGAGAGCCGGCTGTGGATGACGGCTAGGCGGCCGGGGAAGCGGGCGGCGAAGCGGCGGATGGTCTGGGGGGTGAGGCTGATCTCAGGCACCAGGACGATGGCCTGCTTGCCCTGCTTGAGGACTGCACCCAAAGCGCGCAGGTAGATCTCGGTTTTGCCACTGCCAGTGACGCCGTGAAGTAGAGTAACGGGTAATGGGTAACGAGTAACGAGTTTCTTACCCCCGTTACTTATTACTCGTTGACCTATTACCTTTTCAATCTCCTCCCATGCGACCTCTTGATCCGGCGTCAGCTTCGGCGGCACATCGAGGACGAACTCCCGCTCCTCCAGCGGGTCACGCCAGACCTCCTTTTCCTCCAGGCTGATCAGGCCATGGGCGGCCAGGTCCCTCAACGCGCGCAGGTTGCAACCTGTCTCGGCGTAGATCCAGCTTACCCAGATGGCTCCCTCTTCTTCGGCCCGCAGAAAATCCAGCACCTCCACCTGCTTCTGGGCGCCGCGCAACTCGACTATCTTGTCCACTACCTCATCCGGAGGGAGGCGCAGGATGACCACTGGCTTCTCTTCGAAGCGTTGCACGTAGCCTTTTCGCTCCAGTTCCCGTAGCACGGAATAGGAACAATTCGCTTCCCTGCAGAACTGCGACAATTCTACAGGCTCAGGGCGGTCGCGCAGGAGGGCCAGGGCAGACGCCTGTTTGGAGGCTCGGCGCAGGTGTGCGGCGACAGCCTTGTCTATGGCCCTGGGCGAGAGCAGAGGGGCAACCAGAGTGCGCTTCTCGGTGATCTGGACCAGGCCCTTCTCGGCCAGAGCGCGGATGGAGGCGTCGGTGCAGCCGACTTTGGCACAGACATCGGACAGGGTGGGCAGAGGGTCCTCACTGCGGGACAGGAATTCCAGCGCGTCGGCCTGCTTGGACGAATGGCCCAACTTGGGAATGGCCTGGGTTATTCTTTCCTCGTCGGCAATGAGGCGGACGAAGCGGGCTCGCTTGGGCCTCACCCGAGGCTTCTCGAATTCCGAGCGCCTGGTGATTATGCCCCTGCGAGCCAGTTGATCTACGACCGGGCGTGGGTCCTCTATCTCGAGGAACCGCGCCAGATCTTTCACCCACTGCTTGCCCTCCTGGCGCAGGAACTCGATCACTACACGCTGCTCTGGTGTGAGGTCTTCGCTGCTTCGCTGCTTCGCCGACTCGCTCAGCTCCACGGTGAGATCGGCGCGCTGCTCCAGGCCGGGGGGCAGCATCAGGCGCAGGCAATCAATGAGGGGGGCAAGGTAGTAGCTGCTGATCCAGCGAGCCAGCTCGATCTGTAGCGGAGAGAGGACGGGCTCAAGGTCAACGATCTCCTCGATGTCCCTGGTCTCAAGCACCGCGGCCCTGTCGGTCAAGCCCACCACGATGCCTTGCAGGCGACGGGGGCCGAAGGGCACCTGCACCAATTGGCCGACAGCTACCTTCTCCTCGAAGGTGGGGGGGATGGAATAATGAAAGGCGAGGCTCAAAGGGCTGTATGTGTTCTCAGAGCCTTCTTCCAGATCTGAGATTGCTTGTCGCCGGATGGGGGTACTGACGACTACCTCAGCATAGGTCATGGCGTTGCCAAACCTCAAACTCTTGGCTCTTTGGGAGTTAGGGTGGGTAGTGAGCCGGAGTCCCCAACTTGTTGGGGGTGTGGCGCAGCAACCCCCAACAAGTTGGGGACTCCAACACCGTGACCCTGCGAAATCCCAAAGAGCCAAACCCTTTTG
>CAZVCJ010000014.1:1475-39800 GCA_964625745.1 uncultured Anaerolineae bacterium | reverse complement strand
TCGCTCAGGAGAAAGTCGGCATTGCGTTCGGCGACCTGGCGATAGACTTCCGCCCTCACCCCCCCAGCCCCCCTCTCCCAATCCTGGGAGAGGGGGGAAGTAGACTCCCCTCCCCCACTTCCCCCCCAGAGTTGGGGGGGACCGAGGGGGGGCGGGGAGGGGCTGGGAGAGGGGGAGAGCACCCGCGCGGCCTCGGCGAAGGCAGCCAACATCAAACCGTTCCAGGAGGCCAGGACCTTCTCGTCGCGCCCTGGATGCACCTGCTGCTCGCGGGCCGCAAACAGCTTGCGCCGCGCGCCTGCCAGTTCTGTCCGCTGGCTTATGTGGCCGACGAATTCCAGGATATTCTTGCCTTCGAAACCATGTGCTGAACCTGTCGAAGCATTACCGCGTTTGGTGACACCGTAGGCAGCCATGAACCCCTCAGCTTCCTGGCCCAACAGGTCGCGGATTTCAGACGGGGTCCAGACGAAGAACTTCCCCTCCTCGCCCTCGCTGTCGGCGTCCTGGGTACTGTAAAACCCGCCTTCTGGATCGGTCATCTCTCGTAACACGTAGTCGAGGGTCTCCTCGGCGATAGTGCGGTAGAACCGCTCGCCGGTCACCTGCCAGGCGTGCAGATAGACGCGGGCCAATTGTGCGTTATCGTACAGCATCTTCTCAAAGTGCGGAACCAACCAGTGGTCGTCAACGGAGTAGCGATGAAACCCACCGCCGAGTTGGTCGTACATGCCTCCACGAGCCATTGCCTCCAGAGTCTGGGTCACCATTTGCAGCGCCAAGGGATCACCTGTGCTGTGGTGATAGAGAAGCAGGAACTCAAGGGCCATCGGTTGGGGGAACTTCGGCGCGTCGCCCCACCCGCCGTGCGTCCTGTCAAAGCGCTGCCAGAGGTTCTCGAAGGCAGTGTTTAACGTTTCAGGGTTCAAGGTTTCGGGTTTCGAGTTTTCGCTGATGGCGCTTTGCTGTTCGATGACTGCCACCAGGCGCTGACCACTTTCGACGAGTTCCTGCCGCCGATTCTGCCAGGCATCGGCCACGGCCCGCAGCACGTCGGTGAAGGCGGGCATCCCGTAGCGAGGCTTGGGCGGGAAGTAGGTGCCTCCGTAAAAAGGCTGGCCTTCGGGCGTGAGGAACACCGACATGGGCCAGCCGCCGCGGCCGGTCATGGCCTGCACCGCGCTCATGTAGATGCGGTCCAGGTCGGGCCGCTCCTCGCGGTCCACCTTGACGCTGACGAAATGCTCGTTCAGCACCGCCGCCACCCCCTCGTCCTCGAAGGATTCATGGGCCATCACGTGGCACCAGTGGCAGGCAGAGTAGCCAACGCTGAGGAAGATGGGCTTGTCCTCGGCTTTTGCTTTTTGCAGCGCCTCCTCGCCCCAGGGATACCAATCAACGGGATTGTCGGCGTGCTGGAGCAGGTAAGGGCTGGCTTCGTTTGCTAAGCGATTGGACATCATCCATCCTTTATCAAGAGAATGTTGGCTCCTCTATCACCAAAAAACGACTGTCCCCATTATATCATCAGGACAGTCGTCTGTCTATGACAAAAGTCACTTCCTCAGTTCCCCGGTGGGCGCGATCGGTCGAGCAGCCGGTCGGCCAGAGGGATGATGAAACCCTGAAGTTCGGGGAGCGTGAGCGGGGGAGTGGTAGCCGGCAAGTGACGGAGGTTGCGAACCTGCAGCAGTGTCCCAGCCATAAAAAAGGGTTGCAAGCCAAGATCCTTTTCCTGAGCCTTCGCCAGCAAGTCGTCGAAATCGTACCCAGCATGTAGGATGAAGTACAGGTCTACAAAGTCCTTGGGCTCGGTGCGCCCCAGGATAGCAGTGAGCTTGTTGGCTCCAATGTTCTCCATGCTGTCTACGACAATGTCCCCCATCTTGATGTGCTCGCCGTACTGGGGGCCAAAGTCCCGCACCAGGTCTATCTGCAGGGATTCTCCGGCTTCGGGTTCGAGGAGAAACTGGCGAAAGTGTTCAGTCCGTCGTGCCCGACCGATACGACACCCCAGGTCGGCGGCCAACTGGGGGATCAGCACGTCGGTCTCCCGCAGAGCCAAATCGTCCAGCGTGAACAGGTCCAGGTCCACGCTCAGACGATGATGCAAGTGGTAGGCGGCCAAAGCCGTGCCGCCGGTCAGGAAGAAGAGTTGACCAGTATCGGTGGCGAAGAAGCGCGTGAGGAAGGCCGCCTGCAGAGTTGTGAGCCATCCTTCGACGGGTTCAGGACACTGTTGGTTAGCCATGTCGCATCCACCTGTCCAGGGCATAGGCCCACAGTTCCCGATCCTGCCGCCACCGAAAGTGAAGCTTGGCGAAATTATCGCGGATATCCGCCAGCGTCAGGTAGCGCCAGATGTCATCCCATTTGGCATACTCCAGGATGCGGCTGATAATCCAGGCCTTCTCGGACGGGATGCCGTCACGCAGGATGCGGCGAATTTCCTCATCGGTGATCTCGTAGTCCCAGAAAAAGTAGGGACGTTGGCCGGGCTGTGTTAAGCGATCCATTTTGCTCACCTGTCTACATATTCGCCCATCCCAATTCTACACCTTTGCTGAGGAAAGTCAAATCAACAGCGCGGATTCATTCGCAGGCTCTAAATATAACCCCATTAAACTACTCGCTCCGCTCCGCCGTTTTCAGGTAGCGTATGTCCCTGAACAGCTTGACCTGGGCGCGGACGTTGTTCTTCAAGAGATTGCCGGAGATGTGCATCAGCGTGTCGCCGTAGTCGGAGTCTATTCCCATGGTAGCCAGGCAAGGATAGTGATGGTGCAGCAGGCCGGCCTCCTGCTCGGCATCGTCGGCCGAGACGCCCACCAACCTCTCGGCCACGTAGCATGCGCAGCCGCAGACGGAGTCGCGCAGCACCTCGGCCGAGGTGATGAGGCGCGATTCGGGGTCTACGGTGATGCGCAAGTTCGGCTGGCCAAAGTGGCGCGCAAACTCAGCGATGAGAGGACTATCGTATTCGAGCCGCTGGCGGCGGGCAAGGCTGTAATGGGTCTCGGTCAGCGAGCACAGGGGCTTGGGCGTCGCGCACACCACGCCCATGTCCTGGAGCCAGCCCCTCAACTGCCGGGCCAGTCCGCGCGGCAGCCAGACCTCGCTATCCACCGCCGCGACCACCGCCTGGGCGCCGGTCATCCGCGCGATGCCGGGGAGCAGTTCCGCCACGCCGGGGTGCTCGCCAAAGGACAGGATCAGGTCGGCTGACGGGAGTTCGTCTGGGAGGTAATCCTCCGGGTAGTCTATCACCGGCGGTAGCACAGACGGCGCCTTCCAGACCTCGACTTCCCAGTCCATGGGGCCGTGGGCGCGGATGTTGTCCACGTGCCGCTGTCCATACTCGCCTGAGATGACGGCCAGGATGCGCATATCCCTCTCTCCTCACACTTCTCATCAAAAAACGGCTGCCTTATTATATCATCAAGGCAGCCGTCCGTCTATGACAAAAGTCATTTATGAGAAAACTCTCATAAAGATTTCACCGCCCTCTAATGTAAATGGGGTATGATAAGGTTAGAACAACGGAACCCAAAGCTCCGTCGTTCGAGACCACGAGAGAAAGGAGGTGACAAAACATGAGAAAGTGGCTAATCGGTGGCGGAATCCTCGGCGTGCTGGTGGCAGCCCTGCTGGTGGGCAGTGTCGCGATGACCGCCTTCGCCCAGGATCCAACACCCCAGGCCCAGACCGAAGAGCAGGCCGACACCGGCCCGAACGAGCAGCTCCCCAGCTACGACTCCTCGATCCGTGTAGACGACGCCCAGTACGAGGGCGTGAGCGAGGCGGATGAGGCGGCAGCGCTGGCTGACTCGGCTACCATCACACCGGAACAGGCCAAGACAGCGGCTCTGGACGCCAACCCCGGCGCGACCGTCGTCAAGGTGGAACTGGACAACGAGAACGGCGCGCTGGTCTACAGCGTCGAACTAAGCAATGGCCTGGATGTGAAGGTAGACGCTGGCAACGGTGACATCCTGAGCACTGAGCAGGCGGACGCGGACGAGGCGGCTGGCGACCAGGACAACGTCCAGGAGGAGGTCGAGAGCCAGGCCGACAGTGTAGATGGAGCGGCTGATGATCAGGACAACGTTCAGGACGAGTTTGAGAGCCAGGCCGACGATGCACTGGAGACGCCCCACGCCGAAGACGCACCGGGGCAATAAGCTCGGTTGACTGGCGCAACAATTGCATTGGAGTATCCTGAGGCCGGCTGGATGCCGGCCTCAGGATTGTAGAGGTTACAGGAGGCAACCCATGAATTTGAATCGACGCAGCCTTGCCGTGGCGACGCTCATCCTGACACTGGCGCTCGCCGCGTGCGGGGGCAAACCGGCAACGAACGATACCCCTCAGCCAACACGACCTGTCGTGAATAACAACGAGGGCGGCAGTGAAGAGGGCGGCGTGGAAGCGGCACTCGTTACCTACTCCGATGCCGCACAGGGCTTCGCCATCGGCTATCCCAGCCCGTGGACCCGGGATAACTCCGTCACCCATGGCGTCAAATTCGTCGGCGGCGACGACAGCCTCACCCTGGAGTTCGTGACCCCGCCCGTGGGGATGGATGCCATGACCTACGCTCAGAACGATGTGGCCGCAGTGGCCACAGCCTTCCCCGGCTTCAAGCAGCTCAGCCTCGCCGCTTCCACTGAAGTGAAGGACGCCATCATCCTCGGCTTTGAAGCGACCGGTACTTCGGCCGTGACCGGCAAAACGTACACGGCACACGACGAGCGCTATTACATGCCGCTAGCCGATGGCCACCTCGCCATTCTCACGGTAGCGGGGCCCAGCAGCCACTACGACCGTGAAGGTGTGCGCGACATCGCCTTGACTTTCAAGGTGACCAGGTAACTCAGTTGCGAAGAACACACAGTTCCTTCGTGTTCTGTCGTGTTCTTCGCGGAAACGGTAATGACATGGACACTCTTCTTGTACAAGACCTATATAAGATTTACAAAGAGGGTGACGTCGAGACTGTCGCCCTACGCGGCGCGTCGCTCGCGGTGCAGGCCGGCGAGTTCGTGGCCATCACCGGGCGCTCCGGGGCGGGCAAGAGCACCCTACTCAACCTGGTCGGCGGGCTGGCTCTGCCCAGCGCAGGCCGCGTCGTGATCCACGGGACCGACATCGCCCGCCTCAGTGAGCAAGACCGCGCTGTCTTCCGCCGCGATCACATCGGCATCGTCTTCCAAACCGACAACCTGATTCCGTTCCTCACGGCACAGGAGAATATCGCCCTGCCGTTGCAGTTGTCCGGGCACACACAACCGGCCGTCCGCGCCCGTCAACTGCTGGCGGAAGTGGACCTGGCCGGGCGCGCCAACCACACGCCGGCACAGCTCTCCGGTGGCGAACGGCAGCGCGTGGCGATTGCGATCGCGCTGGCCAATGAGCCGCAACTCCTGCTGGCCGACGAGTTGACCGGCGAGCTGGACTCGGCCACCGCTGACAGAGTGATGGAACTGATCGGTGCATTGAACGCCAGCCGTGGGCTGACGCTCATCGTAGTGACGCACAACAAAGCCGTGACCGCCCGCGCCGGACGGCAGGTCAGAATCGCTGACGGGCAGCTCTTCGAAAGCGAGTCCGCCTATGCCTGAGCCGGTTTTGCAGACCATCGAGTTGAAGCGCGAATATCGTGTAGGCCGCGCTACCGTGACCGCCCTCGGCGGAGTGGACATCTCCGTGGAGCGGGGTGAGTTCGTCGCCATCATGGGGCCCAGCGGCTGCGGCAAGTCCACCCTGCTCAATCTGCTCGGCGGCCTCGACCGACCCACAGCCGGCCAGGTGCTCCTCAATGGGCGCGACCTGGCGGGCTTTGGCGAAGAACCGTTGGCCGCGCTACGCCGTGAGAAGTTGGGCTTCATCTTTCAGCGCCACGACCTCTTTCCCGTACTGACCGCGCGCGAGAACGTCGAGTTTCCCCTGCTGTTGAACGCCGCACCGCGCGCCGCACGCCGCGCCCGCGCCGAAGAACTGCTCGCCCTCGTCGGGCTGGCCGACCAGGCCGAGCACTTGCCCGACGAACTCTCGGGCGGACAGCAGCAACGCGTGGGCATCGCCCGCGCGCTGGCGAACGGCCCGCTCATCCTGCTGGCCGACGAGCCGACCGGCAACCTCGACAGCGCCACCGCCGCCGAAGTGATGGACGTCCTCACCGCGCTGGTGCGACAGCAGGGACTAACGCTGGTGATGGTCACCCACGATCCTGAGGTCGCCGCCCGCGCCGGCCGGATCTTGCAGTTGAAGGACGGCCACCTCGTGGCCGGGAACGGAGGTGCACGTTGATACTCACTTATGCCTGGCGCCTGGTGACGCGCAACCCGCGTCGCAGCGGGACGTATCTCTTCGGCCTTGCGCTGGCCGTGGGGCTGTTCGCCGGCATCCTGTTCTTCGTGGATGCAACCGCCCGGCAGATGACTGCCGTCGCGCTCGCGCCGGTCAGGCTGGACATCGTGGCGCACGCCACCACGCCTGACGTGGACGTGGCCCAGGTAGCAGCGACGCTCTCGACACAGCGCGGCTTCGTCGCCGCCGAACCCGTCGCGGTCGCCGACTTTGCCACGGCCATGAAGGTGGGCGGAACGCAGCCCTCGCCGGCCGGACGCATGTTCGCTATCGCCCCATCATATTGGCAGGCCTTCGACCTCCTGCAAGTGAACGCAGGCCGCTTCACTGCCTCCGGAGTGGCAGTGAGCGAAGCCATGGCGATTGCCCAAAACTTGAAGGTGGGTGACGCGCTCCAACTCACCTTTACGGGCCTGGAGCAACCCGTCACGCTGACCGTGACCGGCATCGTCAACATGGGCAACGCCGACGCGCTGTTCACCACGGCCACCGAAGCCGAGAACGCCGTCGTCGCCGACGTCGTGTTCGTGGACCTCGACTGGTTCCACACCCACTTGCAGGCCCCGTTGGCCGCGCTCGTCGCCAATCCGCCAGCCTCACTCGCCCCCGGCGCGATCATTCTCGACCCGCAGGTACACGTCGAGATTGACCGCGCCCAGTTGCTCGCCGACCCGGCGCGGGCGGTGCTGCAAACGGACGCCCTGCGCCGCCAGGTAGAACGGTTGTTTCCCGGCCAGCTCAAAGCCGTGAACAACCTGTCTGGCGCGTTCAAAGTCGCCCAAGCCGACGTGCTCTCGGCCAAGATTCTGTTCATCTTCCTCGGCCTGCCCGGCGTGGCGCTGGCCGCCTATCTTTCCAGGTTTGCGGCGGAACTGTTCGCCGAAGCGCAGCGGCGCGAGATTGGCCTGTTGCGCACACGCGGCGCAACGCCCGGCCAGATCACGGCCATCGTCGCCGCCTCCTCGGTCTTGCTCGCCGTGGGTGGGTCGGCACTGGGGCTGGCCTTTGGCATCCTCAGCCTGCTCGTCAGCGGGGGAACGCAGGCGGCGAGTTGGCTCAACCCGTTCGCACCCGGCTTCAATTGGGGATCGTTCGGCCAGTCGGCCGGCGTTGCCTTCCTCGCTGGGCTGGTGCTCACGTTTCTGGCCGCCTTCCTGCCCACCTTTGGCGCACTGCGGCGCGAAATCGTGCAGGAACGCCGCACGGTGCGCCGCGTGGAGGCCGCACCGTTTTGGAAGCGGGCCTACCTCGACGTGATCCTGCTCGGCGCCGCTGGCGTCGTCCTTATCGTCACCCAACTGAACGGCGGCTTCAAGCCCTCCGGCAGCGAAGGCACGGCCATTTCACTGTCGTTTTACATTTTCCTCGCGCCGTTCTTCGCCTGGATCGGGTTGACGCTGCTCACGCTGCGCCTGGTCGAGGGTGGGCTGGCCGCTACTGCGCGACCGCTCGCGGCCCTCTTCAGCCGGGTGTTCGGCGACATCGGGGAAGTGGCCGGCAAATCGGTCGCCCGCCGCGCCGCGCGGGTGAGCGCGGCTACGACCGTCATCGCGCTGACGCTCTCGTTCGGCGTGAGCCTGGCGCTCTTCCAGCAAACGTACGCCCGCGAGAAGCAGCTCGACGCGCAGTACGTCGTGGGCGCGGACATCCGCTTCACGCCCGCGCTCAACACGCCACAAGGGCCGGCCCTGGCCGCGCAACTGCAGATCCCCGGCGTCACGGGCGTGACTGCGGTCGCCCGCGACACGCAGGCCCTCGTCGGCCTGGAGAAGAACACGGTGTATGGCATTGACGTGGCCTCGTTCCGGCAGGTGGCCTACCTGCCCGACAGCTTCTTCGTGGACGGCGCGGCCCAACGCACGGTTGACGCGCTGACCAACCGCACGACGAACTATGCCCCCGGCTCAGCCCGTCAGACGCTCGACGCGCTGGCGAACACCCCCAACGGCGTCATCATCTCGGTCGAACAGGCCGAAAAGTACGCCATCTTCATCGGCGATCCGGTGCTGCTGCGCCTGTACGACCGCAACACCCAGACGTACACCGACGTGAGGGCGCAGGCCGTGGGGCTGTTCATCTACTTCCCGACCTCGGCGCAGGATTCGGACTTTATTCTCAACCGCGACTTTATGACCACAAGTTCGGGCAACCCGGCTATGGATTACTTTCTGCTGAAAACCGATGGGCAGCCGGGCAGCGTGGCGCGGGTATCCGACGCACTGGCGGCCCAATACCGGGACGTCTTCCCGGTGCGGATTCAGAACACCGAGACGGTGATCAAAATCGAGGAGAGTTCGCTGACCGCGCTGAACCTGGGCGGGCTGGGCGCGATGGAGCGCCTGTACACGCTGCTCGTCGCTTCAGTGGGCCTGGCCATCTTCCTGCTGGCGATGATCAACGAGCGCCAGCGCGAGTTCGGCGCGATGCGCGCGCTGGGCGCGAACCTGCGCCAGTTGCGGCGCTTCCTGTTCGCCGAGGCGGCCACGATTGGCGCTTTGAGCCTGGTCATCGGCGCGGGAGTGGGCGTGGCGCTGACGCGCTTGCTGGTGATGCTGCTGGCGGTGGTGTTCACCATCCCGGCCCAAGGACTGGCCTGGCCGGGGCTGGAACTGCTGGCGCTGGCCGGGCTCGTGGTCGCCGGGATGCTGGCAAGCACTTTCATCAGCGCCCGCCGACTGGCGACGTTGAAAGTGGTGGAGGCGCTGCGGGAGCTATAACCCCTCCGCTCCGAAACCAAGGTCATCCTGGGTGTGACCTGTGTCGTGGTCTCCGACACGGTCACGGTGGATGGGACGCTGGTCGAGCACAAGTACTACGCCAGGGGAATCGGTTTCATAATTGAGCGGTCTTTGGGACCTTGACTTGTCTTGTTTCTGAGTGTATACTTGAACAGAGGTAAACGCGGATATGGAGAGAACGGACCCCATGGACAGGCCAGCGGTCTCCGCCCTGGCTCCGCGGCCCAGGGTGATGACCCGGCTACCGGGACTGGCGCTGGCCGCGGTGCTCGTCTGCGCCTTTGGCGTACTGACGGGCGACGTGTGGGCCGGCGAAGGATTCGCCCTTGACCGAGTGGTGATGGGTGCCCTGCATGGCCTGGCGTCGCCCTGGCTGACGGCGGCCATGAGGGTGGTCACGGCCAGCGCCTCCGGCCTGGTGACAGGCGGGCTGGCGCTGGGGCTGGGCCTCCGCTGGTGGCGGCAAGTCAGGCAGCGAGCGGAGGCCGTCACTCTGCTGGTTACTCTGGCAGGCAGCGCGGGCTTGGGACAAGGGCTCAAGCTCCTCTTTGCCCGGCCCCGCCCTCAGTTGTTCCCCTGGCTGACCGCGGCCAGGGGCTGGAGCTTTCCCAGCGGCCACACCCTGACGGCCACGGTTCTGGGTGGCCTGCTGGCCTGGCTGATGGGGCAGCGACTGAGCGGCTGGCGGCAGGTCGCCCTGTGGGTCGGCGCCGGGCTGTGGGTTGTCCTGGTCGGCTTGAGTCGGGTCTACCTGGGCGTCCACTATCCCAGCGACGTGCTGGCCTCCCTGGCCGTGGGTGGCCTCTGCCTGCTGGTCGCACTGTACGTGTCTTGAGCGAACGTTTCTCAACCAGCGACGGGGCGCATATATGAGTTGGGGGAGCGTGAGGAAAAGAGTGAATCTAGCGCCGGCCGAGTAGGAGCGGAGCGACGTATCCTTGGGTTGAGCCTGTCGAAACCAGGCCAAGCGGGTCGCCCAAGAGCCGCTCGCTCGGTTTCGATACGCTTCGCTACTCAACCGGCACTCGCTCCCCCAAGATTTACACACGCCCCCAGCGACGTGAAGAGGTATTGGCAATGCGCATCCTGGTGGTGGAAGATGAACGGCGGATCACTGCCTTTATCAAGCGCGGTTTGGAAGAAGAGCGCTACGCGGTGGACGTGGCCTACGACGGCGAGGAAGCCCTGGACTGGGCGGCCGTGGTGGACTATGACCTGATCGTGCTGGACGTGCTGCTGCCCAAGAAGGATGGCATCGAGGTGTGTCGCGAGCTACGAGCCCAGGGCAACAAAGTGCCCATCCTGATGCTCACCGCCCGGGACGCCATTGAGGACCGGGTGCAGGGGCTGGACAGCGGGGCCGACGACTATCTGGTCAAGCCCTTTGCCTTCCAGGAATTGCTGGCCCGGATACGTGCCCTGTTGCGGCGCAGCGGTGAGATCAAAACCACTCGCCTGCAGGTAGGCGACCTGCTGCTGGATACCCTCACGCACCGGGCCACCCGGGGAGGGCAGGTCATCGAACTGACGGCCCGCGAGTATGCCCTGTTGGAGTTGCTCATGCGCCACCCGGGCCAGGTGCTCAGCCGCACTCAGATCGCCGAACACGTGTGGAATTACGACTTTTTCACCACCTCCAACGTGGTGGACGTGTACATCCGCTACCTGCGCCGCAAGATAGATAAAGGCTTCGAGGTTAAACTGCTCCAGACGGTGCGCGGCGTGGGCTACAAGATCGAGGCTTGAGAGAAAATGGCTCTGCGCAACTGGCTCCGTCCCATCCGCGTGCGCCTGACGCTGTGGTACGTGCTGCTCCTGGCCGTCGTGCTGACGATGTTCAGCGGGGCACTCTACCTGGCCCTGCGTATCACCCTGTACGACGACCTGGACAGCCTCCTTCGCAGTAGCGCAGCGTTGGTCACCAACACCCTGGAAGTGGACGACCAGGGCCATCTGACCGCCGAGTTAGAACAACCCCTCCTGTGGAACAATCCGAAGCAAGGAGAGCACTTCTGGCGCATCATGAACCCGTTGGGGCAGGTGGTAGAACAGGCCGGGGTGCACGACATGGGCAACGTGCCGATTGACCCGGCCGTCCTGGCAACAGCCCTGAGCGGACAAGAGGTCTTCCAAACCGTCCGCGTGGAGGATACCCTGATCCGTATCTACACCACGCCGGTGGTCCATGGAGACCAGGTCGTTGGCTTCGTGCAAGTGGGCCTCTCGCTGGACGACGTACAGCAAACCCTGGCCGCTTTCCGCTGGACCCTGGCCCTGGCCTTGCCGGTGACCCTGGCCCTGGCCAGCGTCGGCGGGCTCTTTCTGGCCAGCCGCGCCCTGCGCCCCGTGGATCAAATCACTCGTGCCGCCCAATCTATCAGCGCCCACGACCTGAGCCAACGGCTGAACCTGAACCTGCCCGACGACGAACTGGGGCGACTGGCCCGCACCTTCGACGCCATGATCGCCCGCCTGGATGAGGCCTTCCGCCGCCAGCGCCGCTTCACCGCCGATGCTTCCCACGAATTGCGCACTCCGCTGACCATCATCAAGGGTGACCTGAGCCTGGCCCTGGCCCGCCTCCGCGACGCCGACTATTATCGCCAGGTATTGACAGAAGTAGATGAGGAAGTGGACCAGATGAGCCACCTGGTGGAGCGACTGTTGGCCCTGGCCCGGGCCGACGCCGAAGGAGTATCCCTCCAGCGGCGGGCGGTGGACCTGAGCGTCCTGCTGACTGATCTGATCGAGCAGACTCGCCCTCTGGCCGAGGCCAAAGGACTGGCCCTGACAGCGCAGATTGCTCCCGACCTGACGGTCTGCGTTGACCCAGACGCCGTGACCCAGGTGGTGCTCAACCTGCTGGACAATGCCATCAAGTACACCTACACCCCCTCGGGTCGGGTGCGATTGAGCGCCCACCGCGCCGGGCCCGGTAGCAGCGAGGTCCTGATCGCCATCTCCGACAGCGGGCCAGGCATCCTCGCTGAGCACCTGCCTCACATCTTTGACCGCTTCTACCGCGTAGACCGGGCCCGTAGCCGGGGCCCTTCGGCCACGCTCAGGGCAGGCCTGGGGGGTGCCGGGCTGGGCCTGTCCATCGCCCGCGAGCTGGTCCGTGCCCACGGCGGCGACATCACCGTCCACAGCGTCCCCGGTGAAGGGAGTACCTTCACCGTGCGACTGCCTTCACCGAACGACTGATAGTCCCCTGCCTGGAAGCGGGGACGACGCTTCTCGCATGTGGAGTGGCCGGATCTCCACCCGCTGCAGGTTCCATTTTCGTATCAGAGAAATTGGAAATGATCTCCTCAGTTAACGAGATTGTGCTCCCTATGTTTCTCCGCGATGTTAGCCGCCAAGTTGTCCAACGCCTTGAAATCAGCCTCCCTGGGGAACCCCTTGCAGAGGACGGGGTCCAATATCTCTACTTTCAGATTTGGGATTAACCCAGCGATTTGTTCTATGGCCTTGCTGCTCCAACCGTAGGAGCCGATGATCGAGGCGAACTTTAGCTTGGGCCGCAGAGCATTGGCCAGATATGCGGCGTAGAAAACGTTGGGATGCGGGCCGACGTGCACCGTAGGCGTCCCGATGACAATGGTGGCGGCATCCACCAGGGTGATGGCCAGTTTTCCGATGTCGGTCACAGCCAGATTGAATTGGTGCACCGTGACCCCTCTTTCGGCCAACGCACTGACCAGATATTCCACCATCTTCTCGGTGCTACCGTGCATGGAGATATAGGGAAGGACCACCATGTTTTTAGGCTCCTCCGAGACCCAATCCTGATAGGCGTCAAGGATGAACGCTGGTCGGTCATAGATGGGACCGTGGCTCGGCGCGATGAGATCAATTCTGCGCCCCCCGACCTTTTCCAGATTCTTTCGGATGATCTTGCGGAAGGGCATCATGATCTCCGCATAGTACCTCTTCGCTGCTTCGTAAACGCGCCACTCTTCGGTGACGTACAGGTCCGTGGTGGCCAGGTGCGAACCGAAGAAATCGCAGGTGAAGAGGATGCGCTCCTCCGGCAGGTAGGTCACCATGGTTTCAGGCCAGTGAACCCAGGGGGTGTGGATAAACTCCAGCATCTTGTCCCCCAGCGACAGAGTTTCCCCATCCTCGACGGTGATGAACTTCTCCTCTGGAATGAGCAGGTGATCCATCAGCATTCCCTTCCCTTTGGGTGTAGCGACGACCTTCGCGTCCTCGTACTTCTCAAGCACCTGGGGGATGGCTCCGGAATGGTCCTGCTCCGCGTGGTGGGCGACGACGTAATCAATGCGCGGCACGCTCTCCAGTTGGAACATGAGAATGTCGGTCATGCTGAGATCAACGGTATCCAGCAGAGCCGTTTTCTCGCTCCCACGAATCAGGTAGGCATTGTAGCTCGTGCCATCGGGCAGTGGGATGAGGGAATCGAACAAGCGCCGATCCCAATCCACAGCACCCATCCAGTAAATGCCTTCTCTAATTTTTCTTGCTTTCATGACATTGCCTCCTTTGCTCCTATGCTTTTTACTTCGATTGCCAGCTACCGTTCGACACAACCAAGCCAGGTGTGAAAACGCTCTCTGGCAATACCCTCAGTGCGCGTGTTCGCCCTCACCCTTGAGATACTTCTCCGGGTCCTTCTCAAAGGCCACTTTGCAGCCTGGGGCGCAGAAGTAGTAGGTCTTGCCCTTGTACTCGCTCTTGGCTGGGGCCTTCTTGGGATCCACTTCCATCTTGCAGACCGGATCTACTGCCATCTTGCTCACCTCCTTCCAGTTTTTAATGCCGGATATAACTGGGTCTGATGTCCACCCGTCGCAGCAGGTTGGCATTGGTGACCACCGTCACCGAACTGGTGGCCATGGCGATTTCAGCAAGAACCGGGTGCATCATCCCCAGGATGGCCAGCGGGATCATGACCACGTTGTAGAAGAAAGCCCAGAACAGCCCTTGTATCACTTTGTTGAACGTGGCGCGGGAGAGCCTCACCGCGCTGACCACGCCGGAGAGATCGCCGCGTACCAGGGTGACGTCGGCGGCCTCGATGGCGATGTCCGTTCCGGTGCCGATGGCAATGCCCACGTCGGCCTGGGTCAAGGCCGGGGCGTCGTTGATGCCGTCGCCAACCATAGCCACCAATCCATCGGTTTCCGCCTGCAATCGTTTGACCTCGGCCAGCTTGTCCTCCGGCAGCACCTCGGCCAGTACGTGGACGATGCCCACCTGATGAGCGATGGCCCGCGCCGTGCGCTGGTTGTCGCCGGTGATCATCACCGTGCGCAAGCCCAGTGCCTTCAGTTCGCGGACGGCGTCCACGGCATCATCCTTGAGGGTGTCGGCCACAGCGATGATCCCCCCGAGTTCCCACGAGTTCCTTTGAGTTCCATCTCTTTGCAGGAACTCTGGGGAACTCCGGGGAACTTCGGGAGCTACCGCAACCAACATCGCCGTCTTCCCTTCGTCCTCCAGACGACGCATCTCGTCTTCCATCGCTGCTACACCCACCCCGTTTCCCTCCATCAGCGCCCGACTGCCCACCAACACAGTCTTTCCGTCTACTAAGCCCCGCACGCCTTTGCCGCGCAGCGCCTCGAAGCCGGCCAAGTTGCCTAGAGCGATCCCCTGCTCCTCGGCCTTACGCACCACCGCCTTACCCAGCGGATGCTCGCTTCCCGCCTCCACCGACGCCGCCCACCGCAAGAGGGTTTCGGGTTTCGAGTTTCGAGTTTCGGGTTGCTCCGAACTTGAAACCTGAAACCTCGAACCTGAAACAACCACATCCGTCACCTCAGGCTTCCCCCTGGTCAGCGTCCCCGTCTTGTCAAACACCACCACCCGCACGTCCCGCATGGCCTGGATGGCCTCGCCGGAGCGGATGAGGATGCCGTTTTCGGCCCCGATGCCGCTGCCGACCATCAACGCCGTGGGCGTGGCCAGCCCCAGGGCGCAGGGACAGGCGATGACCAGCACCGAGACGGTGGTGATCAGGGCCAGGGTGAAGGTATTTAGATTGGGGTCCACCCAGGGCAAGAACTGGCTGGCCCACACAGCGATGGGACGCAGCGCATTGGGGAACAGGAACCAGACCAGGAAGGTTAGCAGGGCAATGCCGATCACGATGGGCACGAAGACGGCCGTCACCCGGTCGGCGAAGGCCTGGATGGGCACTTTGGTGCCCTGGGCCTGTTCCACCAGACGCACCACCTGGGCCAGGAAGGTGTCCTTGCCCACGCGGGTGGCCCGCACTTTGAGCAGACCATCCTGGTTGACCGTGGCACCGATCACCTCGTCGTCGGGGCGCTTGTTGACCGGCATGGATTCGCCGGTGGCCATGGATTCGTCCACCGCGCTCTCCCCTTCAACCACGACCCCGTCGGTGGGAATCTTCTCGCCAGGGCGGATGACCATCACGTCGCCAACCTGCACCTCGTCAATAGGGACCTCTCGCTCCTCGCTGTGTCCTGAGCTTGTCGAAGGGCCGTCCACCACGATGCGGGCGGTCTTGGCCCCCAGTTCCAACAGCTTGCGGATGGCCTGCGAGGCGCGGCCCTTGGCGCTGGCCTCCACGTAGCGGCCAGTCAGGTGGAAGGCCATGATCATAGCCGACACGCCAGCGTAGGAGGGGATGGGGGCGAAGAAAGAGGCGATGCCGGTGAGGAAGGAGGCCCCGGTGCCCATGGCGATCAAGGCGTCCATATTGGGCGCGCCGTGAATCGTGGACCGCCAGGCAGCCTTGTAGGTGGGCTGTCCGACCCAGAAGAGCACCGGCGCGGCCAGCAGCAGCATCCCCAGCTTGAAAACCGTCGGGTTGGGCCAGGCCAGGCCAGCCAGCATCTCCGGCAGCATCCACACGATGATGGGGCCGGTGAAGAGCCAGGCCAGGAGCATCCGCCGGCGGGCGTCCTGCATCTTGCGCACCTCGCGTGAGAGTTCTTCTTCTGCTTTCTCTTCCGCCGTAGGAAGTACCTCGTACCCCACCTCGGCCACGGCGCGGCGGAAATCGGGCAGGCCGGTCACGGTGGGGATGTACTCCACGCTGGCCTTTTCGGTGGCCAGGTTGACGTTGACGCTCACCACGCCGGGTGTCTTAGCCAATGCCCCTTCGACGTGGGCCACGCAACTGGCACAGGTCATCCCGCCGATGGGCAGGGACACCTTCTCGGTGGCTACGTCGTAGCCAACGTCGCGCACGGCAGCCATCAACTGGCTCACTTCCGCGCCCTCAGGGGTGAACTCTACGCTGGCCGTTTCGGTGGCCAGGTTGACGTTGACATCGGCCACCCCTTCAACGCCTTTCAAAGCCCGTTCCACGTGGACCACGCACGAAGCGCAGGTCATGCCCTGGACGGGCAAAGTAATCTGTTCATCGCCGCAGTTGTCGCATTTTTGTTCCTTGCCCATCTCCTCGACCTCCTTATTACTCCTGGCTCACCGGCTCAGCTACCCGGCTGCCCAGCTCCCTGCCCTATATGAACAGCGTGATGGCCGACTCGCGAGCCTCCTGGATGTAGGTCCCCACGGCGCCGTAATCGTCAATCAATTCCTCGCGCAGATCCTCCCGGCTGATGCCCATGATCTCCATGGTCATCTCGCAGGCGATGATCTTGCCGCCCAGCTCCTTGAAGTCGGCCATCAGCCTTTCCAATGAGGCCACGTTGGCTTTATCCATGCGTTGCTCGATCATCAGCTTCCCCAGGCCCAGCATGTGCATTTTGGAGAGCGGGCCTTTTTCCAGGCCACCTTTCGGCAGGCTCAGGGCGTTATCCTTTCGCAGCCGCTGGAGTCCCCAGAAGGTGAAGAAAATCGTCGCTTCCATGCCCATCGCCAGCGCCCCGTTGCCGATGATCAGCGCGCTGTAGATTTTGTCCATGTCGCCACTGTGCTGGATGATGGTCACCTTATCTGCCATCGCTTTTCCCTCCATGAATATGACATCGAATGCAGTACGGTCACCAGGTGGCCCAGAAATTGATGAGCACCGGTTGGCCTCGCAGGTCGCCTGGCGGCACCTCAGCGCCGTCCAGATCGGTCAGCGTGAAGTCCGGAGCCTGGGCTCCTTTGACCTTCGAGGTAGGTGCATTACTGCCCACAGCAGGCTCAACTATTCTTTGCTCACCAGAGGTCTGGCACCCGGTCGAGATCACCAGCAGCGTGGCCAGGATAATCAACGGGAGCCAACGTAAAGACAGCAAGAACTTGTCCATTTATGTATCTCCATTTGGCCGGATGGTCAGTTGGTCGGAGGGTCGGCCTGACTTCTAACCTCCAATCTACAGGTACTGCAGCAACCACTCAGGTGTGATGCGGATGAAATAGTTGTTTAGCACGGAGAACGTGCCGGTGATGAGCAAGACCCCTACCCCGACCATCAGCAACCCGCTGACGATCTCCACCGCCCGCTTATGCTGGTTGAGCCGCTTCAACCAGCCGGTGGCCTGCGCCAGTAGCGCCGCCGCCAGCAGGAAGGGGATAGCCAGGCCCATGGCATAGGTAAAGATGAAAATCAAGGCCCGTGAGGGTTCGGCGAAAGCCAGCGTCATCACCGTGCCCAGCAGTGGGCCAATGCAGGGTGTCCAGCCCGCAGCAAAAGTCACACCCAACAGGGCCGAGCGAGCGTAGCCTTGCTTCATCTCCGCCCCCACATCTACCCGGCGAGTCATGTTGAGGACAGGGATGGTGACGATCCCCATGGTGTGCAGGCCGAATAAAACCAGGATCGCCCCGCCGATCCTGGTTATCCAGTCTCTATACTGCTGCAAAGCGCTGCCCAGGATAGTGGTGGGCAGGCCGAAGAGGATAACGAAGACCAGGGTGAAGCCCGCGACGAAGAACAGGGCGTGGCTAAGAACGTGCCAGCGGTTGGATGATGTCTCGCCAGAGATGCTGCTTCCCGATAGGTAGCTGATATAAATTGGCACCAGTGGGAGAAGGCAAGGCGAGAGGAAGGACAACAAGCCGGCCAGGAAGACCAGGGGAATGCTTATGGAATTCATTGCTATCGAAGCTCATAGCCTGACAGATCAGCTATCTGTCCTATTGGCGAAGCGCTCCCAACTCCAGGGTTCGTCCAGGAGGGTCACCTCGACGTTCTCAACTCCATCTACACTCTCGGTTTTGCGCATCACCCGCTCAACGAGATAATCAACCAGTGGGCAGGCGGGCGTGGTCAGAACCATTCGCACCTCCACCGATCCGCCGTTGATGACGATCTCTTTGATCAGCCCTAAATCTACGACGCTGATCCCAACCTCTGGATCAATCACCTCTTTCAGGACCTCGCGAATTCGTGTTTCCATTTTCCCTCCTCCTGTCAATGACACTATTCTGATCTCCTCCGTGGGCAAGGCCAAAGGGACAACCCCTGGCAGGGCCGTCTCCAGCTCCCGCACCCTTTCCGCGAGCTTGCTCTGCCTGTCTAAAATCTCGCTTATGGACTTCAGCACCGGATCGGGCAACCTGCCGTGTTCCAGGTTTGTCCCTGGGCCTTTCGGCTTCTTTGGCCCCGCGATCCTCGGCGGCACTCCCACCACCGTTGCTCCGGGAGGAACAGGCTTGATCACCACCGCGCCGCCGCCGACTTTGGCATTGTCTCCCACGGTGATGGGACCAAGTATCGTCGCTCCCGTACCAATCACCACGTTGTTGCCGATGGTGGGATGGCGCTTCTTCTTTTATCCGCTCGTACATTTTGATAGCATGTCTACTTTCTCCTTGCCCAATAGTCGGCAATTGCCTGACGCAAGGCTTCGGGGCCGACGGTGGAATCCGCTTTCCGCTCCGGGATGCCACCCAGCGCTCCCGCTACCATCTCCGGCGTGATCTGCAGGGCCTCTGCCAAGGTCCTGCCCTGAGCCATGACGCTGGTCATGCTGCTGGCGGCGATGGCCACGGGGCAACCCAAGGTCTTGTGTTTGACCTCGACCAGACGGCCATCGGACACCCGGATCCAGAAGTAGGTGATGTCCTCAGGGCACTTGGGGCCGCCCCCTGCCTGGCCGAAGCCATCGGCGTCCTCAATGGCACCGACGTTTTGCGGATTTCTAAAGTGCTCCAGTACTTCCTCGCTGTACATAGCGTCCTCCCTAAAAAAGTCTGTGCCTCACGATGTCGTCTAAGACCTCGACGAAGCAGTCCACCTCGTCTCTGGTGTTGTAGATGTAAAAGCTGATCCGCACTGTTCGTTCTACGCCCAATCGGTCGGCCAGGGGATAGGCGCAGTGCCCCCCCGACCGCACAGCTATGCCCTCGTCGTTCAAGAACGCGGCCACAATGTGGGAATCAACCAGCTCGCCGCGCTTGATCACATTGAAGGCTATGACACCCACTCGCTCATCCAGGTTCAAAGGGCCGTATAGCCGAACACCTGGGACGGCTCGCAGGCCAGCCAGCGCATATTCGGTGAGCTCCTTCTCGTGCGCCCTCACTTTATCCATCCCAATTCGCTGAAGGTAGTCAACCGCTCCCTCCAGGCGCTGGCCGCTTCTCAACTCGACCGCCCCGCCCAGGGCTATCCCGCCACAGACGTTGGATGTCCCCGCCTCGAATTTCCAGGGCAGCTTGTTCCACCTCGCCCCCTCCAACTTGACGTCGGCTATCATGTCCCCGCCGTATAAGAAGGGCGTCATCTCCTCCAGGAACTCCCTTCTTCCATACAGCACCCCGATGCCCATGGGGGCCAGCATCTTGTGCCCGGAGAAGGCCAGGAAGTCGCAGCCAAGCTCCTTCACATCAATCGGTATATGGGGCACCGACTGCGCCCCATCCACCAAAAAGAGGGCTCCAGCTTGGTGGGCGATCCGCCCGATTTCGCGGATGGGATTGATGATCCCCAGCACGTTGGAGACGTGGGTGCAGCAGACCAGCTTCGTCTTCCCGCTTACCTGCCGCTTCAGTTGTTCCAGGTCCAGCCTTTCATCGTCGTTGATGCCCACCACCCTCAGCACCACGCCTCCCTTGTCCCTCAGAACCTGCCAGGGCACCAGGTTAGAGTGATGTTCCATGATGGTCAGGACGATCTCGTCACCGGGCTCAAGCCTTAGCCCTTCGCTCTCGCCGTGAAGCAGGGAATAGGCCACCAGGTTGACGGCCTCCGTGCTGTTGCGGACGAATACGATTTCCCTTTCGTCTTCAGCGCTGATGAAGTGGGCCACGTTCTCGTGGGCCTGCTCGTACATCTGGGTGGCCTCCTGCCCCAGGGTGTGGGACGAGCGGTGGACGTTGGCGTTGTATCGCGTGTAGAATGTCTGAATGGTGTTGAGCACCTGTTGCGGCTTCTGGGTGGTAGCGGCGTTGTCGAAGTAGATGAGCGGATGGCCGTTGATTTTCCTCTGCAGGATGGGGAAGTCTTCTCGGATTTTTTCCACATTCATAGTTTCCTCCACTTGGAGCGAGAAACCAGGTTTCTTGTGCCTCTCTACAAGCTGATGTATTTAGCATAAAGCGTCCTGGCCAGGACTTCGTCGGTCGTGCCCTTGACGATAGCGCGGCCATCAGGAAAGACGGTGAGTTCGTGGGAATCAACCTCGATTCGAAGTCATCCGTTCCATTCAGGACCAGGTCCACATCACCGATGATCTCCTCCACGTTGCCAGGGGAGTCAAAATCAGCTCGGCCCCCAACGCTTTCAGCAGGCTCCTGCGCTCCAGGCTCATCGTGTCGGGCATGGTCAGAACCAGCCTGTAGCCACGGGCCGCGCAGACGAAGGCCAGGGCGATGCCGGTGTTCCCACTGGTGGGCTCCAGGATGATGGTGTCTTCTTTAATAGATCCATCACGCTCCGCGGCATCAATCATACTCACCCCGATCCTGTCCTTCACGCTGGATAGGGGGTTGATCGTGACTTTCTCAACGCCGAATACAGATCGTCCAGTCGGTGTCCGTTCCCCCGACGCTCAGCAATTCCAGCCCCAGGGCCTCGACCGCCATCGGGATCTCTTTTTTCGAGACCGGGTGCGTGCCCACCACCTCGACCACGTCGCCCGGCGCGGCCCGGCGCAGCGCCTTGCGGGTCTCCACCAGCGGCACGGGACAAGTCTCCCCCCGGCAATCCACGGTGATATGTGCCTCAGTCACCGGGCACTTCGCTTCTCGGGTATCCACCTTGATCTCAGCCATTGTTCCACCTCACTCCGTAAACTCCACTACTACCTTGTCCACGTCCCACAAAGGCTCGATCTTTTCCGTGATCTCCTCGCGAATGTTAGCGGCGAACTGGTGGTCGGCAGGCAGGTCGAGCACCACGCGCACCGTCCCGTCGCTGACCTCGATGTCTTTGACCACCTTGGTGCGCACCAGGTCGAGCCCGACCAGCGGGTTCATCACGTGCTTCAGCCGCTTGCGCACCACCTCGACGGTGGTCGGCACGCGCTCCTTGACCAGCCCATGGCGCTCCTCGTAGTTCTGGATGGCCGCCCGCAGCCCGTCCACGGCCAACACAGAACAGTGCGTCTTGATCGGCGGCAGGCCGCCCAGCGCCTCCGAGGCCTGCTTCCAGGTGATCGCCTTGGCCTCTTCCAGCGTCTTGCCTTTGGCCAGCTCGGTGATGATGGAGCCGGTGGCGATGTTGGAGGCGCAGCCGTAGGACTCGAACTTGACGTCGGTGAGGCGCAGGTCTTCCGGGTCCACCTTCAGATAGACGGCCACCATGTCACCGCAGGCAGGACTGCCCTCGATTGACTTGGCGTCGGCGTCCTCGATCCGCCCCACGTTGCGCGGATGTCGAAAATGTTCCATCACGGTCTCACTGTATGGTAATGGCATTTGCACTTACCTCCTCGCGGTCGTCACGCATATCACGTGTTTCGTGTTACTCGTTCCTCGTTACTCATTACTCCTTCCCCAACGGGCTGATGGCCCGCAACTTCTCGATCACGTCCGCTATGGCATCCGCCACCGCGTCCACGTCCTCGGCCTGGTTGAAGCGGCCAAAGGTAAAGCGCACCGAGCCGTGCGCCCGCTCGTGGTTGCCGCCGATGCCCAGGATGACGTGGCTGGCCTCCAACGAGCGGCTGAAGCAGGCCGAGCCGGTGCTGACGGCGAAGCCCCGCATATCCAGGTGCAGCAGGATGGACTCGCCCTCGACGAAGCGGAACGAGACGTTGGCGTTGTGGGGCAGCCGTAGCACGGGATGGCCGTTGAGGCGCGAGTGCGGAATCCGCAGCAGCCGCTCGATCAGTCGGTCGCGCATATCTTGCAGGCGAGCCGTTTCCTCTGGCGTCACCAACTCCACCGCCCTGGCGAACCCGACCGCGCCGGGGATGTTCTCCGACCCGGCCCGCAGGTTGAACTCCTGAAAGCCGCCGTCCATCCACTTGGCCAATGGCGTGCCCTGGCGCACGTACAATCCGCCCACCCCCTTGGGGCCGTGGATCAGATGCGCCGCCACTGTGACCAGGTCAACCGGCACTTCTCGCACGTCCAGCGGCACCCGCAGGAAGCTGTGCGTAGCGTCGGTGTGGAACAACACGTCACGCTCTCGACAGATCGCGCCGACGGCGGCCACGTCTTGCAGCGTGCCGATTTCCTGGTTGGCCGCCTGGACCGAGACCAGAATCGTCTGCGGCGTTATTGCCTCGCGCAGTTGATCGAGGTCCAGCCGCCCGTGCTCGTCCACACCGAGATAGGTCACCTGGAAGCCCTGCTTTTCCAGGGCTCTGGCGCTGTGGAGGACGGCGAAATCCTCGATTCTGGAGGTGATGATGTGCCTGCCCTTCTTCTCGCCCAGGGCCAGGGCGACGCCTTTGAGGGCCATATTGCTGGACTCAGTGCTCCCGGAGGTGAAGATGAACTCCTCAGGCGCGGCCCCCAGGGCACGGGCAATCGTGGCTCTGGCAGCGTCCAGGGCATCCCTGGCCTCGATGCCCGGCGAGTAGCCGAACTGGGAGGTGGCCACCGCATAAGTCTCAAACAAGTAGGGCTTTATCACCTCCAGCACACGCTCGTCCAGACGGGTAGCGGCGGCGTTATCCAGGTAAACGAATTCACCGAACATAGTCATGTTTCACGTCTCCAGCCTCCAGGACAATCTCGAAGGCACAGGTGATGGCACCGGTGGGACAGACCTCTTCGCACAGACGACAGTCATTTGCACTCGCAATACAGGTATCAGGGGTGGGGCATATTGCCGGGCAGGAGAATATAGGCCCTTGTTCCCCCAGCTCCACGGCGTGGCAAGGGCAAACCTCCACACACAGCCCACAGAGCGTGCAGCGAGTCTCGTCAACCTGGGGCAAAGTCCATGTCCTACTCATCCCCATCTCCTCCCACCAAAAAACTACTGTCCTTATTATATCATCAGGACAGCCATCTGTCTATGACAAAAGTCACTTTTTTCCACCCGCCTGTAGCCCCTCGCTCCAGCCCCGCCACCAAAGATGATTTGGCTTTCTTCTCCTTAATACGGACACACGACCTCGAAGGCGTATCCCTGGCTGCTCAATGTCTCGAGGATCGTCTCCAGCGCCTCCACCGTCTGGGACTGATCGCCACCGCCGTCGTGAAACAACACAATGGCCCCCGCGCCTGGCTGTCGTCAGTCCTCCGTATCCATGTTCCACTTCCCAAACAGAATATGGCCAGGTGCAACGCACTTTCTGTCTCTGCCACCCGGAGTGCGTTGCACCTTACCTTACTACCTTCTCTCATAGCTCAACCAGTTGATCGTCCTGCAACCGATATCTCTTTGTGACCTCCTGGGTCGGACAGCACATCGGATCATCTGGGCCGTGGGCGACCATGTTGAGGGTGATCTCACCACCCTCAATGGTGAGCGCTTGCATCTGCTCGCGGTCACCCACGAACTGGGTGGCGACGTTCACCGGCGCCCCACCCTCATTGATGACAGCGGCCAGGTAGCGGAAGTTGCCGCTGCCACCGGAGCTCTCGATCAGAATGGCCACTGCATCATCCACCCCGTCGCCGTTGAGATCGCCGAAGGCATAGACTTCAGGGTGGAATGTGACCGTCGGCCGTGACGCACCACCTGGGACGAAGGGTTCCCCCTCGTACCGCCCGTCGGCCAGTTGCACGGGTTCATCGTAGATGCCCTGATACACAGCGTTTTGCAGGGCCTCCAGGGTCAGGTCGCCTTCAGCAGCGACTGGCTGTGCCTGGGCAGGGATCCACAGTTTCTGCCCCACTCTGATGAGACTGGGGTCGTCAATCGCGGCAAAGCTGGCGTCTTCAGCGGCCTTGGCGTTGGTGGCTTCCACGATGAGGCGGTAGGCGTTGGCATCGCCGTAGAAGTTCCTGGCGATCTTCGTGAGCCAGTCGCCCGGTTGCACGACGTATGCTTCACCGGCGGCTGGTTCTGTCGGCTTCGCCGTGAATTGCAGCGCCAGCGCGCCGTCAGCATCTCTCATCTCCAACTGGTCGCCCTGGATGTGATAGATAGCAGCGGATCCCAGCGCCGCCAGATAAGCCACTTCCTGTTCCATGACACCTTCTGGTTCAGCGCACGCCATCAGGGTGGAACCTGGCAGGCCAAAGGTAATTGCATCTCCGTCTACTTCGTAGGACCCGAAGTAGCTGTTGCAGCCAGCGGAGCCATGGATTCTGCCCTCAGCGCTGTCGAACTCGGCCGTGATCTCACTATCCTCCAGGACAGGTTGAGGGTCGCTTGGATCGCCATAAGAGACCAACGTCCACAGGGTGCCTTCCAGAGCCACCAGCACCTCAACCAGTTGATCATCCTGCAATTTGTACACCTTCGTCGCCTCCTGGGTCGGGCAGCACATCGGATCGTCCGGGCCGTGGGCGACCATGTTGAGGGTGATCTCACCACTCTCGATGGTGAGCGCTTGCATCTGCTCGCGGTCACCCACGAACTGGGTGGCGACGTTCACCGGCGCCCCACCCTCATTGATGACAGCGGCCAGGTAGCGGAAGTTGCCACTGCCGCCAGAGTTCTCGATCAGGATAACCGCCGCATCGTCCACCCCGTCGCCGTTGAGATCGCCGAAGGCGTAAACTTCAGGGTGCAATGTGACCGTTGGCCGCGAGGCGCCGCCGGGGACGAAGGGCTCGCCTTCATATTTCCCATCGGTCAGTTGCACGGGCTCATTGTAGATTCCCTGATATTCCGCGTTTTTCAGAGCTTCCAGGGTCAGTCCTTTCCCAGTAGTGGTGGGATCACCTGGCTGCCAGGCCCTGATCACCGGCACGATTTCCGACTTCTTGATGAAGAAGCCATCCTCGTTATGGCCAACCTCGATCTGTTCGACCGTCCAGACAGTGCCGGGCTGAGGTTCGCCAAGAATGCTCGTGTCGTCTGTGCAACCGTAGTTGACACGCTTCTCATCGAACCCAATTCCCGCGCCGCTGAACAGGCCGCAAATGACACCATCATTCAACTCTAGCAACCAGGTCGTCCACGATATCGGAGCATCTGGTTGAGCTTCTTGCGGCTCAGGGAGCGGTTCGGTCAGGTTCAGGGCGAAATGCTCGCTCTCGTTCAGTGGATCAATGTTGCAGACGATGGTTTCACCATCTGCCGCGGTGAGGCAGGGCTCGAATATCTGGCTGTCAAGCATACAGCTCCACGAGTATGGCGAGTTCAAGAAGTTTGTCCAGCAGTGTCCATCCTGGGTCTCGGAGGGCACGGGTGGCATATAGGCAATGACCTCGGTCGCCACTTGGGGAGCAGGAATCCACAGTTTCTGCCCCACTCTGATGAGACTGGGGTTGTCAATCACGGCAAAGCTGGCGTCTTCAGCGGCTTTGGCGTTGGTGGCTTCCACGATGACGCGGTAGGCGTTCGCATCGCCGTAGAACTTCTCGGCGATCTTCGTGAGCCAGTCGCCCGGTTGCACGACGTACGTTTCCCCGTCGGGTACCTGGCTCGGTGGTGCTGCGGTGACGACACTCCCTGTCACCAGCATGGCAAAAAGTGTGAGTAGCAAAACAGCTTTCTTCATTGGTCTAGACTCCTTTCGCTGATATGATTTTATCATCAGACTGTGGCCACAATAGCGGCCTGCAGTTCCTCTGCCGTACATCCCTTGAGCAAGAAGGCGTCGGCCCCGGCAGCGAGTGCCTGGCTCCGATAGTTGGCGTGCATTGTCAAGGCGACGGCCTTGACCTCCGGCCACTGGCTTTTGATGCGCCGCGTGGCCTCCAGGCCATCCATCACCGGCATCTGCACATCCATCAGGATCACGTCCGGGTGCAAAGATTCCGCCTGTGCCACGGCTTCCTGTCCGTCACTGGCCTCTCCCACGACTTCGATATGCTCGACCTGCTCTAACAAGGCGCGTATGCCTTTGCGGACAATCGCATGATTATCCACATAAAATCACACTTTATCCACTCATCATCGCTTCGCGTTCCAACCCGGCCCGATCTACCACCACGATCCGCCCGCGCTCTCGACGGATCAGGCCATCGTCGGCAAAGGCCCGCAGCGTGCGGCCCACCACATCGCGCACAGTGCCGATGTGCGCAGCGATTTCCTCTTGCGTCCAGCGTTTGGGATGCCGCATGCCCTCGGCTTGGGCCAGCAAAAAACGCGCCAGGCGGGTGCGCACTGTGTGCAGGGCCAGGCCCTCCACCATGTCGCTCAGACGTCGCACCTCCGCCGCCAGGTGCTCCAGGGCGGCCAGGGCCACCTCGTGGTGGTCGCGCATGATCTGATGGAAGCGCTGGCAGGGGATGGTGTAGAGCGTGGCCTCAGTCAAAGCGTCCACGGTGGATAGATTGGGTCTGCGGTCTAGCACAGGGACGAGGTTGAAGGGCTCGCCAGGGCCAAGATAGGCCAGCACCTGCTCGCGCCCTTCGAGGGACAGCCGGAGGGCCCGCACCACCCCGTGGGCGACAAAGTACACCGCCCGACAAGGCTCGCCTTCCAATGTGATCACCTGACCAGGCGAGAAGGTGCGCTCGTGGACGTAGGTCGCGATTTCTAGCAAGTCGCCTTCGGCGAGCCCGGCGAAGAACGGTAATTGAGACAGAACTTCAACTGTGATGGTCATCAGCAACTCACCGCCCAAGGGCTCGGTCGGAGACCTTCACCCAACACCGGGGTACCTTCGCCCAGCGCCAGAGGCCCGCCCAACGTCGTCGTTTGATTATCAGATGGCCGTCCCCTCTGGTACGACGGCGTTCTTGGGGATGACGGCGATCCCATCCCGGATGGCGTAGTATTCTTCTTCATGGTCCGGCTCTCCCTCGTGGGAACGGATGATGACCCCCTGCCCGATGCGAGCGTTCTTGTCAATGATCGCCCGTTCGATGTGAGCACCCGGGCCAATGCCCACGTGAGGCCGTCCCAGGCGGCGGTTTTCTGTTTTTTCGTCGTCGTCCTCGTAAAAGTCAGCGCCCATCATCACCACCTGGCGTAGCCGCGCCTCTGGCCGCACCACGCTGCGCAGGCCAATGATACATTCCTCGATGTCCGAATCATATAGCCAGCAGCCTTCGGCCACCACTGCCCGTTCCATCCGGCAGCCATCTATCCTTGAGGGGGGCAGAAAGCGGGAGCGGGTGTAGATGGGCCGGTGGGGGTCGTAGAAGTCAAAAAGCGGGTCAGGCCGGGTGAGGGCCAGGTTAGCCTCGTAGAAGGCGGAGATGGTGCCGATGTCCTCCCAGTAGCCATCGAAGGGAAAAGCGTAAACACGCACTGATTCGATAGCAGCCGGGATGATGTGCCTGCCGAAGTCGTCACCGCTGCTCCCTTCCAGCAGGCGAACCAGCACGTCCATCCGAAATACGTAGACTCCCATCGAGGCCAGGTAGGGTCGCTCGTCCCCGTGGCGACTCTCCAGACCCTCCAGAGCCTCTGCTCCCTCGGGCTTCTCCCGGAAGGCAACAATGCGCCCCTCGTCGTTGGTTTGGAGGATACCGTAGCGAAGCGCATCCGCCGCTGAGACCGGAAGGACGGCAACAGTGACATCAGCCCTGCTCTCCCGATGGAAGCTAATGAACTGGCTATAGTCCATGCGGTAGAGATGGTCACCAGCCAGGATCAGCACGTCCTCCGGCTCCCTGCTGAGGAAACGGTGCACCTGCTGGCGAACTGCGTCCGCCGTCCCCTGGTACCAGTCGGCTCTGGTCAACGTCTGCTCGGCGGGCAGGATTTCGACGAAGCCGCCGGAGAAGACGTCGAACTTGTAGGTCCCGAAGACGTGGCGATGCAGGGAGGCCGAAAGGAACTGGGTGAGGACGAAGATGTGGGTGATGCCAGAGTTGATACAGTTGCTGATGGGGATGTCAATCAGACGGTATTTGCCGCCGATAGGCACAGCCGGTTTGGCCCGCAATTTGGTCAGCGGGTAAAGGCGGCCTCCTCGCCCGCCGCCGAGCACAACGGCCAGTACGTTCTGGAGTTGCATTGTCTTCCTCCTTTGCCCCACAACTTATGGCTCTTCTTCTCGATTCAGTTCGTCCAGCAGTGCCAGAATCTCCTCGTTGGGTGGGATGTCGCTCATGGAATGGCCGTAGTGCACGTAACGTGCCTGGCCTCTCCTGTCAACTATCACCTGGGCCGGCATACGCCCCAGTTTGAATAGATCAACCTCCTGGCCGTAGAGCTTGAGCACGGTATGTTTCGGGTCTGGTAGACCAACGAAGGGAAGTTCCTCCTTCCGCCAATAATCTGCGAAAGCCTGTGGCCCTTCTGGGCCAACGACTACAATCTCGGCTTTTCGTTTCACGAACTCCTGGTAGTCTTGGCGCAACTGCGCCATGTGCCGACGGCAGAATGGTCACTTAAAGCCCCGGTTGAAGACCAGGACGACGTGCTTGTCTCCTCAATAGCCAGAGAGTCGGACCGTTTGGCCCCGGAAATCCTCCAGTGTGAAATCCGGGGCAGTTGCGTTGATTTGCACCCTGGCCATTATTCCACTCCTTCGAGCTTCACGGCAGTTTGTCCGGAAAATCGGTCACGGCCTGCAAAAACGGCTCCGGGCACTCCTCGTGGGGAATGTGACCGCAGTCCGGAATGCGGTCATCGTCGCCAGTGATGACCAGACACGGCATCCGAATCTCGGCCAGTCGCTGTTGAGATAGCCGAGTTACTTCCATTAGTTTTTGGCAGACTGTTGGCGCCGTTTGAAAAGCAAGCCCGCCACCAGCATCAGCGCAGCCAACGCAGTCGCTACCCAGGCGGCGGTCGCCACTACCGGCGTGCCCGCCTGCTTCACGGCGATGCCCGCAAAGGCCCACACGATGACCAGCATATAGGCCACGTCGCGCCGGGTGAGGCTCACCGCCGAGGCGATAACAACGCCTGCCACCAGCATGATCACCGTCCACGCCTCAGGGCTGACGCCCCAACCACTCCAATTCAGGTAGTCCAGGAGCGAGGTCACATTGGCGATGGTGGCCACGGTGATCCAGCCCAGGTAGATGCTGAACGGGACGTGCACCAGCCACTTCTCGGCGGTGGGAACCTGAGCGCGGCCGATGCCCAGGCGCAAGTAGATGACGATCAGCAGCAGCAAGAGCGACAGCATGGCCACCAGGGTCAAGGGGAAGACCTCGTAGTGCCAGAGGAAGAGCCAGGCGATGTTGGCTACACAACTAAGAGTGAACAGGTAGCCGATGCCGCGCAGGCGTGGATTGTCTCGCTGAGCAGGCAGCGCCTGGTAGACGGCGAAGGCAACCAGGGCCACGTAGATCAGTCCCCAGATGGAGAACACGTAGCCAGCCGGCACGAAGTACACCTGGAATCGGTCCGAGATCTCGCCGGTGGTCTGCCCGTTGAGCGGGAGCGCGTTTGCCAATCCATTGATCACAATGGTTGCCATCACAGCCAGCAAATCGCTCGTTTGTCTCAGGGTATCTTTCTTCATCTTTCCAACCTCCGCAATTCAATTTTGTTTACGAGGAAACCACGGGATAAAGGCACTGGGGGATCAGGATGCCAAGGGACTCCGAGGCACATTCTATCCTCGTGTTGCTGCCTCAGCCAGCATCTTCTGGAACAGCTCGGCCTGGTCCTGCGCATCGCGGAGGGCGTGGTGGGTGAGTTTACGATTGCCCAAATACCGGGCGGCGACGGAGCGCATCGTGGTCTCCGACCAACGGACGCCCGCCAGTCCCATGTAGAATGCCTTCAGGTCCAGGGCGGCGTGACCAAAGGGATTCCGCCCCAGGAAGCGATGGAAGTAGTCGTTGACAAACATCCAGTCGAAAGGCGCGTTGAAGGCCACGAATATGGGCCGCCGACCAGAGGGCACTTGAGCTGCCAGCCAGGTCTCGAAGCAGGCCATAGCCTCGACTGGAGGCAGCCCGCCTTCGGTCAGTTCTTCCAGCGACAGCCGGGAGACCGCCAGTGCTTCTGGAGTGAAGCGGTGGTTGACGGGCTGCAGCTCCACATAGAAAGTGCGCTGCGGATCGGCCACCAGGCAGGCACCGATGGATAGCAGGGGGTACTGGCTTGGGTTAGGCCCTGCCGTTTCGACGTCCACGGAGACGTAGGCTTCTAAGGATGCTGTGTGGCCTCTATGATGAGTCATCCGTGTTTCCCTTTCGGTCTATCCTTCAAATCGGCTGACGAATGGTTACAGCCTTCTCCGGTGCCATCGGCTGGAGGAGGTTTACTTTCAGCACCACCTTCTCGCCAGGGGTAGCGAATTGGCCCATCCCACCCATCGTGGTCAACAACGCGGCCATCTTTTCCTCGACTTGGTCATAGCTAGGACAGTCAACGAGGACATTGTATGGGCTGGACTGGCAGCGCGTTTCTGGGACGAAGTCCGGTCACACGATGACGGCTTCTACGCCCGTCTCGGCTTCGATTTCAGCCGCAAAGGCTTGCAGGCCGGCCAACTTGAAGACGCTTTCCTCGCCGGCCGGCCGGCCCAGCACCACTAACGAAACGCCCTCTTCGCCAGCGGCGTTCTTTAGTTCCCCGTGGAACTTCCCCTTGCGGCAGACAGTGTCCGCAGCGATACCCTGCTCGGCAGCCCGCTCTTTGGCCATCAAAAGTAGGAACTGACCCATCTTGGCCACCTCGTTCCCCACGTCCACCACGATCGAGCCGCCGGTCTTATCGAGGAAGTGAAGATCAACCACGTAGAGAAAGAGCAACGTATCGCCTCGTTCTTTTGCCAGGGCAATAGCTGCGTCCTGGGCGCGATAGCTGGCCTCTCCGCCCCGAGTAGCACAAAGTATCTTGCCCATGATTCTCTCCTTGCAGGTGCCAGGCACTTTGGAAGTGCCTGGCACCTAGATTTAGAACTTCAGCCAGAAGTAGCGAATAAGAATCCACAGCGTCGGCACCAGGACGGTTACGAAAGTGACGGGCACGCCGACGCGGGAAAAGTCCTCGAACTTGAGCCGGAAGCCGGCTCGATCCATGATGCCCGCCGCGACGATGTTGGGCGCTGAGCCAATGTAGGTAGCGTTCCCTCCCAGCCCCGCTCCCAGAGCCAGCGCCCAGTAGAGGACGTTGTTCTCCGCACCGGGCAGGGTCTGGGTCAGGAAGACAGTGACCGGAACGATGGCCGCGGTGAAGGGGATGTTGGCTACTATCGCCGAGGCGATGGCCGAAACCCAGATCACCAACAGCGTGGCCAGCAGCAAACTGTCGCCAGCCAGGTTTTTGACCGATTCGGCGATCAGTTGGATCAGGCCCACCTCCTGGATGCCCCCCACCATCATGAAAAGACTCATGAAGAAGACCAGGGTTGTCCAGTCCACCTCGCGCAGCATTTCGCTCACGTCGGGCTGCACCCACAGCAGCAGGGCCGTGGAGCCCAGGATGGCAACCACGGCCGGCGGCATGTGGAACCGATCCTCGACGAAGAACAGAATCAGCGTGATGCCAAAGAGGAACAGCGACTTGCGCAACAAGACAGGGTCGGTGATGCGAGCGCCAGCCTCCAGTTGCGCGGTGAGGGCGGCAGAAGGGGCTTTTCCCTCCCGGTCGAACTCTGCCCGGTACAGCCGGTGGGTCATCACCAGCAGGATGACCATGCTCATCACAGAAATGGGAAGCATGTTGACCAGGAATTGATTGAAGCTAAGGCCAACGTAGGAGCCGATGATGGTATTGGGCGGCGTGCCGATGAGAGTGGCCGCACCGCCGATGTTGGAGGCCAACACCTCTGGCACGACGATGGCCGCCGGATGGATATTGAGGGCCAACGCGATCTGGATGCTGATGGGCGTCATCAGGAGCATGACGGTGGTATCGTTCAGCACCGCTGAGATGACGCCGGTGATGGAGATGAGGATGGCTGCAACAAGGAAGGCGTTGCCCCGGGCCAGACGAAAGGTCTGATAGGCCAGCCACTGGAAAACGCCCGTCCGGCTCATGATGGCCATGAAGATCATCATCGTCATCAACAAGAAGATGACGTCGAAGTCAATGAAGGCGACGGCCCGGTGAAAGCCGACGATCCAAAAATCGGCGTTGGAGCTGCCGATGAAGTAGCTGACTCCCAGCATAGCCGCCGCGCCCAGGAAAGCAGCGATGGTTTCGTGCAACAGGTTGAGGGAGATGAAGCCAAAGACCACGATGAAGATGGCCGTGGCGAGGAAGAAGGCCGGGTTAAAGACACGGGGCAGGACAACGTCGGAGACGCGGACGTGGCAGCGATCGCCCGCGCAGGCCATCTCCTGGCGAGCAAAGCCCTGGCGGGTGGTACGAAAGCCTGGCCTGCTGACCTCCACGGCCACTATCTCCGCTTCAATCAGCGACTCGGACAGCGTCAGCTCCACAATGTAGAAACCATCGGCGTCGGTGTGGGCCACCTGTGTCTCCTCACCGCCGCTGCGTCCTGAGCTTGTCGAAGGGACGAAGACGCGCACCTCGGCCTCGTCCACAGCAGCCTCCTGGGTGTTGACCACCCGCCCGACGATGGTCAGCGTCACCTCGTCGCCGGCCTCGATTCCACTATTGGCTGGTGCTGCTCGGAGCAAGACAAAGAGGCTCAAGAGAACCAGCGCGACCAGACCCACTCGGTTACGAGTGCACATGCAGATCTCCTTGCGCTCAAATGATTCGCGCCTTCACACCCGTCTCGGCTTCGATTTCGGCAGCGAAGGCCTCCAGGTCAGCCGGCACAAAGGCGCCTCCCGTGCCGGCCGGCTGGCCCAGTACTACCAAAACAACGCCCTCCTCGCGAGCGGCAGCCTTCAGCTCGTCCCGCAGCTTCCCGCGGCGGATGACGTACTCGGCGGCTACCCCTTGCTTCTGGGCTCGCTCCTGGGCCATGGCCAACAGAAACTCGCCCATGTGGCTCATCTCCTCGGCCACCACGTCGGGGCGGACGGCCCGGGCCGTCTTGTTCAAAAAATACGTATCCACCACGAAGAGGAACAATAACTCATCGTCCCGCTCTTTGGCCAGGGCGATGGCCGCATCCTGGGTGCGGTAACTGGCCTCGCCGCCGCGGGTGGCACATAAGATTTTGCCCATAGTAACCTCCCTAACAAATGAGGGACTAGGGAATCAGGGAACAGGGTCGCGTCCCAATCCCCCGATTTCCTGATTTCCCGATTCCCTGACCTAGAATCGGATAAAGAGCCACAAGGTCCCGATGGCCACGGTGATGATCATGGCCGGGAAACCGATCTTCAAGAACTCCCTGTAGGTGATGGGATATCCCGCTCGCTCGGCGATGCCGGCTGTCACCAGGTTGGGCGAAGAACCAATGAGGGTGCTGTTCCCGCCCATGGCCGAACCCACGGCGAGGCTGTAAAAAAGCGTCAGGTTCGATGCCCCCGGCAAGGTGCGGGTCAGGAAGCCGATCACCGGCAGCATGGCAGCGGTGAAGGGGATGTTGTCCACTACTCCCGACATGAGCGCCCCCGACCAGATCACCATCAGCATCGCCACGGACAGGTTCTCGCCCACCACTGCCTTGATACCAGCGGCGATGAAGCTGATCAGCCCCACCTCCTGAATGGCTCCCACGACCATGAAGAGGGCGATGAAGAACATCAGCGTCGTCCAGTCCACCACCTTGAGCATTTCCTCAATGTCGGGCGAGACCCACACAAGCATGAGCACTGCGCCGACGAGAGCGGTCACGGCCGGCACCAGGTGGATAGCTTCACCGCCGACAAAAAAGACCAACATCACGATAAAGATCAAACCCGCCTTGCGTAGCATGTCGGGCTTGGTGATGCGGGCGTTCTCCCTCAAACGTTCCAACAGGGCTGGCGGCAGCCCCTCGTCAACTAACCGGTATTCCTTCCTGTAGATGATGAGCACGTAAACGGTGAGGGCGGCTTGGGCCAGCAACACACCTGGCGTCAGATTGACCAGGAAGTCACTGAAGGAAAGGTTGGCGTAGGAGCCGATGAGGATGTTGGTCGGCGTGCCGATTAGAGTGCTGATGCCACCCACGTTGGAGGCCAGCACCTCTGGCATCAGCAGCGACAGGGGATTGATGCCCACCGCCAGCGCGATCTCGATGGTGATGGGCGCCATGAGGAGCATGGTGATCACGTTATCCAGCAACGCCGAGGTGACCGAGGTCAGGATTATCAAGATGATCACCAGCAGCCAGGCGCGGCCTCGTGAGAGGCGGTAGGCCTGATAGGCCAGCCATTGGAAGATGCCGGTCTCCTCAATGATGCCGACGACAATCATCATCCCCAGCACCAGGAAAATGACGTCGAAGTCCACGTACTCCAGTGCTCGCTCAAAGTCGAATATGAACAGGTCGTGGCGGATCGCGCCACCCACGAAGCTGGTGCCCAGCACCACCGCCGCGCCCAGCAGCGCCGCCATGGTGCTGTGCAGCTTCTCCAGAGCGATGAGCACCAGGATGCCCACGAAGGTCAGCGTCGCTATCCAGAAGCCCAGGGTGAGACGCCGCTGCAGAGTGATGTCGGGCAGACGCAAGGTGTTGCCCTGGCGCAGGTGGTCCAAGTCGTCATCCTCGGCCATCCACTTCATCGTCTCAAAGTGTGGGCGCGCGATCTCCACCCGTAGCGAGTCTATCGGGCTATCGGGCAGGTCGAGCACGAAGACGCCATCGGGTTGGCTCTCGCCGACGACGGTGGGCTCCTCTACATCGTTCAAGTAGGCAGCCACTTCTGCGCCGCGCACCGGCTCATCCTGCGAATCAATCACGCGGCCAGCCAGAGCTCGCGGGCCGGCCGCGTGTGCTGGCGATGGCCTCAAAGTGCCCGCCCGACTCACCACCACCATAAACATCAGCAGGAGAAGGAACAACAGACTGTGGGATTTAACGGATTGGCTCACTACTCGTCGCCTCATTCCTCGTCGCCTCATTCCTCCCCTGTCACCTCCTCTCCCCCTTGCTTCTCTGCTTCCTCGCTTCCCTGCTCCCCTGCGCCTTCCTCCTCCTCTTTGCCGAAATCTTTAATCATCTCTGCCAGTTCCCGCAGACGCCGGTCCACTAAATCGTTCACTGAATCCTCTTCGAAGGTCCCGTCTTCTATCCTCACCCCGGCCTTGACTCCCGTCAGGATCTCGATCCCTTCGTCAACAGTTCTCACGGCCCAGATGTGGAACTTGCCCTCGCTGACCGCCTTCACTACCTCTTCTTTGAGCATCAGGTTCTGCTCGTTGCTTTCGGGGATGAGCACTCCCTGCGTCTCGACCGAGCTCGACGAAGTCTCGCCGGTCAGCCCCTTGGCCTGGCAGGTCTCGAAGAACCCCTCGATCTTCTCGTTCACCCCGCCGATGGCCTGCACCTCCCCCTTCTGGTTGACGGAGCCGGTGACGGCGATGCCCTGCTTGATGGGAAGGCCAGAGAGGTTGGAAAGGAGAGCATAGAGCTCCGTGCTGGAGGCGCTGTCCCCGTCCACCTCTGAATAGCTCTGCTCGAAGACCAGGCGGGCGGAGAGGCTGAGGGGCTTGTCCTGAGCATACTTCTCGACCAGATAGCCGCTCAGGATCAGCACCCCCTTGGTATGGATAGGGCCGCCCAGCTTCGCCTCTCGTTCGATGTCCATGATTCCCTCCCGCCCCAGACCTACGCTGACGGTAATCCGAGAAGGCTGACCAAAGGTGATATCCCCCAGGCTGAAAACAGAGAGACCGTTCACCTGGCCCACCTCCTCCCCCACCGCGTCAATCATTACAGTACCTCGCTCGATCATCTCGTTGACCCTCTCCTGAAAGAGGCTGGAGCGGTAGAACTTCTCCTCGATGGCCTTCTGTACGTGAACGGCGGTCACGTAAGCCGAATCCTCCTGGGCCGCGTAGAAGCTGGCCTCCCTGATGATGTCTGAGATCTCGCCAAATCTGGCCGAGAGCTTCTCCTGGTCCTCGGCCAGCCGGGAGCTGTGCTCGATGACCTTGGCCAGCGCCGAGGCGTCGAGGTGCTTCAAGCCCTCCTCACCACAAAGGGTACAGACAAAGGCGGCGTAGTCTCTTGTGTTCTCGTCTGTGCGATCCATGCGGGTGTCGAAATCAGCTTTGACCTTGAACAGCTCGCTGAAGTCCTCGTCCCAGGTGTAGAGGAGATGGTAAGGCGTGGGCTGCCCGATGAGAACCACTTTGGCGTCCAGCGGGATAGACTCAGGCCGCAGGCTCTTGGTGGTGACAAAGCCCAACCTCTCTCCTGCCTCCTCGACGGCGATCTCTTCGCTTCTGATGGCTCGCTTCAAGCTATCCCAGGAGAAGGGATTGCGCAGCACCTCTTCGGCGGGGAGCACCAGGTAGCCGCCGTTGGCCCGGTGGAGGGAGCCTCCCCTGATCATGGTGAAGTCGGTGATCAGGGCGCCGAACTGGGCCTCCTTCTCTATGCGGCCGAAGAGGTTGTTGTAGGTGGGGTTGAACTCCATGACCACCGGTGCGCCCTTGAGCTCAGAATTGTCCACCACCACGTTCACTTCGTATTTCCTGAAGGGCAACTCTGCTGCCCCAGGCGTGGGAAAGGGAGAGATGGGCTGAGCCTGAGCTTCGCCCCTGAACAGAGCAAGGTTCTCTGCGATGTCATCCCGCACCTTTTTCAGATAAGCTACGACCTCCGGAAGGTCGTCGTATTCCTCTATCAATTCACTGACCGGCGGGCCCACAGCGTAGAGCGCTACTTCCTGGTCCAGTTTCCGCAATGCTTCGTTGGCTTTCTTCTCCAGGCCCGTCAATTGCCTCATGGCCCTCTTTAGCTCCTCTTGCAGGCCCTCCCGCTTTTTCAGCACTTCTTCTTTTACTTCCGGGCTCAGAGCCATGAATTCCTCTTCGCTGAGGGGCTTTCCCTCCATCACGGGAATGATCAACAGACCCATGGGGCTCATTTGCAGAAAGAATCCCTCCGCCTGAGCCTTCTCGCCCATTTGAGAGAGGAGCTCTTGTTTTTGCCTTTGAAAGCCTTGAGTGGTCTCTTCCCTTTTGGCAGCGTATTCTTCGCTTTCGAAGACCCTGGGAATCTCTCGCCGCGCCCCCTCCACCAGGTTCTTCACGTCCTTTTGGAGTTCCCGCCCTCTGCCTGGGGGCAAGCGGAGGGCCTGAGGGCGATAGGAATCACGGAAGTTGTACACGTAGCACCAATCGGAGGGCACAGCCTTGCCCCTGGCCACTTCCTCCAGGAAACGCTTGACGGCAGTGGTCTTCCCTGTGCCGGGGGGGCCGGCCACGTAGATGTTGAATCCCAACTTCTGGATTCCCAGCCCAAACTCCAGAGCTCTGATCGCCCTCTCCTGGCCGACGATGGTTTCGAGGGGCTCCATTTCCTCGGTCGTATCACAGCCCAACATCTGGGGGTCGCAGACCCTTCGTAGTTTAGCAACGGGCAGTTCTTCTACCATTTTCCTCCTCCTAATTCTACTTCTCTCTCAGCCTTCGAGGGCCGCGATAATGGTCCGACAGAAGGCAGGCAGATCACCAGGCATGCGAGAGGTGATGATGTTGCCATCCCGCACCACCTCCTGGTCCAAATAGGTCGCGCCAGCGTTGATGACATCGTCCCTGATGGCGCTGACACAGGTGATCTGGCGGCCCTTCAGGATGCCCGCCGACACCAGCACCCACCCGGCGTGACAGATGGCGGCCACCACCTTGCCCTGCTGGTCAGCCTCCCGAACCAGCCTGAGGACGGCCTCGTAGCGCCGCAAAAGGTCCGGAGCGTAGCCGCCGGGCACGATGACGGCGTCGAAGTCGGCGGCCTTGACCTCATCGGCGGCGGCGTCCACTGTGACGGGGTAGCCGTGCTTGCTGGTGTAGGTTTCCGCGCTGCCTGTGCCGATGACCTTCACCTCCGCCCCCGCCTCTCGCAAGCGCAAGAGGGGATACCAAAGCTCCAGTTCCTGGTAGTTGTCCTCCGCCAGGATTGCTATGTTCTTACCGGTTAAACTCATT
>CAZVCJ010000014.1:0-1375 GCA_964625745.1 uncultured Anaerolineae bacterium | reverse complement strand
ACTCCCCAAACAACTCCGCGATGTCCTGCACCGCGCTCCGCACCTCCCCCGCCCCCATCGCCTTGTAGAACTCCTCGTCGTACTTGCGGGTGCGCACCTGGATGGGCATGGGCACGGCGTGGCCCATGAGGAGGACTTGCTCGCGGGTGTCTAAGCTCGCCAGTGCACTCCGCAGGGTGCTACGGTCGGCCACGCCGGTCAGCACGGCCTCAATGTCGCGCTCCTCGGTCAGCTTGCCAGAGACGCGGGTGCCGAGCTGGCTCATCACCTCAGGATCAATGCCGCTGGGCCGCTGGTCAATGACCATGAGAGTGACGTTATACTTGCGCATCTCGCGGGCGATCTGGCCGAAGATGGTCTGCCTGGCCACTGTGGGATTGAGGAACTTGTGGGCCTCCTCAATGGTGATCATCAAGGGGCGGGGCGCGTCGCTGGGCTTCTTGGTCTCCTCGTAGTGCTCGACTTTCCGCTGGTAGAGGCGGCGGATGCGACGGGTGACGACGTTGGCTACCAGCATGTAATCCAGCGCGCTGCTGTAGCGTCCGAACTGGAGGATGATGTGCTTGCCCTTATCCAACGCCTCCACCATATCGTCAATGATATTAAAGTGGGCCTGCTCGGCTATGTATCCTCGCCGCTTGATGGCCCTGAGCTTGCGCTGCAGGGCGGTGGTGGCCTCCGGGTGGGCACCGCTGGCCTGGCAAAACGCCTGCACCCCATCGGGCGACATCCCCAGCAATTCCTGCAGCCAATCCTCCCTGTAGACGTCGTTGAGAAGCCCCGCCGTGGCCGCCGTGGTGGGACGGAGGTCCAGCTCGTCAGCCAGCAGCATCACGTCCTCGGCCTCGATCTGATTGAGACCGATCTGGAGGGTCACGTCCACGTTTTGGCGAGCAGCGGCCTTCTCGTCCAGCGAGTAGACCATCACACGGCTGCCGAAGATTTGACGCAGCCCCTTGACCCATATCCCATCTTCCGACTGCTTGTCAAAAGCGTACTCGCTGTGCATGTCGAAGATGAGATTGACGGCCGCCTCCGACTTTATGATGCCAGAGAGGATGATGCGAGCCAGGAAGCTCTTGCCCGTGCCCGTCTGGCCGAAGATGCCGTTGGAGCGCTCCACCAGGCGGTCGAGCTTGACGCAGATGGGAATGTCCATGGTCAGCGGTGTGCCCAGGGCGAAATTCCGCCCGCCCTCCTCGCCAAAGACGCTGCGAAAGTCCATAGCATCGGCCTGGCACAGCTCGGCGAAGTGCATGGGTATAGTGCGCACCGGCTGCGGCGGCGACAACTCGTCGAGGAAGGTGAGCTCGTCACCCTTCTCCAGCATGAGCCTGGGTCTGACCTCCACCGTAGCATAGGTACTGATGCCTGA
>CAZVCJ010000013.1:0-41513 GCA_964625745.1 uncultured Anaerolineae bacterium | reverse complement strand
TTTTAAAGGTGCCCAAAGTGTCAACCTATTTCTGCCCGTAATTGAACCATCCCAGAATGTGGACGCAATTGGAGTGCGCCCCGCGCTACCCAGGAAATCTCCAAACCCTGCCCCTCCACTCTTTACATTTACCAGCCTTTATAGTAGAATCAGGGCAGCATGAGTGCAGTGGTTAGTGCTCTGATGGAGGTGGTTTTGAAGATTGGCCAAAGGCTGCATCGTTGGTTCACCAGGCGCCGGGAATACGTACTGATCGTTCTCATTTTGGGCTGCCTGACCTGCTTGTTCCTGAACGATGTGATCTTCGATGGAAAGATACTGCTGGCTGCAGATATAGCCTTGCAATATGCCCCCTGGAATTCCATCACCCCTGACTCCTCAGTCCATAACGCTACTCTGTCCGATTCCATCATGTGGTACTATCCCGCCAAGCACTTCTTCTGGCAGAGCGTCAAGGGGGGGCATTTCCCGAAATGGAATCCGTACATCTACTCCGGCCATCCCTTCAGCCCTTTGAGTGGAGGGCAATCGTCTGATCTGGGACAACTGCTGACCGAATTCCCCGCGCTCTTCCTTCCTGTTGAAAGGGCTCTTGGGTACGTGGCTGCTTTGCGGCTCGTCCTGGCTGGCCTCTTCATGTACGCTTTCCTGCGCGATCTTCGAGCCAGCGTGTACGGCTCGCTGCTGGCTGCCATCGTCTTCATGTTCAACGCCAACACCATAGCCTGGCTCGAGTTCCCAGCTCATCTGAGCATTCAACTGTGGATTCCCCTGGTGTTCCTGCTCCTCCACCGAGCACTAACGAAGGAGAGCTTGGTCTACGCTTGCCTTACGGCAGCCGTTCTTGGATTGCTGCTTTTCAACTGGTACTTGCTGCTGGCCATATACACCCTTTCAGGGTTGGCTCTCTTCGCGTTGTGGATGATCTTGCGGACTTACTTTGAAGCAGGCCGGGATCTTCGGCGGTTGCTTCGGCAGGTGGCTATCTCTGTTGGCAGCGTAGGGGCAGGAGTATCAATGGTGGTGGTGAAAATCATCTCCTATCGCCTCTTGCTTGACGTCAGTATCAGAGAAGGCCAGAGCGCGCTACGGGCTTTGCGTAGTGTCCCCCTCACTCTTGAGACCCTCAGGAATCTGGTTTCGCGCTCGGTCACTTTCTTTGTCCCAGCCTTCTATGGGAATGGAGCCAGTTATCCATATTGGGGCTACGACAACCCCGTCGAGGCTGCTCAATATTTTGGCATCATAACCATCATCCTTGTGGCCATAGTCCTCGTGCTGGGCAGAAAGAACCGTTATGCTCTCTTCTTCGCGGGCACTGGCATCTTGTTCCTGCTCATCACGTGGCGGATACCGCCCTTCGTCAATCTTTACGGCTACATTCCCAGTGTGCACTTCAGCACCATCAGTCGGATGGTAACCTTCGTTCTTTTCGCCTTCGCCGTAGCCGCCGGGTTGGGACTGACTTATCTGGAGAAAGGGTCAGGTGAGGGAGAAAAGAGACGAGCCTACCTCGGCATGGGCCTGGCTGCCCTCATGGCTCTGGTGGTAGTTGGCTGGAATTGGCTGAGTCAGACGGAGGCCATTTCCACACGGCCTTACGAGATAAGCAACTTGAAGTGGTTCCTGCTGATGCTCTCGATCAGCCTGGGTGTGATCGTGTTGCTTACTCGGAGCAAGTTCGACAAAAGGTTGCTGGCTCAGATCGCCGTGGCTATCCTCGTCGCCGACCTCTTCGCCTCCGGCTTGGATTTCAACACCACGGTGGAGGCTGGCTCGGTCTATCCAGTCACCGATGCCATTTCTTTCCTTCAGCGAGATGGGAGCACTTACAGGGTGTTTCCCCTCAGCGGCCACGATTTTCTTTTCCTGCCCAACTCGTTGACGGCCTACCGCATACCTGAGGTGACGGGTTACGACAACCCATTGTCACAACGTTACGCCGACTTCTTCAGGGAAGTGATCGGTGATACGAAGATTGGTCTCAACGGGGTGATCCAGAGTACGTCCCCCAACCGGCTTCGACTCCTTGGCATGCTCAACGTCAAGTACATCGTAGGTCCCGCCTCCCCATCTTTCGAGGACGTCGCTGGCCTGGAATTGGTCTACGACGGGGAAGTTAAGATCTACAGGAACAGGCATTTCCTTCCGAGGGCTTTCGCGGTTCACGGTTCAAAGGTGTTGCAGGGAAAGAAGCGGATTTTGGCCGAGCTGAAGGATCCAGAATTCGATCCCCGCGAGTATGTGATCTTGGAGGAGACTCTCCAGACCTCCGAGGTCTCACAAGCCGGCTTCGCTCAGCAAAACGTCCACAAAGCGGTAATTGTGCCATCATTAAAAGAGCCCCCTCTAGACCTCGGAGGTCTCAACTCAGAAGTCACCATCCTTCGCACTGGCGTTGACGAGATCGAGCTGGTAGCGGAGATGGGGGACGAGGGCTTCGTCGTCCTTAGCAATCAGTATTATCCTGGGTGGCGAGCCTATGTGGATGGCAGGGAAGAGCGCATCTATCGAGCTAATTACATCCTGATGGCCGTGCCCCTGGCTGAGGGCAGCCACACCGTCAAATTCGTGTACGAGCCTGCGATGCACCAGATCAATCTTCTCGTCCGCATCGTTGTTCCCCTGGGGCTGGTCGGCGTCTTGCTTTGTAGGAAGTACTCAACTCGGCGGCTGTGGGGGGTCTCCTTGTTGGGTGTTGCTAAACGAATGTTTGGCGGATATGACAAAGAATCAGAAGGATTCACCGAATTTGAGGCGCCGCACTCGGTCAATCCTCGAAATTCGGTGTCATATCTCGCCATCGTCGTCCTCTCCCTCATGGCGGCTTCGGCGGCAGTTATCTCTTTCATGAACAACCCCTTGCCTGAGAGGCCCTTATCTGGCGCGGATGTGAGCATCCTGGATTATCCCCTGCAATTCCAGGCCGTCCAACACCCTCTGCATCTTAACCTCGGTAATCAGATAGAGTTGCTGGGATACGATCTCAGCGCCGATCAGGTCGGGCCAGGGGATACCTTGGAACTAACCCTCTACTGGCATGCGTTGACTGAGTTAGAAGAAGATTACTCCGTCTTCACCCATCTGCTGGGCGAAAGCTACAATCTGGCAAGTGGCAACTTTCTTTGGGGACAGAAGGACGGCCTGCCCCTCGATGGAACCTACCCCACCAGTCGCTGGCTGGAGAACGAGGCGGTGATTGACAGCTACGCCATCGCCGTTCAGCCCGATGCGCCACCGGGGCTTTATCGCATTGAGGTTGGCATGTACGTGCTGGAGACGGGGGCGCGGCTTCCCGTGTTCGAAGACAGGGGGGAGCACATGACTGGGGATAGGGTGTTGCTTGAGGAGATGATAGAAGTGGTATTGGCGAAGTGAATACTTTGGCCAGGAGATGGTTATATCCGAGTAAGGAAGGGAACCCAAGATATGGAAATGATCAGCATTATCATTCCGATGTACAACGAAGAAGAGGCCATCGGTGACGATCTGGATGTGATTATCCAGACCATGAGCAGTCTCCCCTCTTTCCCCCCCAACTTTGGGGGGGATGAAAGGGAGGGCGACATCCCCTGGGAGATCATCGTGGTGGATGATGGGTCCACCGATGCCAGCGCAGAGATCGTGCGGCAGAGGGAGGGGGTGAGGCTCATCCAGCACGGACATAATCGCGGCACGGGCGCGGCGCGGACGACGGGTCTCCAGCACGCCAGGGGCGATGTAATTGTGATGACCGACGGCGATGGGACTTATCCCAATCAGGATATCCCCCGCCTTCTGGCCTACATCGGCGAGTGTGACCTGGTCATCGGCGCCAGGAGGACGGAGACGGGCAGCCTCAGGTGGCTGCGCTCCCCCACCAAGCTCTTCATCCGCCTTTTGGCCTCGTACATGACGGGGGTAAGGATCCCTGATCTGAACTCCGGTCTTCGTGCTTTCAAGAAGAGCATCGCCGAGAGGTTCCTGGATATTCTGCCCACTACGCACTCCTGGGTAGGCACTCAGACTGTCGCTTTCCTCTCCGAGGGCTATGCGGTCGAGTTCATTCCGATAGACTATTACCAGAGAAAGGGGAGCAAGTCTTCCTTCCACCCCATCGCCGATACGTATAATTACATCTCCCTGGTAGTGCGAACCATCATGTACTTCAATCCCCTGAAGGTCTTTTTGCCCGTGGCCCTCGCGCTCATCGTAGTGGGGGCGGTCAAGCTGGTGCGGGACATCGTTTACTACCGAGGCTTCTACGTCCCTGGGGTCACGCTGATGCTGATCCTGACGGCGATTCAGGTGGGGGCCATAGGCTTGTTAGCAGATCTAATCGTTAAGAGGTCTCACAGAACTTCCCCCCCAAAGTTGGGGGGGACCGAGGAGGGGCAGTGAAGTACGTTTTGATTGGGCCAACCTATCCTTACCGGGGCGGCATCTCCCACTACACCACCTTGCTCTACCAGCATCTGAGCGCCGCCCACGAGGTGAAGTTGTACTCTTTCAGGAGACAATACCCGGCCTTCCTGTTTCCCGGCAGGACGGACAAAGATCCCAGTCGTTCCCCCCTGCGGGCCGACTGCGAGTATCTTCTTGATCCCTCGAACCCCTTGACGTGGCTGGCGACCTTTCGCCGGATAAAAGGGGATCACCCGGACGCCTTGATCCTCCAATGGTGGGTGCCTTACTGGGCGCCTGCTTTTTCCAGCATCGCTGGCCTCGTTCGTCGCTTCACCGCTACCAGGGTGATGTTCATCTGTCACAACGTCTTCCCTCACGAGAGGAGTGTGGTGGACCGGGCTCTGGTACGACTGGCGCTGACCCAGGGGCAGTTCTTCATCGTGCAGTCGGAGAAGGATCTCCATGATCTCAAGAGGTTGTTGCCGGAAGCCCCGGTACGGAGAACAGCGCATCCCATCTACGAGGCCCTGGCGCTTAGTGGGGCGATGGTGGCCACAGAACTTCCCCCCCAAAGTTGGGGGGGACCGAGGGGGGGCGAGGAGGCCAAGAAGCAGTTGGAACTCGAGGGCAACGTGCTGCTCTTTTTTGGCTTCGTTCGCGAGTACAAGGGCTTGAAATATCTTTTGAAAGCCCTGCCTGAGGTGCTGAGTAGGATAGATGTCCATCTGCTGGTCGTCGGCGAGTTTTGGGATGACAAGGCGTCCTATCTCGACTTGATCGGGGAGTTGGGCATCGGCCAGGCGGTGACCATCGTGGACCGATACATCCCCAACGAGGAATTGGGCCTCTACTTCTCGGCGGCCGACGTGGTGGTTCTGCCCTACGTGGATGCCACCCAGAGCGGAGTGACACAACTGGCCTATGGTTTCGAGAAACCGGTCATCACCACCTCGGTAGGGGGAATACCAGAAGTGGTCGAGGACGGCGTGACGGGGCTGATCGTTTCTCCCCAGGATAGCGAGGCTTTGGGAGAGGCCATCGTGCGATATTTTGAGGAAGATTTGGGGGCCAGCTTCACTCTGAACATCAGGGCCCAGGTTCAAGGAGGGGCCTTCTCCTGGGAAGCGTTAGTGCATCTCATAGAGGATTTTGAGCTTTGGACTTTGAGCTTTGAAAACAACCTTTCTCCTTACTAATAGCTTAGAAGATCCCGCAGGGCTGGGGCGCTACTTCCCCCTGGCCAAGGAGCTGGCCAGGCTGGGCCACGAGGTGAGCATTTTGGCCTTGCACCCTGACCTCAGTAGCGTCTCCCAGCGACGGTTACAGGTGAGTGGAGTCAAAGTGCATTATGTGGGTCAGATGCACGTGCGAAAGGTGGGCAGCCAGAAGACCTACTTCAGCCCCACCGGCCTGGCGAGGGTGGCCCTGGCTTCGAGCTTGCGGATGGGGTTCAGGACTTTGTTGACCGAAGCCGATGTCATACATTTGGGGAAACCGCAACCCATCAACGGGGTGGCCGCTCTGGGAACAAAATTCTTACGAGGAAAGCGCTTATACTTGGATTGCGACGATTACGAGGCAGAGTCGAATCGTTTTTCTGGCCGATGGCAGAAGGCGATGGTGGCCCTGTTTGAGGACAACCTGCCCCGTTTCGCCTCAGGAATGACGGTGAACACGCGATTCACCCAGGAGAGGAACATCGCCCTGGGCTTTTCTGCCGAACGCATCGTCTATGTGCCCAACGGCGTGGATAGGGATCGCTTTGCGAATGTTGACCCCCAAAAGGTGCAGCACCTTCGCCGGGAATTGGGCCTGGATAGTAAGAAGGTGGTCGCGTACGTGGGGAGCATGAGTCTGGTGAACCACCCCGTGGACTTGCTTCTGGAAGCCTTCGCTATCGTCAGGAGACGATATGACGATGCCGTTCTGGTCCTGGCGGGCGGCGGCCAGGACTACGATTTCTTGCGTAGGCATGCTGAGGAACTGGGCCTTGAGGAGACCGCCATTTTTGTGGGGAGGGTGAAGCCGGAGGCGGTGCCGTATTATCTGGCTATGGCCGATGTCTCCGCCGACCCGGTCTATGACAATGTGGTGGCACGGGCCAGATGTCCCCTCAAGCTCTTCGAGAGCATGGCCGTGGGCACGCCGGTGGTAACGGGCAACGTTGGTGATCGCCGCAACATCCTCGGTGATGGCCAGGCTGGCATGCTGGTAAAAGCTGGCGACGCTCAAGCCCTGGCCGAAGGGGTTCTAGCGGTTCTGGAAGACAGTAACCTAGCTCATGCTATGGAGGAAGCAGCCTTGAGGTTGCGTGAGAAGTACTATTGGGATGTGTTGGTGCAAGAATTTGTAAAGGTGTACAGCCTGTCGTGATGCGATGATAACTTGACATTATGCTCTGCCGAAACACTACAACAGATTTGGAAAAAAGCGGATTGAGGACAAAAATCTGTTCCTTTCTCAATCCGATGTAGTGTCGTGGGGCCGCCAGCTTCGTAACCAGGCAGCCTTAGCAGGAATCTACAATGTCAAGACAAAAACCTGCTTAAGGAGGCAAAGAATGAGGAGTAAACGTACCCATTTCGTCGTTGTATGTCTGACCTGTTTAACGCTGGTCATGGGTGGGTGTAAGGCATCCACCCCACGGTTAACAGTCGAGGTGGCCACCAAGGCAGCCCCGACGGCCACTGTTCCTGCTGCCACAGTCGAACCGACAGTTGAACCAACAGTTAAGCCGACAAAGCCCCCCGGCCCCACTCTGTTGAATCCCACCAACATGGCCGTCGGGCCCAGAAAGCGGGATCCCATGAGCGTGGTGACCGACGCCGAGAGCAACGTGCTTGTTGTCTGGTACGTCGAACCGCTGGCGGAATCGCGAATACTCTATCAAAGATGGGATGGGGAGTCGTGGTCGGACTCGTTTGAGATTGGGAGTGGCCGAACCCCCCTCATCGCCGCCGGTGAAGGCAATGTCTACGTGTTGGGTGATGCTGCTGCCAGCGGGCAGGAGTTTGTCTACAGGCGCTCGACGGATGGAGGAAACTCATGGTCGGAGCTGGAGAACATCTCTATCGCCGACGTATCGCCTGCAAACGTCGAGCACAGTATTCTGATTGACAGCGCAGGCCACCTCCACCTGGCCTGGTCTCAGTTTCGTGACCCTAGCCACAGCGATCTGTTCTATAGTCATTGGGATGGCAACTCCTGGTCAAAGCCCATTCTCATCTCCGACGGTGGCAACTATTCCAATCGTCCCAGCCTGGCCATCACCCAAGCAGGGGGTATTCATTTCGTCTGGCTGAGCAATGCAGGGGGACGGTATGACATCTATCACCGTTATTGGGATGGCGCAGCCTGGTCAATGGCCACTCGCGTTAGCGAAGGCGGTTGGAATGTAGATGACTATACCCTGAGCGTTGATAAGGAGGGCCATCTCCACCTGGCCTGGTATGAGTTTCACGGGCCTGCCAACGCCGAGATCTTTCACAGTTGGTGGAACGGCAGCGTCTGGTCCAAGCCAATCAACGTCTCCCATGATGAGGAGGCTTCTAAAGATCCACTCCTTGTGATTAACGAGACCGTGCACCTCGTCTGGTTGCAGCCGGCAGGGCTAGAGGGTACGATCAAGCATAGCCAATGGGAAGCTGGTACCTGGTCTGAGCCGGAAGTCATCGTTCCTACCGCCTTCATTTTGAATATTGACGATGCGGCTATCACTCAGGAAGGGGATCTTTATCTTTTGTGGCGAGTTGGAGGTGAAACCCGGGATGTTCAGATTTATCAATATGGCCGATGGGACGGAGCGTCACCAGTCGCTCCACACGTTTTGGGCGGTATCGGCCAGTGGGCCTATCTTGGCCTTACTGCGGACAGCCTTGGTAACGTTTATTCAGTAGGGCTAAACGTTGGCTTCAATCGGCCTGAGATTGAACGCCTCCTGCATACGAAGGAGTGATAGAAGATGGATGGTATCCCTTACAACTTAGTTACAGGGGGAGCAGGGTTCATTGGCTCTCATGTAGCGAGGCATCTACTTCTCTCAGGGAAACGTGTTCTGGTTTTGGATGATTTGTCCGGCGGCTTTACGGAGAACGTTCCTTGTGGTGTGGAATTCATTCAGGGTTCAGTACTGGATGTCCCCCTTCTGGAGACGATTTTCGAGCGTTTTCGTATCCGACACATTTATCACCTCGCCGCCTATGCAGCCGAGGGCTTGTCTCACTTCATCAGGCGATTCAACTATTCAAACAACTTGATCGGAAGCGTCAACTTGATCAACCTGGCCGTGAGAAACAAGGTTCGTTGTTTTGTTTTCACTTCTTCTATCGCCGTGTACGGAAAGAGCCAGCTTCCCATGACCGAAGACGCAGTGCCAAAACCAGAAGACCCCTACGGAATTGCAAAATATGCTGTGGAGCTGGACTTAAGAGCTGCCTATGAAATGTTTGGCTTGCAGTACGTAATCTTCCGCCCACATAATGTATACGGTAAGAACCAAAACCTCTCCGATCCTTACCGGAACGTTATCGGCATTTTCATCAATCAGCTTATGCACGGGGAAGCGATGACGATATTTGGTGATGGAACCCAGACCAGAGCATTTACTCACATTGACGATGTGGCGCCCATCATTGCTGGCGCTCCCGAAACCCCTGGGGCAATCAATGAGGTCTTTAACGTTGGTGCGGACACTCCTTATCAAGTAATTGAGCTTGCCCACAAGGTAGCTGAGATTTTTGGTGTGCCCCCAAGAATCGAGTTCTTACCGGAGAGAAATGAAGTGAAACACGCGTTCTCTGACCACAGCAAGGTTAGGGCTGTATTCTCTCCACCGCCACCTGTACCTTTCGATGAGGGATTAAAGAGGATGATAGAGTGGGCAAGAAAAGTGGGGCCTCGAAGAGGCGAAACTTTTGGACCAATCGAGATTGAAAAAGGTCTCCCTCCATCCTGGGCTACCCTCATCGGTGATCATTAGCCTGCCATCTTTTGACAAAAGAGAGTGATTTCGGGGCCTCTGCCCAGGGTATAGGACAGGTAGATGTAAGGCGATAGCAACAGGCGCAATGCGGGCCCCTTCGATAGGCCAGCCACCAGACGACTCAACCACTTGCATGGATGCTCTTCGAGCCAGAAATTCAGACTCAGCACGAAAGCGCCGTATCCTCCGCTGGCACAGCGCCGCGAGGCAATTTGGAAACCGCCCTGTTTTAACATGGCTTCCAGGGGAGTGGGGGGAAAGACATAAAGGTGGCGTGGCATGTCCAGTCCGATCCAGCAGGGTCCGAACAGGGTTGCGTCAAAGCTCCGGGTATTGGGCAATTCTATCACCAGCAAGCCGTCGTCCCTCAAAGTACGGTGGATCTCCACCAACTCCGTCAGCGGATCGTGCAAATGCTCCAGCACGTCCCAGAGTGTGACCACGTCGAAGTGGTGGTCAGGGAACTGGGCCTGGGCCAGATCACCGGTAAGAACGTCCAGGCTATATTCCCGGCGCGCAGTCTCCGCCGCTGTGGGGCTGAGTTCCACTCCCTGAACCTGCCAGCCATATTCCATCATCCGGGCCAGGAATTCGCCGGTGGCGCAGCCCATGTCTAGTAAGCGACCTGAGGATTTCCAGCGCATCACCGCTTTACAACGCTTGTCCAGGTAGCGAGTCTGGCTCCACCGAGCCGCAGGCCCACTCCGGTCGTGGCTGAACCGGGTAAACGGCTCATAGTCGTCGGGGTAGTGCCGGCCAATTTCATCCCGTGACGGTCGAGGGTTCAGGTAGATAAGGCCGCATCGCTGACAGCGAACCAGCCGAAATCGCTCTATCCCACCCAGTTGACGGTCGTGACCTTCGCGGTACAGGACCGTCTGGTCAGAGCCACACAAGTTGCAAGTCGTCCACTCCATTTGCGCTGTTGAATTCATGTCACGCGCTGGCAGGTGTAGGTGATACTGGAACCCATCCCCAACAGGTCAACGACAAAATAATAGGGCCGCCAGGCCCAGTACCATATTGGGGAATAGATCAGTCGTTTCAATGTCCGTCGAACTCGCTCGCTTGACACTCGCTCGTCAATGAGCCATTCCAAACTCCAGGTGGACACCCGTTGCCCCCCGGTGATGCATCGGGCTGATGTCACCTCCAGACCTGCTCGTTGGAACAAGGCCAGTAGCGCTGGGCGTACAAAGACGTACAAGTGACGAGGGACATCCAATCCAGTCCACAGCGGCCCGAACAGGCGAAAATCAAGGCTGTGAGGATTGGGCAAAGTCACCACGAACTTCCCCCTTGGTTTTAGGATCTGGGCTACTCGGGCCAGATGGGCGCTGGGGTCGTGTAGGTGCTCCAAGACGTCCCACATGGTCACCAGGTCAAAACCTTGTTCGGCATAGGGGACGTCGAACAGTTGTCCCTGGAAGACGTCCAGCCCTTTCTGGCGAGCCAGGGCCACCGCGTTAGGGCTAAGGTCCACGCCATGAACTTCCCAACCCCGCTGCCGCATCCCCAGCATAAAGTCCCCAATGCCACAGCCGACGTCCAGTAGCCGCCCTGGCTTGGGCTCCTGGCCGGCGATGCGACGAAGCTTGTGTATATAAACCCGGTATCTCAGCCGGGCCAGCCAGTTCTCCGCCCTTTCGTGACGGGTGAAAGGCTCGTAGTTGGTTGGATAATAACAGGCCATTTCAGCCAGAGTGGGGCGTGGGTTCAGGTAGATCAACCCACAGCGGCGGCAGCGCACCCACTGAAAGGTTTCTGTACCTCCCAACAGCCGATCCCGTCCTTTGAACAACGGTTCGCTTTCGTCCACCCCGCACAGGTTGCAGGTTACGGTTTCCATAAAGTTATTCAGTGGCTCCGGCTCGATGGCGGGCCAAGCCAGCCCGGATGCCAGCCAGATAAGGTCGGGCAAAAGCCAGGTTGCCCTTGATCAGCTCGCGCAATACGGCCCAGGCAACGAACAAGGCTAGTGAAATATGAGGCGGGCGACCGTGACGCAAGTAAAAAGGGACGATGTTCTTGCCCAGGTTGAAGGCCTTGGTTCCCGATCCGCGTTGGCTCCGGGCATCCTTGTGCCACATTCTGGCTGTGGGCACGTACCAGATCTCCCATCCTGCCTTGCTTACCCGGGCGCAGTAATCGTAATCCTCGTGGTAAATCGGCCAATAGATCGGATCAAAGCCGCCCACCGTCTCCAATACTTCGCGGCGGATCAGCAGGGCGCAACCGGTGGCGTAATCCACACGATGCAGTACATTGTACCGTGGATGGTCACGTTGGCCCAGGCCGATCATCTTGACCCGAGGGGGAAAAGGGGCAAAGCGTGCTCCGGCCGCCCAGATGAGCGTTGGGTCGTCGTGGTAATAGATCTTGGGAGCGAGCAGACCGGCGCGGGGGTGGGCTTCAGCCACCTGGATAAGCTCTCTTAACAGCGACCGATCCAGTATCGTATCGTTGTTGATGAAAAAGACGTATGCTGCTCCCTGTTGCCGCGCATAGTTCACCCCTACGTTGGCGCCACCCGCAAAGCCCAAGTTGCGCTCATTGGCAATGAACTCGACTTGAGGGAAGGCTTCGCAAATCGTTTGGTCAGAGCCATCGGTGGAGCCGTTATCTACCACGAGAACACGGAAGTTGGGGTAGTCCAGTTCATGCACCGAGCGCAGACAGGCCAGGGTGTTCTCCGCGTCGTTCCAGTTGAGTAGCATGACATAGACCAGAGGCTGAACTTCGTCCTGAGACGGTCGAAGGGCTCGATCGTCACGATCTGTCATCTCATCCATTTCTGCAATCAGGGTTTTAAGAGAAGCCATTGTTGTTCTACAGATTTCCCCGCAGGAACTCGATGGCCCGACCAGGGTTTCTCAGCCCTTCGCGGAGGTAGTAGTCCTTGCGGCTCCAAAAGTTCCGGCGAAACTGCCGCCAGCGCCACTGCCGCCGGGCACGCCTCAGCGCTGCCTCCAGCTTCCCTGGCGACAGCGCTTCAGTGCGCAGCACCGCCCGGTCTGCACCGTCAAAGTCAACCCAGCTTTCAGCCACCAGCATCCCGCTTTCCTGTGCCATGTCGTAGTAGGTCGTGCCAGGGTAGGGTGTGGCGATGGAGAATTGCACTGAATCAGGGTCTACCTCCAAGGCGAAATCAATGGTGCGCTGGATCGTTTCCTCGGTCTCGCCAGGCAGTCCCAGTGTAAAGGTCAAGTGGACCTTAACCCCCAGGTCCCTGGTGATGCGCACGGTCTCTTTCACCCGGCGCAGGTCCAGACTTTTGTCGGCGGCATCCACCAATTCCTGCACCCCCGACTCGACGCCATACTTGATGGCGTATAGCCCTGCCTCCGCCATGGCTTCTAGCATCTCCCGGTCGGCAGTATCGGCACGAGCCATTGCCGTCCATGGTAGACCCAGGTTGCGTCGCTTGATCTCGTTGCATAGCTTGAGGATGCGCGGCTTACCAATGTCGAAGGTATCATCGTCGAAGGAAACCGAGCACAGGTCGTATCGCTGCACCGTTTGCTCCATCTCATCTACCACGTCCACTGGATCCCGCACGCGATAGGTCTGGCCGCCATACATCACTTTGGGCCACACACAGAAAATGCAGCGAAAGGGGCAGCCTCGGCTGGCCCACATCTGCAGGCCGGGCATGGGCAGTCCGGCAAAGTCGTCGCGATAGCTGTGCATCGGCAGCAGATGGCGGGCTGGCCAGGGTAACTCGTCCAAATTCTCAATCAGTGGACGGCCTGGGTTGACTCGCACTACGCCCTCAGCGTCGCGCCATACCAGGCCTGGCACGTCGCCAAGATTACCACCGGTGTCCAGGCAGGCCACCAGGTCACGTAAGGTGTATTCATACTCGCCCACCAGGATGAAATCCACTTGCGGGGCCATCTCTAACGTCTGAACCGGCAAGGCGGAAACGTGGGGACCACTCAACGCCAGACGAACACCGGGAACCTGGGCTTTGATCTCGCGGCTCAGTGCCAGGTCGGAGTAGATAGAGGGGGTAGAGGTCTCCAGCAGCACCAGGGCAGGGTCAAAATCGGTGACTGCTTCTAGAAACGACTCGGTATCCATCCCCTCGGCGATGGCGTCCACTAACCGCACGTTGACGTCAATCTGCTCCAACACCGCTGCTGCGTAGGCCAGAAAGAAAGGAAAGGGAACGTAAGGTGGGACATTGCTTCCTGTGCCCGCAGGCATCGTAAAGGCCCAGCGAGACCCAGCCCGCACACCTAACCGCCCCTCTCTCCTCCACGGTGGGTTAGCCAAAAGAACTTTCATTTTTCACTCCTTTACTAGAATGTCTGTTGCGCGATACGGGCGAATCATCTTCCAGAGGAAATTATACCTCGAATCCGCATCCTTGACAAGAGTCAGTTAGACAAGAGTGTCGTTTTGGGATATAATGTCAACCGCGCGACGGCTGGTGAGAATTCGCTACCAAGGAGCTACAGTGAGGGTAAAAATAGAGGAGAAACTGATTTTCTTTTTAAACAAGCTGCATCAGCAACCTTACGGATCCTTCGGAGAGTTGACGGCAGCTAAAACCGGGGCCAAGTCGTACTTTCAGTGGGAATTCGCTCAGGCAGAGCGCTCCTACTCTGAGTTTCAACCCTACATTGATCTGAAGGGCAAGGACGTGTTGGATGTCGGCTGCGGCCTGGGAGGAAAAACCCTGTTCCATCTCCAGAAGGGGGCGCGAAGCGTGACTGGCCTGGATATCAGCCAGACCAACGTTCAAATCGCCCGATCCTGTTTTATGGAACGACAGCCAGACAGCAGCCGACGCCCTGGGCTAGTCGTGGCCGACGCGGCGGCGATGCCTTTTGCAGATAATAGTTTTGACTTAGCGATCTCTACTTACACCTTCGAGCACCTAGCTGACCCTGCCAAGGTATTGGGGGAAATTCAAAGAGTTATCAAACCAGGGGGCGAGATTTTCATTAGTTTCCCCCCTTACTTTAGCCCCTGGGGGGCTCATTTGACGGATTGGATCTATTTTCCCTGGTGTCAGGTGCTGTTTTCAGAGAAGGCCCTGCTCAATGTGGCCAGAGCTATTGAAGAGGCCCAGCACATCCATGCAAGCCTCCCGGACTTCGCCAGGGTAGATCTGGCGGGGGCGGTTGAGTTGCCCCACGTGAACAAGCTCACCGTGGGCGGTTTCGAGCGTCTCCTCGAGGCCAGCTCGTTGCAGGTGTTGAGCAAGACACATCGTCCAGCGGGCGCGGAGAGGGCTAGAGTGTTACATCCCGTTCTATCCCTGGCTACCAAGATACCTCTCTTGCGTGAGGCGTTCACGAGCAGCGTGGTGCTGATTGGCCGAAAGCCGGCACAAAACGATTGAAGTCGCTACTACGAGTGCAAGGTTGAGATGGAAGAGATTGTTTGCAACGTATGCGAATCCGATAACTACGTCGTTCTGTACGAAGGCCGGGATAGACTGCACGGATTGGGTGGCCCGTTCAGGTTGGTGAAGTGTCAACAGTGTGGGCTAATCTATCTCAACCCCAGGCCGACCAGGGGTGAACTGGGACGGTATTATCCGCCGGATTATGGCCCATACGCACAGGACATCGAGCAAGGAAGGGGTTTTCTCTCTAGCCTTACCTATCGCTACGGCATTGCCAAGAGATGCCGGATGATCACGAAGAGGAAAAAGCCAGGGCGCATCCTCGACGTGGGTTGCGGAGCCGGGCACTTCTTGAATGGGATGAAGCTGCGCGGCTGGCAGACCTTCGGGATAGAGATCAGCGGAGAGGCAGCAGCCTATGCCAAAGAACGGTTCGGCCTGGAAGTCCACGTCGGAGAGTTAGAGGAAGCTGAATTCTCTGCGGCTCACTTCGACGCAGTCACTATCTGGAACGTCTTGGAGCACCTCCATGACCCGCTTGCCACCTTGATGGAGGTCAACCGGTTGTTGAAGGACGACGCCCTCTTGGTCTTTTCCATCCCCAACTGGGCCAGCATTGATGCCAGGCTTTTCGGGGAGTTTTGGGTGGGTCTGGACATGCCGCGCCATCTTTACAACTTCCCTCGACCTGCTTTAGAGGAGCTTTTAGCTAAGACCGGCTTCAAGACAGTGGAAGCTGGGTGCTTCTTTGGCAGCCATGGCTTGTTTGTCCTGAGCCTGCAGTTTTTCTTAGAGGAGAAAATGTCCCAAAGGGCCCTCAGGCAATTCCTGCTTTGGCTCTCGTGCACTAAGCTGGCACGGCTCATCGCTTCCCCCTACTTCTATCTCGTGGATAAGCTGGGAAGAGGACCCATTATTACTATGACTTGCGTCAAGCGGGAGAATACGGATTGGCAGGATTAACGGATTGTTTGGAGATCTGGCGGCTGTGAAAGCTATCAGGAGAGTGAGCCAGAGTAGGGGTCTTAAGACCATCGTGGCGCTTATCGCCGCCGGAGGGTCCTTCCTTTTCCTGGGCTTTGGCCTTTATCGTAACTGGCAAGAACTTGCTCAGTATGAGTGGAGCATTGACTATCGTTACTTATTGGCCTCCTCTGCCATTTACCCTGTCTCCTTTCTCTTGATAGCCAGCGTTTGGAGCCTGGTTATCGGTCGTTTGGGTGGATTCTCGGACTACTGCGGAAATCTTCAGATCTACTGTTATTCCGGCCTCATCAAATATATCCCTGGCACTTTTTGGTATGTCCTGGGAAGGGCTTACTTCTACGAAAAGAAAGGGATCGCCAAGTCGCTTACCGCTTTGGGGAGTTTGTGGGAGTTGGCCCTGGCTGCTTTCTCAGGGCTGGTCGTCTATTTGCCCCTGACGATGTGTTCCCGCCAGGTGTACGCTGGTCCCCTCAACTACCTGCTGCTGCTTCTGGCGCCCTTGGGATTCGTGGTCCTATATCCTTCGGGGTTCAGCGCTGCCCTTAAGCATATTTTGAAGAAACGGGCTGAGAGCATCAGCCTGATCAGGCGCCGAGACTCTTTGGCCTGGATAGCTCTTTATGCTTTCGCCTGGTTGCTCGGCGGGCTTGCCTTCTACCTGCAGGCCAACATGATCTTCCCCGTGCCATTGGCCCATTTGCCTGCGGTAGCCAGCTTCCTGGTGATCTCCGGAGTGATCAGCCATTTGGCGTTTTTCATCCCCGCCGGCCTGGGCATTCGGGAGGTTTCCCTTGCCCTGTTGTTGAGCTCTTTCGTGCCCTTTGGGATAGCGGTGGTCATCGCGCTGATTTTCAGGCTCTGGATGACGTTGAACGAGGTGTTTTGGACTCTGGCCATCCTGCTTGTTTGTCGCTGGGGTTCAGTCAGAAACCTGGTTTCTCCGGAATGTAGCGAATAACCTTAAAGTACTATTGACAACCGGGGGTTTGTGTGTTAAACTATTCAGTAGAAGTTCCAAAATACAATTGAGGAGGAAGACTATGAAGAAAAGCATTTTTCTAAAGCTGGCGATGATTGTCGCCCTGATGGTGGCTGGCCTGACCCCGGCGGTGGTCTCTGGGGATGGGTCGGATCCTTGGGTGGCAGGTATTCAGGTGGCCAACCTGGACACCCAGCCAGCGACGGTGACCATCGACTTCTACGACACAAGCGGCGCATTGGTGCACTCCTATACCGACCCCACAGCTATTGCCGCAGGGGATGCGAGATCATACTACGTCCCCACTATCCTGCCCGATAGTGCTGCTACCACATTCAGGGGCTCAGCGGTGGTCAGCTCCGAGCGCAATATCGCCGCCATCGTCAACGAGAACGCCGGCTCTGGCGCGGGTTACGACCAGCCCCCTGGCATCCTGAGAGGCAGCTATACGGGCATAAGGGCCGCCGAGACGGCCAACACGTTGTACATGCCTGTGGCGGTGAAGGCTTTCTATGGCTTCAACAGCCAACTGGTCGTGCAGAACGCTGGAGCAGCGGCGGCCGTCACCTTCGAGTTCTTTAACCAGGCTGGCACATCAATTGCCACCTACGTAGCTTCCAGCGTGGCGGCTAACGCCTCGATCATCGTTGAACTGGATGCGCCGCCTACCGGATTTCCCACCACGGGCAGTATACCCAGTGGGTTCAATGGCTCGGTAAAGGTCACGTCAAGCTCCAACCTGGCGGGCATGGTCAACAACATGACCACGTCATTCCTTCAGACCTACAACGCCTTCACTGCCAGCGATGGAGGCACTACCCTGTACGCACCGGCTCTCTTCAATGCCTACTACGGCTATGTCAGCTCCATCCAGGTGCAGAACGTCGGCACGGTGCCCACGAACATCACTGTTACCTACAGCGACTTGATCGTTAAGACAGTAAATAATGTGGCGCCTAACTCGTCTGCCACGTTCTATCAGCCGACTGAGGGCCATGCCAGCGGCTGGATGGGTTCGGCCACCGTTACCAGCACCGCAGCGAATGTGGTGGGTGTGGTCGCCCAGCTTTCGTCTGTCAAAGCCTCCAACTACAACGCTGTTTCGGGTGGGGCGACGACAATTGTGGCGCCGGCTCTGTTCAGGTCCTTCTACGGATACGACACTGCGCTTACGGTGATGAACGTTGGTACAGTGGCGACGAACATCTCGGTCCTCTACTCCGATAGTTTGACGAACTCGTGCACGAACGTACAGCCGGGCAAATCATGCTTGTTCTACCAGCCGATTGAGGGCCATCTCAGCGGCTGGGGCGGGTCGGGCACCGTCACCAGCACCGCTGCGCCTGTCATGGGCATAGTCAATGAGGAAAACATAGCCAAGACCGACGGCGACTGGCAGTACAGCTACAACTGCCTGGCCCCGTAGCGCCGATCCTCACTGTTGTTCTGCTAGATCGAAAAGTCCCTGGACCTAGTAAGGTTCAGGGACTTTCTCCATCCTGACATTGCTACAGGGAATGTGGCGATTCACCACTGGACACTTCTTAAAACGGCTGATTTATGGTATGCTCTAGCCCTCATCGTAGAGTAAGAAGCCTGCCCTTGTCTCCTGCACGGAGGTTCACGTGGCGGTGAGCTTGAAGCACACACGAGTGACCATCATTGGTCTTGGGCTGATGGGTGGGTCTCTGGCCGGGGCCTTGAAGAAGCGGGGCGACTGTCGAGAGGTATGGGGCGTAGCTCGACGGGAAGAGACCATTGAGGAAGCTCTGAGGCGCGATTTCATTCACGCGGGCACTTGCGATCTGGCTGAGGGGGTGGAGCAGGCTGGCCTGGTCGTACTGGCCACTCCGGTGCGGACTGTCTTGGAGCTTATACCCCAGGTGGGAGCCCTTGCCCCCGCTGGCTGCCTGCTGATGGATTTGGGCAGCACCAAGGCCAGGATCGTCGAAGCTATGGAATCGCTGCCACCTCGCCTCCAAGCTGTCGGCGGCCACCCCATGTGCGGCAAGGAGGCATCGGGACTCGAGGCCGCGGAGGCCGATCTCTACCAGGGGGTGACCTTCGTACTCACTCCGTTGCGACGGACTAGTTCGGAAGCGCTGATTCTGGCCCAGGAGTTAATCGAGGCCGTGGGTGCGCGGCCCTTGTTGATGGACGCCGGCCACCACGACCGCCTGGTGGCCGCGGTCAGTCACCTTCCCTATCTACTGTCGGCGGGCCTGGTGGCCGCTACCGAGGAGGCAGCAGCGGAGGACCCGGCGGTCTGGGAACTGGCCGCCAGTGGCTTTCGCGATACCTCACGCCTGGCAGCCAGCGACGTTACCATGATGCTGGACATCCTGCTCACCAACCGCCAGGCGGTGAGAGAAGCCTTGTCCCGCTTCGCCCGTCAACTCAACGCCGTCGCCGACTTGCTGGAGGCGGACGATGAGGAGGGATTGCGAAGTTTAATGGAGCAAGTACAGAAGAGGCGAGAAGGGATGTTTCGATGAGGTTGACTGTCAAACAAGCCAAAGGTCTGAGGGGGCGGGTCAAAGTTCCCGGCGACAAATCCATTTCCCATCGCGCTCTGCTGCTAGGTGCGATAGCCGAGGGCACGACCAGGGTCCGCAATTTCCTGCCAGCGGCCGATTGCCTGGCTACCCTCGCTTGTGTGCGAGCGCTGGGTGCCGAGGTAGAGAGGCTATCTGAGCTAGACTTGATCGTGCAGGGACGAGGCCTGTCTGGTTTGATGGAGCCAAAAGATGTCCTGGACTGCGCTGGTTCGGGCACGACCATGCGCCTGCTGGCGGGGATTCTGGCTGGCCAGCCCTTCTACAGCGTGCTGACGGGAAACGAGCAGCTCCGCCGCCGGCCCATGGGTCGCATTGTCGAGCCCCTGAGACGGATGGGGGCAACCGTGTTCGGTCGCGACGATGGGCGCCTACCTCCCTTGACCGTCATAGGCGGGAATCTACGCAGCATCGAGTACGAGTTGCCCGTAGCCAGCGCTCAGGTGAAGTCAGCTATTCTGCTGGCGGGCCTCTACGCTGATGGCCCAATAGTGATTCGCGAGCCAGGCCCGGCCCGCGACCACACCGAGCGGATGCTGGCTGCCATGGGGGCAGACATTGGGGTGGATGGCGCTACTATAACTCTGCGGGGGGACACAAAGTTGTCCTCTCTGGACATCGTTGTGCCAGGCGATGTCTCCTCGGCAGCCTACTTCATCGCTGCCGCTTGTCTGGCGCCTGGGTCGGAGGTAGCTGTTGAAGGCGTCGGCGTCAACCCTACCCGCACAGGCTTCTTGGACGCGCTCAGGAAGATGGGGGCGGACATCCTGGTAGATAATCAGCAGGAGATCAGCGGAGAACCTGTGACCGACGTCGTTGTGCGGGCAGGGGAACTAAGGGGCATAGAAGTGAGGGGTGATCAAGTGCCCAGAATGATTGACGAATTTCCCATCCTGGCTATGGTTGCCAGCCAGGCGCAGGGAACGACAGTGGTGAGTGATGCGGCGGAGCTGCGAGTTAAGGAAACCGATCGCATCGCGAATGTTACCGTTGAACTGCGCAAACTTGGAGTACGCATCGAGGAGCGGCCCGATGGCTTCGTGGTGGAAGGGCCAACGCGGCTGGCGGGGGCCCAGGTCAACAGCCACGGCGATCATCGCCTGGCCATGTCACTGGCTATAGCGGGCTTGCTAGCCGAGGGGGAAACAACCATCGGGGGCGCGGAATGCATCGTAGATTCATTCCCAGGCTTCGAGGAGACTTTGAGAGCTCTAAGTTCATCGTGAATTTAGGGCACAGATTTGCACAGATGAACACAGATGAAAAAGGGGAAATCTGCGAAAATCTGTGTTAATCTGTGTCCCATGAATTGAAGGAGAACGGGCCATGCCGCTGAGCATCAACGGACAAACGAAACTCGTAGGATTGATCGGGCATCCCGTCGAGCACAGCCTCTCGCCCGCCATGCACAACAGCGCCTTTGCCGCGCTCAACCTGAACTGGTGCTACGTGCTCTTGCCTGTGCTGCCTGAGCAATTGGAGGAAGCGGTTGCTGGCTTGCGGGCTCTGAGCTTCGTGGGGGCTAACGTTACTGTGCCTCACAAAGAGGCAGTGATGTCCCATCTCGACCACGTCGCACCGGAGGCGCAAGCTATCGGGGCGGTCAATACCATCGTGGTGCACGAAAGGAGGAGCATTGGCTACAATACCGACTGGCGCGGCTTCCTGACTGCCTTAAGCGAGGGCGGCTTCGACCCTCAGGGCAAGCGGGCTGTGGTTCTGGGAGCTGGCGGCGCAGCCAGGGCCGTAGTCTACGCGCTGGCCCAGGCCGGGGTGCAGGTAACCGTGTTAAACCGCACTCCAGCCCGTGCCCAGGCCTTGATCCGGGATTTCTCCCCCCTGCTTTCCTCTACCTCCCTCTTTGCCCTCCCTCTCACCCTGCAAACATTGGAAGAGCGGACGGCCGATGCCCACTTGTTAGTCAATACGACACCTGTTGGCCTATGGCCTGAAGTAGACGAGTCCCTCTGGCCGGAAGATCTGCCCTTCCCCGGCTATCTGACCGTCTTCGACCTGGTGTACAACCCTGGTCAGACAAAGCTGCTGCAACAGGCTCAACAGGCAGGAGCGAAAGCTATCGGCGGCCTGGGGATGCTGGTGCACCAGGGGGCGGCGGCTTTTGAACTGTGGACGGGGGAGAAGGCGCCTGTCGAGGCGATGTACAAGGCTGCCAACAAAACTTTTGAATTTAGGACGCAGATTTGCACAGATGAACACAGATGAGGAAAAAATCTGCGAAAATCTGTGTTAATCTGTGTTACATCCTTGAGGAGGTGAACGATGGCGTTGCGTTTCCTGACCGCTGGCGAATCTCACGGGCCTTGCCTCACAGCCATTATCGAGGGGATGCCTGCCGGACTCTATCTGAGCGAGGAAGAGATCAACGTTGATCTGCACCGCCGTCAGGGAGGCTACGGGCGCGGTCAGCGCATGAAGATCGAGCGTGATAAGGTCGAGATTCTAAGCGGAATAGCCAAGGGGCTGACCATCGGGGCGCCCATTGCCCTGCGCATCGAGAACAAGGACTGGGCCAACTGGAAGGATAGGGACGTCCCGGCTTGGACAGTGCCTCGGCCGGGCCATGCTGATCTGGCGGGAGGGCTAAAATACGGCCTGAGTGACCTGCGGCTGGTGGCCGAGCGGGCCAGTGCCCGCGAGACAGCGGCTCGGGTGGCGGTGGGGGCAGTGGCTAAACGGTTGCTTTCCGAATTCGGCATCGCCGTGGGCAGCTACGTGACCGAAATCGGCGGAGTGATGGCGGAAATCCCGCCCCCCCCTCTCTCCCCCCCCAAAGTTGGGGGGGGCTGGGGGAGGGCACTCTGGCAACGGGCTGAAGCCTCCGACCTCCGCTGCCCCGATCCCATCGCTGCAGAAGTCATGCATCAGCGTATTGACGAGGCCAACACAGCAGGAGACTCCCTGGGTGGTGTCTTCGTCGTAGTTGTCACCGGTGCGCCCGTCGGCCTGGGCAGCCACGTCCACTGGGAGCGCCGCCTGGACGCCCGACTGGCTGCCGCGGTGATGAGCATCCCGGCCATCAAGGGGGTGGAGATCGGGCTGGCTTTCGAGAACGCCAGGCGGAGGGGGACAGAGGTGCATGATGAGATCGGGGTGAAGAACACGGATTGGCAGGATTTGCAGATTACCCGTCATTCCAACCGGGCCGGAGGCATTGAGGGTGGCATCAGCAACGGACAGCCTATCGTGGTTAGGGCGGCTATGAAGCCCATCCCTACCACCGTCACTCCTCTGCGCTCTGTGGATCTGGCCACCGGGGAGGCGACGCACACCCAATACCAGCGCTCTGATGTCTGCGCCGTGCCTGCTGCTTCCGTAGTCGGCGAGGCAATGGTGGCCTGGGTGGTCGCAGACGCACTGATGGAGAAGCTTGGGGGAGACAGCATTGAGGAGATAAAAGCCAGATATCAGCAGTTAGGTGAAATCTCCGGTGAGCGTTCGACTGCGGACAGAAGCAATGCCTTACTTTGAGGTTGTTGCCCATCGGGGCGTACCCACGGAAGCACCTGAGAACACGCCCGCTTCTTTTCAGCGTGCTGTTGACCTCGGTGCGGACGCCATCGAATTCGATGTTCGGTTGACACGCGACCGGGTGCCGATTATCTATCACTACTTCTATCTTGACGAGGCTACTTCAGCCTCTGGCCCAGTTTCTGACTACACATTCGACCAACTCCAGGATGTGGAAGTCCTGGGCAGCGGTGGCAACGTCGTCAATGGATGTAGAATCCCGACACTCCACTTCCGTCAGCGGCATAAAGCCAGAGGTCGCGATGGATTGTGACAGGAACATAGTAATCACCGGTTTCATGGGCACCGGTAAATCGGAGGTAAGTCTGGAAGTAGCCCGTCGCCTGGGGTGGGAGTTTGTGGACATGGACACCCTCATCGAGCAGCAGGTGGGCATGACCATCCCTGAGATGTTCGCTCAGCGGGGCGAGGGGTTCTTTCGCCAACAGGAGCGCCAGCTTTGCCAGGAGTTAGCCAAAAGGCGCGGGCTGGTCATCGCCACCGGTGGTGGGGCGCTGATCCCTGAGGAGAACCGCCAGGCCCTGGGCGCCAGCGGCCTGCTCGTTTGCCTGACCTGCGGTGTCCGAGAGATCTTGCGGCGGCTGGCTCAGGCAGAGGACAGGCCCCTGCTGGACGTGGTTGATCGGAGAGAGCGCATCGAGTCCCTGCTGGCCGAGCGGCGCGAAGCCTACGGCCGCATCCCTCAACAGATTGACACCACGGGCTTGACGGTAGAGGAGGTGGCGGGGAGGGTGATCGAGTTGCTGAAAAGCGAGGCTGCCGTGGAAAAGATAGCGGTGCGAACGCCAACAGGAAGTTACCAGATCCTTATGGGCGAAGGGCTTCTGACGCAGGTTGGTGAATTGGTGTGGGAACAGGGGCTGCGGGGTAGGGTGGCCCTGGTCACCAACCCAACCGTCGGCGATCTGTATGCCAGTACCGTTGTCGTCAGCTTGCGGAAGGTGGGCCTCGAGCCAATCATCTGCCAGGTACCCGATGGGGAGGCTTACAAAACCCTGGACACCGTCCGCTCCCTCTACGACCAGTTCATCTTCGGCAGCCTGGACCGATACGGTGCGGTGTTGGCCCTGGGCGGCGGCGTCATCGGTGACATGGCGGGCTTCGCGGCAGCCACCTACATGCGAGGAGTGCCCCTGGTACAGTTGCCCACCACCCTCTTGGCCATGGTGGATGCCAGCATCGGGGGCAAGGTGGCCGTAGATCACTCCAAGGGGAAGAACCTCATCGGCGCGTTCAAGCAGCCAGAGCTGGTTGTGATTGACCCTCTCGTTCTGACCACCCTGGACGAGGCAGAGATGCGATCCGGTTGGGCTGAGGTGATCAAGGCGGGGGTGATCGGTTCGCCTAGCCTTTTCGAGCGCTTAGAAGAGCGTGGAGATGAACCCTCGCTGCCCGTCATCACCGAGGCTATCCGCGTCAAAGTGGCTGTCGTGGAGGAGGACCCTTATGAGAGGGGTCGGCGGGCCGTGCTCAACCTGGGCCACACCTTTGGCCACGCCCTGGAGGTTCTCAGTGGCTTCACCCTCCGCCACGGTGAGGCAGTGAGCATCGGTATGGTGGCCGCGACCAGGACGGCCGTCGCCCTGGGTCTGTGCGACGAGATGGTCGAGGGGCGATTAGTCGCCCTTCTCCAGCGATTCGAGTTGCCAACCCGCTATGCGGGTTATGAGCCAAGAGAGGTTTGGAAGGCCATGGCTACCGACAAAAAGAGGCGGGGGAAGAAGCTGCGTTTCGTATTGCCCAGAGCTATCGGGCAGGTTGTGGTTACCGACCAGGTGCCCCAGGCAGTGCCTTTGGAGGTTCTAGGAAAGCTGAGGGAAAGATGAGTGTCGAGATACTTGTTATTCATGGGCCTAACCTGAACTTGTTGGGCACGCGGGAGCCAGAGGTCTACGGATCGGTCACTCTGGAGGAGATCAACGAACGGTTGCAGGTTTACGCGGCTGGCAAGGGCATCCAGGTGCACACCTTCCAGTCGAATCACGAAGGGGCCATCATTGACGCCATCCACCAGGCGGTCGGCTGGGCCGATGGTTTGGCCATCAACCCTGGGGCTTATACCCATTATAGCTATGCCATCCGCGACGCCATCGCGGCCGTTGGTTTGCCCGCCGTCGAAGTCCATCTCTCCAATGTCCAGGCTCGGGAGGATTTTCGGCGTCTCTCCGTCATCGCCCCCGTCTGCCTCGGTCAGATCGTGGGCTTCGGCTGGCAAAGCTACATCCTGGGATTGGAGGCTCTGCTGATGAAGCTGGCGAAAAATTGACATCCCCGTGCTAAAATGGTATAATATCATGTACTGTTTAGTCCAGGGCTTTGATACTGTGCCCTGGCATCAAGTTTGGAGGAGAACGGAAAACTCTATTCCATGAAGCGATTTATTTCTCGGGCTGTGGGATTGGCCATTGTTATAGCACTGGTGTTGACTATGGCACTGATAGGAGCGGTAGCTGCGAAGGTTGCGAGTTCCCTTGCGACTGAGCAAGGCGTGATCACAGATCTTCACATGAGTGACTCATGCGATGGCCCCGATATGACTCTCTTCCCTGCTGGCACGGAGACTGTTTACGTGGTCTTCGATTACTCTGGTATGCAAGGGCAAGAGAAGCGGGTCGCAGTCGCTGATGGTGTCACTTTGTACGACGTAGCCCGTCCGTACACGGGGGCAGGCACTGAGTGCATAACTGTGACTCATGTTGCTGGTTCGATTCCTCCCGGCACTTATCGAACGCAGATATACGAAGGTTCGTATCCCGTGATGACCAAGCTGTGGCACGTGCGTCCAGGCGGGCCGGGCGAAATCACGAATCTTCGCATGAGCATTTCACCTGAAGGGCCAGCAGAGACAGAGTTTATTGGAGGCACTCGGACCGTTTGGGCGATTTTCGATTATGCTGGCATGACAGAAAATGAGGTAGAGATCCGTGTCTACAAAGAAGGTGGTAGTCAAGCCGATGTTATCAGCACGGGGGTTTCTCTTACTGGCTCAGGGACGAAAGCCATCAGCGTAACCCACCGCCTAGCGGCTGGTTTTCCCGCAGGCCAGTACAGAGCTCACGTAGTGAAGGATGGGTTTGTTGACGGTATTGAAAACTGGTCGGTAGTCACTGAGGGGGCAACTCCCACGCCCGTTCCAGCGACAGCTACGGCGACGCCTGTGTCTCCCACGCCAACTCCAATTCCACCGACAGCAACGCCGTCGCCGGAGCAGCCATATCCAACTCCAATGCTGCCTACGCCGACGCTAGCACCGGGGCAGCCGACGCCAACTCCAATTCCACCGACAGCGACACCATCACCGGAGCAGCCATATCCAACTCCAATGCCGCCTACCCCCACACCAACGCCGGAACAGCCGATGCTGACGCCGAGTCCGGTGCCGCCAATGACCACCGTCACGGAAGCGCCACCAACGCCAACATCAAAGCCGACGGTCACACCGACGCCTCAGGCGGAGACACCTTTACAACCAACAGCGGTGTCCACGATTGAGTCTACCCCAATGCCAGCTACGCCTGAAGCAGGGGTGCCATCTCCTACCTCAACAACGGCATTGCCTACCCCGACAACCGCGCTGACGCCAAAGTTCACCCCTGTGCCCACTGCCACTTCAAACACCACAGGAGGGGCAAGTAATTTTCTGGTTATTGCAGGTTATTTTGGTGTAGCAGCGGTATTGGTCTCCCTGGCCTTGTTTCTTTGGCAGAGGCGATCTTCTTGATTCTTCCCCAAACTATCTTGTAAAAGGAGTGTGAACCAATGAAACGTCTTGTTCCTATCGCTATAGCCCTTTCCTTGACCATCTTGCTAGCCAGTATCGCTGTGGCTCAGGGAGACGTGCCTACCGCCCATCTGAGCGATACCCCCGATGGGCCGGCCATGACCCAGTTTTCCTCAGGTATAACCGTCGTCTATGCTATCTTCGAGTACGCCGACATGGCGGGGGAGCCGATAACAGTAAGAGTCTATGACAATTATGGCAGCATTCTCTTCGAGCAGACCCAAGACTACACTGGGTCTGGGACAGAGTCCGTGGCGACTACGACCGGTGATGGGTACTTTCCCGATGGCCGGTATGTTACCAATCTTTACCTTGGTGAGTACGTAGCCAGGACCACAATATGGGATGTTGGCGAGCCGGTAGCACAGCCTGTGGCCACGCCAACAACAACACCACCCATGGCCGAGATATACAGCCAGGTGAAGGGTTTTGCTGTCCCGGCCGCTGCAATACTGCTGATCATACTTGTTGCCTGGGCTATTTATCGAGTGCTGGCAGCCCGTTAGCTATTCTTCCCAAGGAGGAGACTTGATGGCCAGGCAAGCTATTTACAAAGTACTGGGCGTTCTGGGGATCGTGATCGTTTTCGTGGTGGGGGTATGGCTGGGCAGACTATATTCCGTGGCCGGTGGCCCAGGAGCAGTTACCCTACAGCAGTTTGGCTCCACCGTCGTCCGCCAGATACGACAATTATGGGAGCCCTCTACCTCACCTGCTGTCGCAGATAGGGAATTAGACGTGCCTCGCATTGGCTTGGAGCAGTTGAAGGAGAAGCTGGACGCTGGGGCGGACATAGTCATCGTTGATGTGCGCAGCAAAGAGGATTTCGATGGGGGGCATATTCCAGGCGCGGTCTCAATTCCCTGGCAGCAGGAGATGGAAGCCCATTATACTGAGCTCCCTCGCGATAAAGAAACAATCACCTATTGTGGTCGCTGTTGAACTTCTCCGGATGACAGTGCCCGTGCGGCACAATTTCTACTTGACAAGGGCTTCAGTGATGTCAAGGCCATGAGTGTAGAGTTCGTCCGTTGGCAAGAGGCGGGATACCCCGTCGAGCAGTGAAATTCGGCTGACAAAACCGAAAGGAGTCTAAAAAATGAAAGTGAAAAGAGAAGCAGTGGTAGCCGCTATTCTAGCCCTGGTGTTGACTGTGGTGCTGATAGGAGCGGTAGGCGCGAAGGTGGTGAGTCCCCTTGCAACCAACGAGCAAGGCATGATTACGAATCTTCGCCTGAGTGACTCGTGCGACGGCGATCCTATAGACCTCTTCCCATCTGGCACGGAGACCGTATATTTGGTCTTCGACTACTCCGACATGCACGGGGAAGAGATGCGAATCAACGTCGAAGGCCCTAAGTTCAATGCGGAGGCGGAACTCTCTTCGGTGACCAAGTCATCCGGTTGGACTACTGTGACCTGGTCTGAGGAAACCGGAGAGCAATACGTCAAGGCGTGTGGAGCGGTGAGCCCCAACGCAACGTTAACCTCGACCACCACGGCAGACACGATTTCAATGTCGTATGTTAAAGACACCGATGGCGGCGTTGCCGAGGTGCAGGTGGATGGTCGCACGCCCATCACCGTGGACATGTGCGCTACTACTAGGGTGCAATATGGGACGGTAATAACTAGCGGTTTGAGTTCTGAGCTGCACACCATAACCGTGAAAGTGATCAGTCAAACGAATTCATGTGACGGAAGCTGCGTTGGAATCGATCGCTTTTGGAACGAGGTTGTTTTGTGCAATGAGACTCACTCATACACGGACGCGGGCACCGAGTGTATCCTCCTTAGTTATGGCGGGGACGCCATTCCCGCCGGAGACTATGCAGCCAATATATATTCAGGCCAGTATATCCGTAATTCCCAACTGTGGCACGTGCGTCCAGGTGGGCCAGGCGAAATCACGAACCTTCACATGAGCATTACACCTGATGGGCCACACATGACCGAATTCCCCCCCCGCACCCAAATCGTCTATGCGGTGTTCGACTATTCCGATATGGAAGGAAATGAAGTAGGGGTAGATGTCTACGAAGGTAATACCAGTCTCCCTGAGGGCTCAAGGATACCTCTTACCGGATCAGGGACGAAGGCCATCAGCGTGACCTACCCCTGGATCACTGGCTTTCCCCCAGGCCCGTATAGAACTCACGTTGTGAAAGACGGGTTCGTTGACGGTATTGAAAATTGGTCGGTTTTGTATGGAGTCTATTTGCCCCTGGTGCTCAAGAGTCAATCTTAAAGAGTAGCCGGTAGTGAATGGGATAGCTTGAGTGGATAGAGCCTATGGGGGAGTAGGGAGCCTACTCCCCCTCGTCCAATCTGGTTATATTTCTCGTCATTATTAACTGGTTGTTGACACAAATGGTATCTTATGGTATCATTTTAAGCAGGCAAAGAGAGAGCCGGTGGAGAAACTCCTGGTAGACGGCCGACAGAGGGGAAGAGCCGATGAAGGGCGCGCTAATGATCAAACGCATTCTACACTTTCTTTTGGTTGTCCCTTTCCTATTTCTCCCCTGCCTTGCCTTCGCCGAAGAGCCAATGCCGACCACAACCGACCCAGCCTATGGCGCGATGGAGTTCAAGGCGGGCGAGATCATTGTCAAATTCAGAGAGGACATTTCGCAAGCTGGTATCCAGTCTTTGCTCCTCACTGAAGACGTAAGCATCCTGGATGAGATAGACAACCTGGGCCTCGTGCTGCTGTCCGTGCCCAAGGGCCGGGAGCTAGAGAAGATAGAGGAGCTAAAGCACAATCCTCTGGTGGAGTACGTCGAGCCCAATTACGTCGTTCAGATTGCAAGCCCTATCGCGGCCGAGCCCCATTACGGCCTTCATGCTCTGGATTTCGAGCCCAATGATCCGAAATACCCTTTTCAGTGGAACCTATTCAAGATTGAAGCCCCCGCCGCCTGGGACATCACCACTGGCAGCGATAAAGTAGTTATCGCCTTTGTTGACTCAGGCGTTGACCTTGATCACCCTGAGTTAAAGGATAAGATATGGACAAACGCAGACGAGATACCGGACAATAAGATAGATGATGATGGGAATGGCTACATAGACGATGTACATGGCTGGGATTTTGTCAATTGGCATGGCGAACCCCAGGACGGCTACTGGCATGGTACTTTTATGGCCAGTATTGCTGCGGCCATGACAAACAACGGTGATGGAATGGCAGGAGTATCCTGGGGGGCTGAGATCATGCCCATCAAAGTGTTCGATGATCAGTGGTTAAAACTTTGGTATATAGCGGGCGGGATCGAATATGCCGCTGATAATGGGGCCAAGATCATAAACCTAAGTTGGGCACTTACCGGCTCCGACTACCCCCAGGCGCTGCGGACCGCGGTAAACTATGCTCACTCCAGGGGTGTCCTTGTTGTTGCTGCTGCAGGGAATAGTTTCGACAGCTCCCATAAATATCCAGCGGCTCTTGATCACGTTGTTTCCGTCGCTGCCACTGACCGTGACGATGGACACCCTGATTTCTCAACCTACAATGACAAAGTGGACATCGCCGCACCTGGGGTTGACATCTTGGGTATCTACAAAGACACCTACGGGCGGCTCCCGGGCACTGATGCCGCCGCTGCCCACGTATCGGGATTGGCAGCACTTATCTGGTCGGTTAACCCCACTTTGACGCCCGACGAGGTGGAGGACATCATCGAGTCCACGGCCGTCGACCTGGGCGAGCCCGGCAGAGATGACAAATTCGGCTACGGACGAATTGATGCCAGCGCTGCTGTGAGGGCAACGCCCCACTACCTTGAAGTAGAACCCGATGATGGCCTTTATTTCCTCGTCTGTGATGGTTGTGCTCCCCCGTCACGGAAGATCACCAATCCGAATACAGGCTGTTCCACGTGGAGCGTCGCAGCGACAGCTTCCTGGCTTTCTATCAGCCCCTGCGAGGGCAACACGCCATCTTCGGTAACGGTCTCCATAAATACAGGGGGCTTGTCAGACTATGGCCCTTATACCGCGACGATTACCGCTACCAGCACCATGACCAGTTACGTGAACAACCCGAAAATAATCACCGCAACCGCCATCTACACACAGTGCTGGAGAAACTACCTGCCTTTGCTATTCAAAGAATCATAGCTTCTATTAGCTATTTTAGAATGTGCGGACTCTGAGCGATTCGAGCGGTCGTTGACGTTTTGCGAGGAGGCTGGTATGAAAACAAGTCGCCCGATGTGTGATGCTGATAGCTGCCTGAGTCCAAAAGAGCTGTCGGCGGATATCGTGTCCATAGTTTATCAATGCACGCCAACCCCTGGCGCCGCTTATGAGCGCCTGGCGTTGGCGTCTTGCTTTGAATTAGCCAGCTAGGGAGTTACGCTTGTCTGGTAAGAGTAGTGATTCATCCGAGATCGTCGTCCTCTAGCAAGAACGCCACAGCAGAGGAACCCACGAAGGAGGGAATGATCCAATGACAGCAAAACTGGCGAAGATCGTGCTAAGTATCATTGTTGGTATGTTTGGTCTGGTGCTGGTGATGGGTATGCTGGCTTGCTCAGGGCCGGCGGCTGCTCTGGAAGAAGATGTAGGGGAGAGTGGTGGCGGGGCCCTGATTGCTGGCCCCCCTAGCACTGTGCTAGTGGACGCTTCTCCGGAAGAGATCCGGGCCGATGGCCAATCTAATTCGACCATCACAGGCAGGGTCAGGGATTCGACCTGCATGACAGTGGCCGGAGCTTTTCTCGCTTTTACCACCAGTCTAGGCACCATTGATCAAATCTGCTACGCGGAAGCGGAAGGCGCTTCAGTGAATAAATCGTCCGGCGATTGGATCACTGAGAGCTACGCTGGAGCAAGCGGAGGGCAGTATGTCAGGTCATGTGGCACATCACACCCTAAGGCCGCTTTGAGCTGGACCTTCACGGCAACCGCAATTTCCATGTTGTATGTTGAAGATCCCGAAGGCGGCCTTGTTGAGGTCCAGGTGGATGGCAACACAGCTATCACTGTGGACATGTACGCTGCTACCAGAATGGCAGCGGAGAGGGTGATAACTGCTGGCCTGGGTTCCGGGTCACACGTTGTAACCGTGAGGTATTTAACTCAGTCCCCGGTTGGATTGGGAACCTGCATTCGAATTGATGCCTTCCGCTGCGGGGCCACGACTGACGCGAATGGACAAGGCACGGCCACCCTGACCTCGACGATTCTGTCATGCGGATCAGAAGACGCCACAGTGACCGCTTTTACCGGTGACCCCTCCGTCCCGTACATGATAACCAATACAAAGTCGGTTAAAATGACGGCCAGTGTGCCTACCAGCGTGACGGTCACGGCCAACTCCGATCAGATTGCGGCGGATGGGACTTCTACTTCCGTCCTCGAAGCCGTGGTGGAGGATCAGTTTAGCCAATATGTTCCCGACTGCACTATGGTTAGCTTCTTCGCGACCGATGAGAATGGCGCCGCTGGCGAGGCCTGGGCCACGCTCGCGCATGACCTTGTAGAAGGGGAAGCGACTGAGGTGATAACATCGGGCTCGTGGACCACGGGTACCCATCTCTCCCATCATGGCACGGAAGTCATCTCTAGCACCGCTGCAAACGACACTGCGGTTTGGACCTTCACGGGGACGGCGGTTTCCCTGATCTATCCTAAGTTGTCTGATGCTGGTGTAGCCACTGTTACCGTTGATAGCGGCTCGCCCATCACCATTGACATGTATGCCTCGTCACCGCGATATCAGGTTGAGCACGTTATCACGGATACCTTAAGCTTCGGGCCACACGTCATAACGGTGACGGTCGGTGGGTATACTGTGACTGGGGGCACAGACAAGTGCGTCTATGTGGATGCCTTCCGCTCTGGCACGTGTACTTCGGGCGGTACGGCCACGGCTGAACTGATCGCAGGGACGCAGGCCGGAGTGGTATGGGTTGAGGCCACGGGTGTAGGGAGACAGTGCTGTGAAACCGACAGCGTGGTTACAGATACAGTGCCCATCACCCTCACGGCTGGCGATCCGTACACCTTGACCATCACGCCTACTGATCTCCTCATCACCTGCTGTAATACCAGCACCCTCCAGTTCACGGTGACAGATCAGTACTGCAACGTCGTGGGGGCTGTGGTGCCTACGACACTGACAGTGGACTTCACCAGCACGCCATACGTTGTTTTTACGCCTACCAACGCTGCTGTTGTTGTAACCGAAGGTGTTGGAAGTTTGGAAGTCCATGGCTGGACCTCGGGGACTGGGACTATCACGGGCACAGTCCGCGAATTTTCCGATGCTACTGACACGTCGAACCTTACCGTCACGGCGAGTTCTTGCCATGCCCTCACGGTCAATGCCAGTCCGCCACAGATCTACGTAACTGATGAGAATACGGGTCTCCTCACCGACTTCCCCTATACCTCAACCACCACCGCCAGAGTGACGGATAGATGTGAGAATCCAGTAGAGGATGGCATGGTGGTGAATTTCACCACCAACTTGGGCAGCGTGAGTCCGATTACTCAAACCACAGTCAATGGCTGGGTCACAACAACCCTTACCTCGCAGCAGATTTCTGGGCCGACCCAGACAGCCACCATTGTAGTTACACCTACTGGCTGCTCCGGGGTGACCGGCACGACCACCGTCGTCTTTGGGCGGCACGTCCACACCCTGACGGTAGCAGCCGCTCCCAAAGAGATAGTGGTTGGCGGAAATACCTCCACCCTCACTGCCGATGTGAAGGATGGGTTTGGTGATCCTACGCCCAATGGCGTCATGGTAGGCTTCACCATCACCCCGGCTATAGCCTCGTTGCCGTACGAGTTCGTGGAGGGGGAAGACCCAACCGAGGTGATAACGGATGGGTGGGCCATCAGTACCACCGCGAGTCACCATGGCGGGCAAGCGATATACACTAATACCGCGAACGCTGCCGCCAGTTGGACTTTCACTGGCACGGCTGTCTCTTTGATGTTCTGTAAAGCTTCCGACAGCGGTGTTGCTACCGTGACCGTGGGCAGCACAGTGGTCATGACTATTGATATGTATTCCCTCTCGCCACAATATCAAGTAGAGAAGGTTATCACGAATACTCTGAGCGATGGGCCGCACACGATCACCGTGACGGTAGCCGGGTATACTGTAACTGGGGGTACGGACACGCGTGTATACGTAGACGCCTTCCGCTCTGGCACGACCACCTCGGGCGGCATGGCCACGGCCATCGCAACTTCTGGGAGCGAGGCGGGGGTGGCGACGATTGAGGCGGCGGCTATAGGGAGTACGATCACCAATACAGCACCCATCACCATTACGGCCGGCAATCCGTACACCTTGACCATCGCGCCGGAGAACGTATCTATTACGTGCTGTGTCACCAGCACTCTCCACTTCACGGTGACCGATCAGTACAGCAACGTGATAGGTGAGGTGTCCCCGCGGCCGGTGACGGTGTGCTTGTATTGCCAGCCGGATGATCTAGTGGACTCTTGGTCGCCTGGCAGTTGCGTCTCGGTCGCCGATGGTGTCGGCAGCGCAGAGTTCCATGGCTACGGGGCGGGAACAGGAACTCTCAAGGGGTATTGCCAGGGCTCCCCTGATGTTAAAGACGCCTTAAGCCTCACGGTCATGGCAGGTTCTCCTGCCTCATTAGCCGTCACCCGCGAGCCAGACACCATTCTAGCTGATGGGTTAGACAGCACCACCATCACAGCTACGGTGAAGGACTCCTGTGAGAACCCCGTGTGCAACAGTATAGTGACGTTTGAAGCGGATTCCGGCACCTTCGCTCCCCCTGCTGCGACGCTCAGTATCACCAGGGCCACGAACTGCAACGGTGTAGCTGTGGCGACGTTGACATCGGGATGCATACCGGGTACTACGAACATCACAGTGACGCTAGGCTCTCTGACAGCAACCACTTACGTGGACATGGTAGGTGTTGCTTGGGATATGCAACTGGTAGCAAATCCCACCAGTATCCAGGTGGGTGGATACACATCCAACCTTACTGCTACAGTTAGCGATCAGTTTGGATACCCTGTACTCGATGGGACAGAGGTAACCTTCACCACGAGCCTGGGTAGTGTCGGCAGCGATACCACCACCAGGACCACCACTGATGGGGTAGCTACGGCTGTTCTGACCTCGTCGGGAACTGCAGGGACGGCCACCATCACGGCTACAGTCGGTTCCGGGGCTGATACGGTAACTGACATGGTTACTGTGACCTTCGAAGGCGGCCCACCCTATACGGTGACGTTGGAAGCTAATCCGACGAGCATATTTGTTGGCGGCTACACCTCAACCCTGACGGTCACGGTGACTGATCAGTACACTAACCCTGTGGCCAATAACACGGTGGTGACCTTCACTACCAGCTCAGGTAGCCTCGGCAGCGAGACCATCACCAAGACCACCACTAGTGGAGTGGCCACGGCTGTTCTGACCTCGCCGAATACCGCGGGCACGGCTTTCATCACAGCCGCGGTAGGTTCCCGGGTTGGTACAACCACAGTCGAATTCAAGCCTGACTCACCCTACACGCTGACCCTGGCAGCCCAACCGATGACTCTAACAGTGGGGGAGACATCATCGCTCACGGCCACGGTGATGGATCAGTACACTAACCTTGTGGGGCCGACAGTGGTGACCTTCACCACGAACCACGGCACTCTGGGCAGCGGTACCCTCACCGAGACCACCGAGACCACTGCCGATGGGATAGCCACGGCCACGTTGACTTCCCAGGTTCCGGGTACCGCGACCATCATCGCCACCGCCGACACTGTATCCGACACCGTGGACGTGGCCTTCGAAGCCGGCTCACCTTATACAGTGACGTTGGAAGCTAATCCGATGAGCATCTTGGTCGGCGGTTTCACCTCGGCCTTGACGGTCACGGCGGTGGATCAGTTCAGCAACAATGTAGCCGATGGGACGTCGGTGCTCTTCGAGACCAGTCTGGGGAGCCTGGGCAGTGTGACGGTCACGCAGCTCACAGTCAGCGGAGTGGCCACAGCCACCTTGACCTCAGGTGAGACCGCAGGCACGGCAATGATAACGGCGACGGCAGGTTCCGAGGTCGCTACGACGGTGGTCACTTTTACCCCCGATGTACCTTGCACCGTAACGTTAGTGGCTGATCCAGCCAACTTGACCGTTGGGGAGACCTCGACGCTCACAGCCACAGTGAAGGATCAGTACGACAACAACGTGGCCGATGAGACGTCGGTGCTGTTCGAGACCAATCTGGGGAGCTTGGGCAGTCTTACAGTTACCAAGACCACGGCGGGTGGGGTAGCTGTAGCTGCGTTGACCTCTCAGGAGCCGGGCACTGCGACCGTCGTCGCCACGGCTGGCACTGTATCCGACACGGCAGGTGTGACTTTCGAAGCTGGCGCACCTTATACGGTGACGTTGGAAGCTGACCCGGCGAGCATCCTGGTTGGTGGTTTCACGTCGGTCTTGACGGTCACGGCGGTGGATCAGTACGACAACAACGTGGCCGATGGGACGTCGGTGCTGTTCGAGACCAGTCTGGGGAGTGTGGGCAGTGTGACGGTCACGCAGCTCACAGTCAGTGGAGTGGCCACAGCCACCTTGACCTCAGGTGAGACCGCAGGCACGGCAATGATAACGGCGACGGCAGGTTCCGAGGTCGCTACGACGGTGGTCACTTTTACCCCCGATGTACCTTGCACCGTAACGTTAGTGGCTGATCCAGCCAACTTGACCGTTGGGGAGACCTCGACGCTCACAGCCACAGTGAAGGATCAGTACGACAACAACGTGGCCGATGAGACGTCGGTGCTGTTCGAGACCAATCTGGGGAGCTTGGGCAGTCTTACAGTTACTAAGACCACGGCCGGTGGGGTAGCTGTAGCTGCGTTGACCTCTCAGGAGCCGGGCACTGCGACCGTCATCGCCACCGCCGACACTGTATCCGACACTGTGGACGTGGCCTTCGAAGCCGGCCCACCTTATACGGTGACGTTGGAAGCTAATCCGACGAGCATCTTGGTCGGCGGTTTCACCTCGGCCTTGACGGTCACGGCAGTGGATCAGTTCAGCAACAATGTAGCCGATGGGACGTCGGTGCTCTTCGAGACCAGTCTGGGGAGCCTGGGCAGTGTGACGGTCACGCAGCTCACAGTCAGCGGAGTGGCCACAGCCACCTTGACCTCAGGTGAGACCGCAGGCACGGCAATGATAACGGCGACGGCAGGTTCCGAGGTCGCTACGACGGTGGTCACTTTTACCCCCGATGTACCTTACACCATAACGTTAGTGGCTGATCCGACGAGCATTCCCATCGGTGGGTTCACCTCGGATGTCGCAGCCACGGTCAGGGACCAATATGACAATCTGGTGGCCAATGGGACAGCGGTGACCCTTACTACGGACTTAGGTAGCATTGGTTCAAACAGCGTGGTCAAAACCACCGTTAACGGGGTAGCCAATGCTACCTTGACCTCCGAATTAATCATCGGCACGGCAAACGTAACCGCCACTTCGGGTTCAGCCGTAGGGCAAACCCAGGTGATCTTCACTGTCGGGGCACCGGAAACCGTCACTGTGGAATCGTGGCCGCCAACTATCGAAGTGGGGGGCGACACAGCCACGATCACAGCCACGGCGACGGACATCGGCGGCTACCTGGTGGCTGACGACACGCCCGTGGTTTTCACCACTGACTTCGCCAGCATCGGCAGCGACACGGTCACCAAATACACAACTGATGGAGTAGCCGTCGCGACCCTGACTTCGGGTACGACGCCTGGTGTGGCCCACGTTACAGCTACATCTAACTCCAAGTCCGACACGGCAACTGTGAAAGTCGCTTCCGGGCCACCCTTCGACGTACAAGTTACGGCCGATCCAACTGACATTCCTATTGGCGGAGCCACTTCGCGCATCACGGCTACGGTGAAAGATCAGTACGGCAACAATGTGACTAATGGAACCAACGTAGACTTCTTCACCACTCTGGGAAGCGTGTTGCCTTCCTCCAGTTCTACGGACGATGGGACGGCTGTGACCACACTGACCTCCGGAATAATCATGGGCACGGCTACTGTCACCGCCATTTCTGACTCAGAAGAGGGGTCAGTTGAGGTGAACTTCACCCGCGGCTCCCCATTCTACATCAACGTGGTGGCAAACCCAACGAACATCGCCCTTAATGGGCACACCTCAAACATCCAGGCCACGGTAAAGGACATCGGCGGCAATTACGTGGCCGATGGGACGGAGGTAACTTTCGTCACGAGTTTGGGAATCTTGGACAGTGACACGGAGTCCACCGTCGGCGGCGTGGCTGAGGTCGTTCTGACTTCAGGAACTGTTGCGGGTACAGCGGTCATCACCGCCACGGCGGATTCGCACTACCACACGGCCGGAGTTGTCTTCAGCCCGGATCCGCTCCACGCCGTGACGGTGACGGCAGATCCGATGGCTATCCCCGCCAATGGGGCATCTACGTCAGCGGTTCGGGCTACCGTGACCGATCAATATGGCAACATGGTGGCTGATGGCATCGGTTGTTCCTTCCACACCAGCCTGGGAACAGTATGGCCTCTCTTCGATACCACATTCAATGGTGTGGCTGAGACCACTCTGACCTCCAGTGAGACCACTGGTCTGGCCGCTGTGACAGCTATCTGTGGGGGTATACCGGATACGATCTATGTATCCTTCTACGTGCCCGCGTTCAAGCTCTATCTACCTACAATCTTCAAGGCTTACTGATTCTCTGCTGCAAGAAACATGCGTTACCATAGCCATAGAAAGTGATGAGACCACTCAAGCCGGTCTCATCACCCACTCTAACAAAAAGCCACCAGGGGAATTCACCGGTGGCTTTTTGTTAGAGTGGGTGAGATTGTGGTATAATAGAGGTGACTTCTCCCCAATCCCATGGAAAGGACGAGGTATGAAGACTATAACGATAGCCGTCATCATCCCTACCTATAACGAAAGCGACAACATCGAGGCCCTGGCAAAAGAGATTTTGGCCCTTCCACTGGGCCCTTCGACAACCCTTCGACCCTGCTCAGGGCGGGCCTCAGGAGGGACCTCAGGACAGGCCCTGAGTGATACCACCAAGATCATCATCGTTGATGACAACTCACCTGACGGTACGGGGAAGATCGCCGATGAGCTGGCAAAGCTGTATTCGGGCATCAAAGTCATACATCGCCCTGCCAAGTTGGGTTTGGGCACCGCCTATATCGCGGGCTTCAAAGAGGCGCTGGCCTTGGGGGCCGACTGTGTCGTGACTATGGACGCCGATTTCTCCCACCATCCTAGCTACATACCCGACCTGGTAGCCAGTAGCCGGGATGCTCAACTGGTTATCGGTTCTCGCTACGTTGGTGGGGGGGGTACAGTTAATTGGGGGTTACGGCGGCAGATTCTGAGCAGAGGAGCTAATGCCTTTGCTCGCCTGGCGCTGGGCATCAAAGCCCATGACTGCACCGCTGGCTTCCGCTGCTATCGCCGGGTGGTGCTGGAGTCCATCGAGTTGAATGAGATTTTCTCCGATGGTTATTCCTTTTTGATCGAAATGCTCTATAAGTGCCAGCGAAGGGGATGGGAGATCGGTGAAGTGCCCATCATCTTCGAGGACAGGCGTCACGGAGCTTCCAAGATATCCCAGCGCGAGATCTTCAAGGCCCTCTACACAGTGTTGTGCTTAGGTTGCAAACGGGTCTTTCGGCGAGGTTAGTTGAGCAAAGGATAATCGAGGTATTCCTGGAGATCGCTCAAGAGAGAGGCTGGGAGACTTGGGGGGGTGAGCCCTACAACTCCCCCATCGCCGGGGGGATGGGCAAGTTGGTCACAGCCCTCAGCTTGAAGGAGAAGGCCGTTCCCATCAACCTGGGTGACCTCTTCACCGCCTTCGCCCGAAAGGGCTGTTAGAGCCGAAGTAGGTCTTGCACACTTTCCCAACTTGATGGTGCCACCGAGTAAATCTGAAACGAGGTGGCCCATGAACCGCTTGGTGCTTCACCTAAGATTCCATTTGCTGAAACACAGCCAACAGCCCAACGATAAAGCCAATACTCCCACCAATGGCGAGACCACCCTGAGACCAGCTTGCGCTGTAATCATGACCTCGCCATATGAAATCTACCACAGTGCCTAGAATCCAGCCACCACCTCCCCACGTCAATGCAGCGTCCAGGGTGCGCAAGTAGGCTCTTAGCGTCATAATGATGAGGAGGGCCACTACTCCAGCAGCTTCTTCGAATACTGTCAGTCTTGATGTATAGTTGACAATGGTCATCAACATGATTATTATCACGGCCCCCCAAGCCACAAATGGGGCTAGCCACAACACCTTACTAGGCAATTCCCATAGAAGTGTAGGCCAACGATATCCTGGAGTGAACATGAGGTATCCTACTTGGTAGCTAAGTGAACCTAGATAGAGAAGCGAAATGACAAGTCGAGCAAATTGATAAGTTCCACGGGTCTTGCCAGTCAGAAACCTATGATGAAATAGACCATAGATTGCCCCCCCAAGAGCCCACCATTTGAGCTCAGACTGCCCAATGTTACATAGGTCACCTAGTAAGAAGGTAGCTTGTAGTCTCTGTGCTCCCATTGCCCAATTGAGCCCCGCTCCCGCAAAGCGATATATCAGACCGAGGAGAAGACTCAGCACTGCAGAGAGGACCATACTCCCCAGAGCGTTCCCCCAGATGCCGGAGGCAGCAGCGCTGGCCCCCGCTACGCGACGCGGGGCTGCACGCACTGTGCGTTCAATGTCGCCGGGCCGAATGCGGATAACCTGCGAAGCAGTCGTTACCGAAGATTGTATTAAGGGAACTGCCTTAGCGCCAGCGATCTCCCCATGGCCGGTGCAGCCCAGACGTGCACATTTGTTGCCGCCAAAGTGCCAGCATTCGGTGTGATGAAACGTCAGGCAAACTGGGCATTGGACGATCCGGTCACCTGTTCGCAATGTGTCACCGCAGAAAGCACATCCACGGCCAATAACCTCGGAGCCTGGGGTGAGGGTGTAGACTTTCACGCCGATTTTCCTCCAGAACCCGCATTCTACACTCAGCCTGAAACAGCTTGATTTCCATCTATGCTCCGCATTGGGCTTATTGTCAAGGACTCTGTTGAAAAATGCATCTCCGGTGGGACTCCCCAACTTGGGGCCTTCTCATCTGCAAGCTGACGCCGTTGTGAGGGCACCCCGAACAAGTTCGGGACTCCGGCGCTCCGCGGTGGTGATCCGTCTCACAGTGCGGCATTTTTCAACAAAATCGTCAAGACCAAGCGGGCACTTAGAAACGCCGAGGAGGCTTTATCATGACCTGAAACGATCGCTAGGGCAGGGTGGTACTACTCTTGAGTATCTGATCAAAGATCGACGTGCCTGTGTAGCCTATCAGGAAACCAAGTAGAAGACCACCTCCAAAGTCTCCAATGGAGATGATCGCATTGGGGCCTTTTTGTTTCGAAACGGCAATTGCAGCCACAATGCTGAGGATAGTAGAAGTAGCAAATGCGCCAAATGTACTTGGACTCCATAGATCGGACAAAGGTTGCCGGACGAGGGTCGCTAGCAGGCTTCCAATCACAACGGAAAGGAAGGTTAGTACGCTTGAAGCATGTAGTACAAACCTAAACGGTCTACACTCTGTGTTCGACTTTCCGCCTACTGAATAGCGAATATCTATCTGAAGATCATGAACCGAAGGCGTAAGCCAGAATCTGAGATTTGAAACCCTGAGAGTGAAAGCTCGTGTCGCAGAATTCCCTGGCTGAAGCACATCTTCCCTGCTGTCAATGAAGGAGCTGCTCTGTTTCTCGCGACAGACGTTGATCAACTGTTCCACTTCAGCTTCGATGTACTTGGAAGTCAAGTCGTCCCGCGAAAGCAGGTCCTCGACAAATCTTGGTGGCACTTCTATCTCTCGCAGGGTGGGTTCATCAT
>CAZVCJ010000012.1:8765-44722 GCA_964625745.1 uncultured Anaerolineae bacterium | reverse complement strand
TGCTGTGATACGAGCTTGAAAGTATCTTCGAAGGGGGAGGTATGGCCATCGTCGAGCAACGTATGACTCCCCGCCCCGGCCTGCTCACGGGACGCCGATGGCGGCGCTTGAAAGAAGCCCTGACAGCGTACGTTTTTCTCCTACCCGCGTTCCTCATCATCGGTATCTTTGGACTGTTCCCCATTGGCTTTGCCGCCTACGTCAGCCTGCACCGCTGGCGTATTATCCCTGGCAGGTACCTGGGGCTGAGTAACTACGTCAAGGCGCTCGACAATCTGGCTTACGTGGCGGCCTTCTGGCTGGTCGTCATCTTTCTTGTGCTGGCGATACGCACCCTGTTGCAAACGCGGCGCACAGCCCGCGAGCACGGGGACAAGCCGTGGTTATGGCTGGTGCCAGCGGCGGTGACAGCGGGCAGCCTGGTCCAGTTCGTGCGCTTCGGTGTCTATTTGCTGCCTGAAGTGCTCGACATCGGAGAGAAGGTCAAGGGGCTGGAGCGCACTCGCGGGCTCTTCCTGCAACTTCTGGGGGAGGCCTGGCGGGCGCCGACGGTGCAGTCGGCGCTACGCTCGTCGCTGCTGATTCTGGCGCTGGGCCTGGGGCTGGCTTTCGTGGCGAATCGCTTCTTAACCCACAGCCCGCGCAACGCTACTTACTACACCTCGTTTGTCTTGACCTTCCTGTTGGTGGGAGGCAGCCTCATCCTGGGCTGGCTGACGTGGACCGAGATCCAGGCCGCCTACGCCGAGGCCCTGGCCGAAGGCGAACAACTGGAGATCTGGTCGCAGGTAGTGACTATCAGCGCGGGCTTCGTGCTTCTGCTGGCCGCATGGTGGGTGTGGCGCAGCGCCAGCCATCGTCCGACGATGGCTGCCACGCTGCTGCGTCTGGCGGCGGCGACGACGCTGATGGTGGGGGCGTGGGTGCTGATCGGCGAGTTGCCGCGCGCCATCGCGGCCGGTGACAAGAATTGGTGGCAGGGCCTGCAAGTGACCGTCTACTACTCTGCCGGCACAGTGCCTGTCCAGTTGGGCATCTCGCTCGTTCTGGCCATCTTGCTCTTTCAGAACATCAAGGCCAAGGGTTTCTTTCGCGTGGTTTACTTTTTGCCCTACATCACGCCTCCCGTCGCATCAGCGGCGATCTTCCGGGTGTTATTCTCCGGGCGGCCCAATGCTCCCATCAACATGTTGATCGGGCTATTGGGGGCAGAGCCGCTGCTTTGGCTGGATGAACCAGACGGCATCTTTCAGATGCTCGCCGGTTGTGGGATCACCCTGCCTGGATGGGCGGCGGGACCAAGCCTGGCTCTGGCCGTCATCATTATCTACAACGTTTGGACCTACGTGGGCTACGATACGGTCATCTTCCTGGCCGGGCTAGGCAGTATTCCTGGTGAGCTCTACGAGGCCGCAGCGATTGACGGCGCAGGGCGCGGGGCCCAGTTCCGCCACATCACTCTCCCCTTGTTATCCCCCACCATCTACTTCCTGACGCTGATGTCCGTCATCGGCACGTTCAAGGCCTTCAACCACGTGTGGGTGCTGCGCAACCCAGCAGCGCTGGGCACAACTGATACGGCCAGCGTGGCCATCTTTCAAGAGTTCTTCCGCAACACGCGCTACGGCTACGCCTCGTCTTTGGCCATCGTGCTACTGGGCCTGGTCCTGATCCTGACAGTGGTCAACAATCGCATCGCTCAAGAGAGGGTGTTCTATGGCTAACAATGTTTCTGCCAAACTAAGCCGCATAGATATCGGGCGTGTGCTCACTTACGTGATCCTGTCAGCCGGGGTCGTCGTCGTCATCGCGCCCTTCCTCTGGATGATTAGCGCCTCCCTGATGACTCTGGGCGAGGCCACGGGCCGGGCCATTCTCCCAAAAGTGCCTCAGTGGGACAACTATGCAGAGGCATGGGAGGACGCCAAGTTCTCCGAGTACTTCGTCAACAGTGTCATCATTACCGCGATCACTGTCAGCGGACAGCTCGTTTTCTGTACCCTGGCTGCCTATGCTTTTGCCCGTATGGAGTTCCCGGCCAAGAATTTCCTGTTCACGCTCCTGCTTTCCACGCTGATGCTACCGGATGCCCTGACATGGATTCCCAACTTTATCACCGTCACCTGGCTGGGGCGCATCGGTCCGATTGCGTGGGTGAACAATTGGCCTGCCCTCACCGTCCCCTTCATGGCCAGCGCCATCAGCATCTTTTTGCTGCGGCAGTTCTTCGCGCAGATTCCCCACGAACTGTGGGACTCGGCGCAGATTGACGGCGCCGGGCACGTGCGCTACCTGGTCCAGGTGGTGTTGCCGATCTCGCGAGCGGCATTGATGACCATCGTGATCTTTGGCTTCATCGGGGCCTGGAATGCACTGGCCTGGCCGATGCTCGTGACCAACACGCCGGAGTGGCGCCCGATCTCCGCAGGACTGATGGCCTTTCTGGACGAAGCTGGCGCGCACTTTCACCTGCAAATGGCGGGCTCGGTCATCACCATTTTGCCCATCCTGATCTTGTATTTCGTCACCCAGAAACAGTTCACCGAGGGCATCGCCTACACGGGCCTGAAGGGATAGAATAGACACAGGTGGGTTGACTTCTCGGCGAACTTGCATTATAATCAACTCGCAACAGAGGGGATTGCTTCGCGGAGTTTATCCTGAGGTATCGAAGGGCTCGCAATGACAGATGTAGCATTTGCACAGGGGAGTGTCCGTGACTAACCCAGGTCGGCTAAACCCTGCAACCGTTATCTCTCGAGTTCGGCAACGTCCTCGTGTGGGGGGCGGCTTCCGGGAGTTGAACGTTCTGCTTGCTCTCATCGTCCTCTGCGGCTACTTCTGGTGGCGGAATCCAGGCGTTTTTACCAAGCCGGCCAACCTGGCCATCATTATGCGCTTCATCGCCACCTTCGGCATCCTGGGCATCGGCGAGATCCTGGTCATCATCACCGGCGGCATTGACCTCTCGGTGGGTTCCATGACCGCGCTCACGGGGGTGAGCGTAGCCTGGCTGATCTTGAAAGGCGCGCTTGGGATCGCCTCCTTTGGCGTGATACCCGCCATCATCGTCGTCCTGGTCTTGGCAGCAGGGGTAGGACTGTGGCATGGCTTCTTCGTCACCAGGGTCAACGTTCCTCCCTTCATCATCACCCTCGGCACCTGGCTGATGGCCCGTGGAGCCGCAGCCTACATCACCCGGGGCTACCCCGTGGTCTTCCCCTCCGGCCATCCCTTCCTGGTGCTGGGCCAGGAGGAGTTTTACTCCATCCCTATCATGTTTATCGTTCTGGTCATCGTGGCCCTCATCGTTGCCTTCATGCTGAACCTCACCACCTTGGGGCGTCACATCTACGCCGTCGGCGGGAATATTGAGGCGGCTCGCGTCTCAGGAATCAACGTGAACCGCGTGCGCCTGTTCTGCTATGCCTCCAGCGGCGTGATGGCCGGCATCACGGGCATCCTGCTGGCCTCCCGGCTGGGGCAGGGCACCCCGGTGGTAGGATCGGCCTACGAGTTGTGGGCCATCTCCGCCACGGTCATCGGCGGCACCAGCCTCTTTGGCGGCGAGGGAACAGTGCTGGGAGCCGTTCTGGGGGCGGCGATCATGGGGGTGATGCAGAACGGGATGGTGCTGATAAACGTCTCGTCCTACCTGCAGGACATCGTCCTGGGCACGGTGCTGGTGATCGCTGTAGTGTACGACACCCTGCGCCGGAGGAGGAGAGGGTAAGCGATGGCACGGACTATGACGGACGATACGCCGATCGTCGAAATGCAAGCCATCAAGAAGAACTTCGGGGCGGTGCAGGCGCTGCGGGGTGTAGACCTGACGCTGCGGCAGAACGAGCTGATGGGCCTCGTGGGGGACAACGCGGCCGGCAAGTCCACGCTGATGAAGGTGTTGAGCGGCGCCTACATTCCCGACGAGGGAGACATCTACCTTGAGGGTCAGAAGGCCCACATTGCCAGCCCCGAAGACTCTCGTCGCCTGGGCATCGAGATGCTGTATCAGGATTACGCGCTGGCTAATAACCTGGACGTGGCCAGCAACGTCTTCCTGGGGCGGGAGGTGGTGCGGCTGAACCTGGGGCTGCTGAAAGTGATGAACAAGCGACGCATGGAACAGGAGGCCCGCCGCCTGATGGACCGCCTGAAGATTGACATCACCTCGGTGCGCCGAAAGGTAGAGAACCTCTCCGGTGGGCAGCGGCAGGCGGTGGCCATCGGCCGAGCAACCGCCTTCGACGCCAAGGTGATCATCATGGACGAGCCCACCGCCGCCCTGAGCGTGGCGGCCATCAGCAAAGTGCTGGATTTGATCCGCGAACTCAAGCGCCAGGGGGCGTCCATCATCGTCATCAGCCATCGACTGGAAGACATCTTCGAGGTCGCCGACCGAGTGATGGTTTTGCGACATGGTCGCAAGGTGGGAGATCTTCCCATCGGAGGCAAGTCCCTGGCCGACGTTCGGGACGAAGTAGTGGCCCGCATCGTGGGCGCTGTGGACGACTTTGCGTCAATGCAATAGCACAAGAAGGAGGTGATGTGCACTGATCGAACGCAGGAAGCCGGCCGCCAGCAAGTTCGCTGGGATACTGAAGTCCGGCTATTGGCTCATTGGGTTCTTCCACGCTGGCGTGGAAGCCCATCAATACTCAACTAGTCAGGAGGAGAAAAAATGAAGACACGTTTATTTACGATTCTGGCAGCCGTCGTCGTGCTGTCTATGGTAGTGTCGGCCTGCGCTCCTAAAGCCGCTCCTACGCCGACGAAGCCGCCGGAGGAAGCCAAACCGATCAAGATCGTGGTCATCGGCAAGTCGGTGCACCCCTACTGGTCGAACGTAGAGAAGGGCACAGTGGCGGCGGCCAAGGACCTGGGCGTCGAAGCGGTCTTCTTCGTGCCGCCCAAGGAGGACGTGGCGGCCCAGATCCAAACCATGGAAACCTACATCGCCCAGGGGGTAACCGGCATCGCCATAGCACCCTCTGACCCGAACGCCCTGGAGCCAGTGATGAAGAAGGCAGCGGATGCAGGCATCTTCGTGACCACGCTGGACACGCCGCCCATTGATGGGAGCGTCTCCCTGGTCTACATCGGCACCAATAACTACAGCGCCGGCAAGACCGCCGGGGAGGCGATGGCCAAGCTGCTGCCCGGAGGCGGCAAGGTGGGCATCGGCCGCGGCTCCGACACGGCCCTGAACGCCCTGCAGCGCACCGACGGCTTCCTGGAGGGAATCAAGGGCACTGCCATCGAGACCCTGGAGCCGGTGAATGACAAGGAGGATGCGGCCACCGCGCTGCAACTCGCCAACTCCGTCATCTCCGCCAACCCCAACCTGGCGGGCGCGTTCGGCGTCTACGCCTACAACGGCCCCGCCTGGGCGACGGCCATCAAGGAGGCGAACGCCGTTGGCAAGATCAAGCTCGTCTCCTTCGACGCCACCACCGACATCATCAACGGCATCAAGGAAGGAGTGATTGACGCCACGGTAGCTCAGCGAGAGTACGACATGGGCTACAAGTCGGTGGGGATCATCAAGCTGATGGCCGAGAAGGGGGTGGACGCCGCGCTGTCGGAGATGGGCGCCGTGGAGGGCATCATTGACACCGGCGTGGATGTCATCACCGCGGCCACGTTGAAGGACTACGAGGCCACGCTGGACAAGAAGGGCATCCCGCACGAGTGGGACACCGCGGGATGGGAGCCAGCCAAGGCTGCGCCCGCGAAGCCGATCAAGATCGCTGTCATCGGCAAGTCGGTGCACCCCTACTGGTCGAACGTAGAGAAGGGCACAGTGGCGGCGGCCAAGGACCTGGGCGTCGAAGCGGTCTTCTTCGTGCCGCCCAAGGAGGACGTGGCGGCCCAGATCCAAACCATGGAAACCTACATCGCCCAGGGGGTAACCGGCATCGCCATAGCACCCTCTGACCCGAACGCCCTGGAGCCAGTGATGAAGAAGGCAGCGGATGCAGGCATCTTCGTGACCACGCTGGACACGCCGCCCATTGATGGGAGCGTCTCCCTGGTCTACATCGGCACCAATAACTACAGCGCCGGCAAGACCGCCGGGGAGGCGATGGCCAAGCTGCTGCCCGGAGGCGGCAAGGTGGGCATCGGCCGCGGCTCCGACACGGCCCTGAACGCCCTGCAGCGCACCGACGGCTTCCTGGAGGGAATCAAGGGCACTGCCATCGAGACCCTGGAGCCGGTGAATGACAAGGAGGATGCGGCCACCGCGCTGCAACTCGCCAACTCCGTCATCTCCGCCAACCCCAACCTGGCGGGCGCGTTCGGCGTCTACGCCTACAACGGCCCCGCCTGGGCGACGGCCATCAAGGAGGCGAACGCCGTTGGCAAGATCAAGCTCGTCTCCTTCGACGCCACCACCGACATCATCAACGGCATCAAGGAAGGAGTGATTGACGCCACGGTAGCTCAGCGAGAGTACGACATGGGCTACAAGTCGGTGGGGATCATCAAGCTGATGGCCGAGAAGGGGGTGGACGCCGCGCTGTCGGAGATGGGCGCCGTGGAGGGCATCATTGACACCGGCGTGGATGTCATCACCGCGGCCACGTTGAAGGACTACGAGGCCACGCTGGACAAGAAGGGCATCCCGCACGAGTGGGACACCGCGGGATGGGAGCCAGCCAAGGCAGTGGAGCCCTGCGCACTGGCGACCGAGGGGCCGCTGGCGGGCGTTGACCCACGTGGCCAGGCGGTGGTCTGGTGGCATCAGCACAGCCAAATGCGTGAGGAATGGCTGCTGGAGAAGGCCGAGGAATTCAATACCACCAACGAGTGTGGCATCACCGTCGTCCCCGAGTATCAGGGCAGTTACAATGACATCCGCGACAAGATGAATGCCGGCATCGCCACGGGCGAGTTGCCTGGGCTAACGGTGGGCTACCAGAACGACCAGGCCTTCTACGCGCTGGCCGGCGGGCTGGCAGACATGAACCTCTACATAGATGATCCTAAATGGGGCCTGACCGCAGAGGAGAGGGCGGACTTCTACGAGGCCTTCCTCCAGCAAGGCGTACACCCGGCCTTCGGCGGCCAGCGGCTGGGCTTCCCGCCCAACCGCTCGATCGAGGTGCTGTTCTACAACCAGACCTGGTTGGAGGAACTGGGTTTCGACGGCCCGCCCACCACGCCTGAGGAGTTCAGGGAAATGGCGTGCGCGGCCGCTGCAGCCAACGCCGACGGTACCGGTGGCTTCATCATAAACACCGAAGCTTCGTCCCTGGCGGCCTGGACTTTCGCCTTTGGCGGTGACATTTCGAACGAGGACCGCACCGGCTACATGTACAATGGCCAGGCGACCATTGACGCCCTGACCTTCCTCAAGGGCATGTCCGACGACGGCTGCGCCTACATCTTCACTGAGGGATACCCGGACCCTGAGTTCGCTGCCCGCCGCGCCAGCTTTACGGACGGGTCGAGCTCCGGGATCCCCTACTACTTCAGCGATATGGAGACCATCGGCAGCACGGATGTGTGGGGCGTCACGGCCATCCCGCACACGACCTCCGACCCCGTGATGAACATCTACGGCGGCGACATCATGATCCCTGCCACCACGCCCGAAACCCAACTGGCGGCCTGGATCTTCCTCCAGTGGTTCCTCTCGCCCGAACTCCAGGCTGAGTGGGATAAGATCAGCGGCTACTTCCCGACCCGTGCCAGCGCAGCGGGGCTCCTGACCGACTACGTGGACGAGAATCCCCAGTGGGGGCAAGCCCTGGCCTTGCTGCCCTACGGCACGTACGAGCCGCAGCTCATCTCGTACCAGTCTGTGCGCGACGCCGCTGTGCAGGCCTTCAACGAGATCTTGCAGGGCGCCGACATCAAGACGACCCTGGACGCCCTGACCAAGGAGGCCAACGAGCTTCAGGCCGAACTGATGGAGGAGTAACTTCTTAGTACGGCTTGATCTCACCTGAAACACGGCGGGGCGCGAGCTTGACAGCTCGCGCCCCGCCGTTCCATTCCGAAAAAACCCGACTTCCAGGAAGCCGGGTCAGAAACCAGGTTTTTTGTGCCCAAGAGCAGAGAGAGGTGGTTGTTCCAGTCACGCTCGATGGCCAGAATCCTACCTATTCAGAGAAAAACCTGGTTTCTTTGGGTTTTTAAGTGTAGGGCTCGCCCCCAATCCATCTAGGGCTCGAACGAGAAAATGGCGATCACCGGATCATGGTCCGACACGCGGCGGGCCGATGCGTCGTCAGGGATGGGGGGCGGGTAGTCGGCGTTGATGTGCAGGGCCTCCACTCGCGCCAGGTGGTCGTACAAGGAGGGAGTCAGCAAAATGTGATCCAGCGTTTCCGATTCGCCCTGGTAGATGTAGGAGTAGGGGCGGTAGGGTTCGGTGAACTCGTATACGTGGCGCAGGCCGGCCTGGCGCAGCTCGTCCAGCGGCGGCGAGTCGTAAAACGAGTTGAGGTCGCCCAACACCACTACCTGAGCCTCCGGTTCATCGGCTAAAATCCGCTCTACCAGCGTGACGTTCCACTCCGCCTGAGCTATGCGGCGCGGCTCAGTGGGTTTCTCACCGCCACTCATAGCGGTGAAGTGGTTGTTGAGGACGTAGACGGTGGCGTCCCCAGCCTCCAGATGCAGCGTCACGGTGATGAGCAGCGGCGGCCGACTGGTGAGTCCTTCCGGCGCGGGACAACTGGCTGCACTCTCGATGGTCGCCCGGTCGCTGCACACCAGATAGCCCACGTCTATGCCCCGGCTGTCGGTGCCCTCAATCAGGATCGGTGCGTAGCCGTATTCAGCGATGGCCTCTTGCTCAGCCAGATCTTCCAGGATGCCAATGTTCTCAACCTCTTGCAGGCCCACAATCGTCGGTGCGCCCATCGCCAGGATCGCATTGGCCGTCTTGGTCAGGTCCAGCTTGTACGCGGAGACCGAGGGTGGGGGCGGATCGGAGGGATGTGGGACACGAAAGTCGAACATATCCCCGACGTTGAAGGTAGCAACGCTGAACTCGTTGGGCCGCGTCCTGAGCTTGTCGAAGGACCCGGCCGGCTCCAGCGAGGGCAGCGGTCGGTCGGTCGGGGTGATGACCGGCGTCGCTATCGGCTCGATTTTATACTGGTCATAGGTATAGGCCAGCGGGCCAACGACGTCGGCCACCACGTCACCGGTTTGGATGGCGAAGGGAAGCGTTGCCAGGTCATAGTGGGTGGCGGATGAGCCATCGCCCACCAGGACCAGCAGGCCGGTCGGGTCGCCGTGCATGACTCGCTCGATCCCCCACGCGGGCCGCACCAGGGCGGTTTCCCCGTATTTGCTGGTCGGTGCGACCGCCAGGACCGGGTCGCTCACCTGGACCAGCATCCCTTCCAGGGCCTCAAAGTAGGTCCATGCTTCGCCCCCGTCCTGGGGCGGATCAAGCTCGACGGCGACTGGCAACTGGTTCCCGGAGCTAAGGCAGGTCACATCATCAGAACTCAGCACCTCCAGCATCGTCTGCTCCGATCTTTCGCGGACTTTGCCTCTCACTCGCACCCAGTCACCCAGGACGACGGGGACATCGAGTTCCCCCGTCAGGACAAACAGCCCGGCAGAGGAGGCAGGGTCGTCGTCCGTCTCTGGCTCTTGAATCCAGAACCCCTGTAGCTCAGGGAAAGCGCCGATCACAATCCCTTCGGTGGTCGCCTGGCTGCGGACGTAGGGCGACTCCATTCCGCTTCCCTGGATGGCCCAGATGGGGACGCCGCTGCCGATAAAAGTGAGCAGTGGATCAACCTCGACGGGTTCGGGCCATTGGTCAGCGCTGGCCACAGCCCCCTCGGTCAGGATCTGCCCGCGGGCGTCGTCGCTGACGGTGGCCAGGTAACGCACAGTCGCACTGTCGCCCCCAGCGGCCAGTTCGGGGACGATCCAGACGATAGCTGCCCCTTCGGGCTCACCGCCGTCCAGCACCTCGGCCACGAACGCGCCCTCGGTTGGCGGCGTGGCCACGATGCGCACGTTGGTGAGCGGGGCGTCGGTGTGATTGTAGGCCGTCAGGGTGTAGGTGATCGGCTCACCGGGCAGGGCGCTGTTGCGAGTGCTCATCTCCAACATCAACTCGGGCGGAAAGATCTCGGCCAGGTCGGCCTGGAGCCGGGGCTTGAGCTGCCAGGTGCCGTCATACAGATCGCTGATGCCGGTTATGCGGTAGCTCTCGCCCACTTCTAATGGTTCAATACTCACCCCGGTGTCTTTCTCAATGTAGACCAGCAGGATGAAGCCCTGGTCGTCGAGCAGATCTATCTCGTAGCTGTAGGTGAATTCCTGAACGCGGCTGGCAGTCCCTTCGACCACGATCAGGCGACCCGGTACACTCTCGTCGCTCTGGGCTGCCTGGAGGGTGATTGGCCGGGCCTCCCATTCAGTCCCTCCTCGCTCGATCATCTCCACGTCATCTGGGTACGTGTTGGGGACGATTTCCATCGAGTCACGGTAGACCTCGATCTCGCCGGTGACGCGCACCCGGTCGCCTACGTTCACGTTCACCATCCCCATGCCGCCGGGACAATAGACCTGGATGCCGCCCGTTTCATCCTCCAGGTAGAATTTGGTCCCGGTGCCGCCAGCGTAAAAGCCGCCGGTGTACATGGTAGCGATCCCTTCGATGGTCACGGTTTTGCCTTCCAGCGTGCGCGCTGTCCCGATGGGAATCGCCCCGCCCTCGATGGCCAGCGGCAGCGGTGGGCCGTAGGTGCGCAGCGGCCAATCGGATGCCTCGACGTAGTAGCCTCTGACCAGGGTGGTGAGATAAGTCCAGGCGCTTCGCAGGGTGATGGTGTCGGTTGCGGGCGTGCCGCCAGCCAGCTCGGTCATCGTCCATTCAATCCAGTCATCGGACTGACTCCCTCCGGTCGGCAGAGAAATGACGTTAAAATCAGCCGGGATGGGAAACCAGACGCGCACGTCGTGGACTGGCCCGCCGGTCAGGTTTTTAACTTCGATGGTGTAGGCCAACTCGGCCCCCGGCTCGACACTTTGTGGCGCGCTCAGGCGAATGGCCAGCCGCTCATCGGGCGAGAGAGTGATGAGGTCGCCGCTGTTTTGGGGGTCGGGGCTGGGATTGAAGGCGAAATCGGCCGCGTTGTCCCCGCTGCTGGTGCCGTTGCCCTGATCGCCTCCCGGCAGTCGTTCCAGACTGGCGCCGTCCTCAGGCGCGGGGGCAGGGGAGCCGGAGGTGAAATCCTGTGGCCCGTTACCCCAGACGAGCGTATCAACGGCTTCGCCATCTGCATCCCGCAGCGCCAGCCCGCCTCTCCTCTCAAAAAGCGGCACGTCGTACTTGGCATCCCCTACGTTACCGATCTCCTGCCCGGCCCGCGCCAGCAGATAGTGACCATAGCCCGGCACATCGGTCCGACTCTCCCAGGCATAAACCAGTTTGGCCTCCTGCTTGTCGTCCATACGGTACCACAGCGACCAGCCGTTCAAATCCATCGCCTCGGCCGCAGCGTTGTACAGCTCGATGAATTCCAGATTGTTGTCGCCGGGGACGCCCGGCAACAACTCGCTGATGAATACCACCTCTTGAGCGATGACCGGGATTGGCGAGGTCGTGGGTTGGGGTGTTGGCACAGGGGTGGTTGGTTGTGGTTGTACCGTTGGAGATGGGGTGACAGTCGGGGTCGCTTTGGAGCCACAACCGGTGGACATCAAAACCAGGGTAAATAATCCAATCAATACATGTTTTTTCGACATAGCCATCCTCCCTACGATAATCGTCAGTGTTCAGCCGTTCCGATCGAAAGAAAGCAGCGGCGGCTCCCACGCCTGTCCTGAGCGTAGTCGAAGGGCCGCCGAATATCGCGGGCCTGGGAGCCCAATGGCGCTAACTTCTCAGGCCGCTGGACGTGGCTCAGAATCGCCTCTAGCCGCCCGACTACGGAGCAGCGGGTGATAAATCACCCTTGAACGGCAGGTTCCTCAATGTTCCGGGGTGATAAGCCCGATTTTATCGGGCGCTGTTTCGTAGCACGGGCACTTCATGCCCGTGCGGGCTGCGGGGGGTGAGTAGTTGAGATTATTATAACACGGCGGGAAAACAAAGGCAAACCTGCCTCCAATTGCAAGCAACGGCGGAGATTGCTTCCCTTCGACAAGCTCAGGACAGGCGTCGCCCCACTCCTACTCAGAAACTTCCCCTCACCCCCGCCCTCTCCCCAATGGGGCGAGGGGGCACGTCCCCTCTCCCTTGCAGGGAGAGGGTTAGAGCCTGCCCTGAGTGGAGCGAAGGGGTGAGGGTGGGACGTTTCTGCCTCCTACGGATGGCGCGCCGCGCCATGGCCGACTCGCAATGACACTTGGCGCGAAACTTAACATCGTCGAGCTACTCGGACTACCCAATTTGGCAGAAATGGTGTATCATTGTACAAATTGCGAATCGCGAGCGCTGACGATGCGAAAAATGAACGACGTTCTGAAAAAGCTGGCAGGCGGTGATCGGCGTTCTATCGGGAGGGTCAGCGAGGTTGTCGCTGACGTGTTAAACGATCCCACCCTGTTCGAGGCGGTGTTTCACGGCATGTTCAGCGACGATCCGATCATCAGGATGCGGTCCGCTGACGCGGTTGAGAAAATAACTGCCAGGCATCCAGAGTACCTCCAGCCTTACAAAACGAAGCTGCTCCAGCAAGTGGCAAGAATCGAGCAGCAAGAGACTCGCTGGCACGTTGCGCAGATGATTCCCCGGCTAGAGTTGAGTGAGGAAGAGCGGGTAGTTGTGGTGGAGATACTCTTGGGCTATCTCCATGACAAGAGCAGAATCGTCAAGACATTCTCGATGCAGGCCCTGGCCGATCTGGCGGAGCAGGACGCCAGTCTTCGATCCCTGGTGATCACACTGCTGGAAGAACTTACCAGGACAGGCAGCCCGGCCATGAGAAGTCGAGGGCGAAAGCTGCTGGAGAAATTGAACCCATGAGTGTCGTGATACGAGAGATGACCATTGGAGACTATGACGAGGTACTGGGCCTCTGGCGGACCTCAGAGAGCGTAGGGTTAAGTGATACGGATTCAGAAGAAGGCGTGGCGCGCTTTCTGGAGCGCAATCCTGGCCTGAGCTTTGTGGCCTGCGATGGCGAGCATCTCGTGGGAGCTGTCCTCTGTGGTCACGATGGCAGACGCGGCTATATCCACCACCTGGCCGTCAGCAAATCCCATCACCGCCAGGGACTGGGCCGCGCCCTTGTTGAGCAATGTTTGTCCACTCTCAGACGAGGCGGGATCGGCAAATGTCATATCTTTGTCTTCGGTGACAATCAAGACACCATTGCCTTTTGGAGAAACATTGGCTGGACGCAGCGGGTTGAGCTGATAATGATGTCACGGTACGTTCAATCGCATCCCCGCGAAGCCCACAATCCGCCGCCAATGATCAACGTTCCGCCGATCAGATGAGCCGGCCCGATGGACTCGTCCAGGAACAGGCGGCCCAGCAAAGCGCCGTAGAGGGGCAGCGTGTTGTAGAACACCATCGCCCCGCTGGATCCCAGGCGACGCACCCCCTCGTTCCAGGATAGAAAGCCGATCACCGCCGGGGCGATGCCAATGTACAGCACGGCCAAGACGAGTTGAGGCCGGACGCTGACCGGGAAGGTCTGGACTTCCCAGGCAGCAGCGAGCAACAGAGGAGGAAGGCCCAGGAAGACCGACAAAGCCGTGGTGGAGAGGGCCGAACGGCGGCGCATGACCTGGCGGCCCAGGATGGAGTACAGCCCCCACAGCGCTACTGCACCCAGCGAGATAAGATCGCCGACGTTGCCATGCACCGCCTGCCAGAAGATGAGGGAGCCGCCGGAGATCAGGCTAATCACGCCGGCCAGACCAATGACAGCACCCGTAAACTGGCGTCTGGACATGGGTTCCCGAATCAGCAGCGCCGCCAGGAGGCCAGTGACCAGCGGGCCGAAGCCGTTGACCAGCGTGGCGTTGACAGCCGTGGTGAAGCGCAGTCCCAGGTACAGAACAGGAGTAAAGACGGCCACACCGCTCAAGGCCATCCCCAGCAGCAGCCAGCGGTCTTGCCCCAGACGACGCTCCTCCCGTGGTCGTCGCCGTAGCAGGGGCGCGAAGAGCAGCGAGGCGATGAAAAACCGCGCTGCAGCCAGCGTGAGCGGGCCGATGTCGTCCCGCAGCCAGCGTCCCAGCACCATATTGGTGGCCCAGGTGAGGGTGGCCAGGTTCACCAATCCGATGCCAACTATCTGATCTAATCGTTGCTGCGATCGCATCTGTTGCTATCCAACTTTCTATGCAAACGCGCCAGGCGGTGTTCTAAATCGGCCAGCCACCGGCTGCGCTCCTGTCGGGGAAAACCGGGCGCGTTGACCAGAGCGAGCGCCGCCTGCGTCCACTGTGCGGCCTCGCTATAGTCACGCTGTTGGTGTTCGTAGAACTTGGCCAGCTCGACGTGAGCGTAAACCTGCCCACTGCCCGTCGCCTGGCGCCACAGCGTCACCGCTGCCCGCAGGTTGCCGCGCCGCTTTTGGGCGAATGATAGCCGCCGCACCGTGTCCCAATGGATCTCCTCGGGTAGATCGTGCGCCAACCCGTGTTCGTACAACTGCGTAGCTTTCTCCAGATGTCCCAAGTCCTCGAACATTTTCCCAATCGCCACCAGGTCCAACCCATGGACGACAGCTTCGCCAAATGGATCGTCGAGCATCTCTGCGACGTGGCTCAGGAGCGCGACCAGCGAGAGCACATCCACCGCGTTGTGATAGAAGACGCTCTTCATGGCCCGCGCGTCGCCGCTACGCAGGTAGCCAAAATACAGGCCGGGGATCACCCAGCCGGGGACATCCTCCTGGGTGCGAGCCAGGCCCAGGACGTGCTCCTCCAGGTAGCCGAGAGCGCGACTGGGGAGGCGAGCGCGCCACAACCGTCTTGCCAGCGGTAGCAGATCGAGATGGGCAAGAGACATCAAGGGAGATCGCTCACCATTGGTTATGTAGCGGGCGTTCAAGAGGGGCACGTCAAAGCCCTTGCCGTTGAACGTCACCAGTGCCTGACAGGGCTGGAGAAACTCGGTCAGCGCCGCCAGCAGTGCAGGCTCCTCTATCGGATCGCGCATGAAAAACTGGGTCAGGTGAAACTCCTGCCCATCGTAGCGGCCGACTCCGACCAAAAAGGCGTAGGTGCCCGTGCCACCTGACAACCCCGTCGTCTCGGTGTCGAGGAAGGCGAAGGTATCCAGTTCGGCCTCGGCCAGGCGTGATTCGCACGCCCACTCGGCGATGACGCGCAGGGGTGACGTGATCTGCAGCGCAGCGCATCCATGCCGGTGCTCAAGCGGGTATCGCTCCTCGACGACGTATACCTCGCCGTGCGGCGTCTCTTGAAAGCGGCCCGGCACGACCCGCTCGATGGGATAAGGCTTGCGCGGCCGGGGCGGCGGCAGATCGCGCGCGCCGATCTTCACGCCCAGCGATTTGAGTTTATCGGAGAGAGAGGTGTCCATGCTATCTTGGGAAACGTCGGAAGTGAAACGTAAAACGTGAAACGTAAAACGTCAAAGGTTGTTTGGCACCCAGTTAGGTGCCAAGCGAGGTAGCGGCTTGCGTCCATAAAAGACGTCATCCATCCACAACACCACACGCCGCGCAGCGCCCGAACGCCGCACGGCCCAGCGCACCAGGTTGTGGGCCGGGTTGTTGGGGTGCGAGTAGGGGCAAACGGCCATGCAGCGCCCACAGTCTGTGCCGACGCGGTTCCAGTAGCGGAAGCAACTGTCGGCGCTGATGCGCCAGCGCAACGCACCGTCTATTTCTTCTCTATCCCCCGGAGGAATGGACTGGCTGGGGCAGGCTTCGACACACTTCTGGCAGATGCGGCAAAAGTCAAGCACCGACGTGTCCTCGTCGCGTTGATCCGGGATCAGAGGCAGATTGGTCGTCACCACGCCCAACCGCACGCGCGGTCCCAGTTCGGGCGTCATCAACAGCCCCATCCGACCGATCTCGCCCAGGCCGGCGTCGCGAGCCACCAGCGGCGCAATGACGCGATAGTTGCCGTCAATGTGGGCGCGGGCCGGGTAGCCCAGCCAGCGGATCAAGTAGCCCAATTGCAAGGCAACCCTGGCTGCTTCGACGTATTGCCGTGCCGATTCCATGGATATTGGTGCATTGGGACCTGTCCCCGTCATGGCGTGGTCCATCTCGACGGTGAAGGCGATAGCGTAGCGATGACCGAGGGTGATGGGAGCGCCATACTCACCGCTCCCGCGGCCGACGTGCGAATAAACGTGGTAAGGCTGCAGCTCGGTGATGCCCACTGTGTACGCGCCATAATAGCGGGCCAGGCCCTTGATGTAAGACGTCATCTGCGCGGTCGTGAATTTCGAGCGCGAGTGTTCAGCAAGTAGTGTATTTCCCCTCCCTCGGAGGGAGGGGGCAGAGGAGGGTGGGCCTTCCGTCGAAGAATCAACCTTTGTTTCGCTCAGCGCCGTTGAATTCAGGTCGCAAGACTCACCCCCTCCCAGCCTCCCCCTGTGAGGGGGAGGAGTTTCAGCACCCTCCTGAATGTTCACCTTTAAGCGACCTGGAGCCACCGGCCCATCCACCTCTTCCCGCAGCGCCCCGGTCAGGCAGAAGCTCGCCTCGGCCGAAGCAAAGGCCAGCGGATTGGCCTTGCTGGCCGTGAGTGAGAGCAATCCCGGTAGAGCGCGAGTCTCGTCGTCAACGGCTCGGTTTTCCGGACGCATGGCATAGTAGGCCCCGTGTTCAGGGCTGCCTGGGACCAGACGTGCGCGGGCAAACATGATGTCACGTTCGTCAAAACGCCGACTGGGCACATCGTTGCCGCGCTCGACCCGACCGATGGGCAAGAGAAACAAGATCATCCCCCCGCCGACAATCACCCCCAGTATAACCAGTTTGACCGCCACTGGCAGTAGCGAGGCCAGGAAAAAGGGCAGCGAAGTCAATACCGCCGCTCCCAACGCCACCCGCGCCGCACGGCGCTCGCCCTCCCGGATCGAAACCAACCCAAAGGCGCTACAGCCGAACAACATGACAAGGCCCAACGCTATCAAACTGATTGTGGTGGCTATGCCCATGGTGTTTTCCCTTTGCCTCAGAGACAGGGATGGGAAGAGGGTCTCCGGGAGTTTGCGTGGGTGGTAGCGGAGTCCCGAACTTGTTCGGGTTCTTCGCGTGTCACCCCCAACGAGTTGGGGAGTCCGACCCTCTGGCCACGCGAAATCCCAAAGAGCCTGGGAAGAAAGACGCGGATCAACGGCGCTCTAATCCGCGTTTTTCCGTTAATCCGTGGTTCTTTCACGACAATGCCTCCAAAATCGCCAGTGTCTCTCGCTTGCCACCGATGCCTCCTTCACCAGCCGGGCCGACGCACGACGGGCAGCCATCGGTGCACTCGCAGGCGGCGACCAATTCGTAGGCGCGGGCCGTCAACTCGTCGTGCAGCTCAAACAGGCGCTCGCTAAACCCGATGCCGCCCGGCACCTGGTCGTAGATCACCACCGCTGGCTGGCCATCGGCCAGGGGCGATTTGGGGTCGGAATGTACGCCCACGTCGCGAGCGTCGCACATCAAGAACAGTGGCGCCAGGTGGCCCAGGGCAAAGGACAGGCCGGCCAGCCCGCTGCGCATGCGCACCGCCAACTCAACCCGATGATGACAGCTCGGGCAAAGGGTCACCAGGTTGGACAGTTGGTTGGCCTGGCGGTACGAGGCGAAGGCGCGGAAGGGAGTCTTGTGATGGACGTGGTGGGAGTGACCCTTCGACAGGCTCAGGCCACCGCCCTGTTCCAGTGCGCCGCAGGCTTGACAGCGATAGCCATCGCGGGCTCGCGCCCGGTCGCGTTGGGCCAGCCAGTTTGGCCCATAATCGTTGGGATCGCTGGTCCACACTCCCTGTTCGCGCAAACGCGCCACCGTTCCCTCCGCCAGGGCCACCCAATAGCCCGTGGTCACCAACTCGGTCGGCGGCAAGGAGACCTCTCCCAGGCCCAGTTGCTCCTGGGTGAACCACTTGACCTTGCGAAAGCCGATCACCTGGGTGGTCACAGCGATTTCGCCGTGGGCTTTGGTCGCGCCACGCACTTCGACCTCGTCCAGCTTGTCTAAAAGCTGCACCGTCGTCTCGCTGCGTGGTTGGGTGTAATAATCCACCTCCGCCGCCCGCAGCCGCGCGATGTGCTGCGCCAAGTCCAGCTCCTCCACCAGGTACGCCTGCCCCTCGTGCAGATAGACCGCGCCTGGATGCACCATCCAAAACGCGCTGGCCTGGTCTACCTGGCCGATGGTCGTCCACTCGTCACCATCCCGTGCCTGGAGCAACACGGTTTCGGGCGAAGCGCTGCGCAGCGAGATATCCTGAGCCGGATATTGATCCGCCATCCAAAAGTACTTGTCCCCCGATTGGTACAGCACCCCGGCCTCCTGCAAGAACTGGAGGAATTCCGCCACCCGCGCCCCCTCGACGTGGCCAAAACCTTCTCCCGCCCGGAACGGCAACTCGAAAGCCGCACAGCGCAAATGCCCCAGCAGGATGAGCAGGTTGTCGGGGTTGATGAGGGCCTGCTCAGGCGAGCGGCCGAAGAAATAGTCGGGGTGACGGGCCAGGAATTGATCCAGCGGATTGGCCGAGGTGACCAGGGCTGCCAGCGACGCCTCGGTCTGGCGACCAGCGCGGCCGGCCTGCTGCCAGGTGCCGGCGATGGTGCCTGGGTACCCGGTCAGCACCGCCGCGCCCATGCCGCCGATGTCTATCCCCAGTTCCAGGGCGTTGGTGGCGACCACGGCGCGCACCCGCCCCTCGCGCAGCCCACGCTCGATCTCACGGCGCTGGCGCGGCAGGTAGCCGCTGCGATAGCCGCGAATCTCGCCCCCTCCCCCAGCCCCTCCCCCGAAAGCAGGGGAGGGGAGAGATCGCCGCAGATAAGTGAGGATCAATTCCACCGTCTGTCGCGCCCGCGCGAAGACGATGGTCTGCACGCCGTGCTGCAACAGGTCCCCTGCCAGGCGGACACTCTCCAGCAGCGCGCTGCGCCGCAGGCCCAGGTCGCGATTGACCACGGGGGGATTGTAGATCAAGAAGTGCCTGGCGCCTCGGACTGCCCCGTCGTCGTCCACCAGCGCCACCGGCTCCTCGATCAACCGCTCGGCCAGCTCAACGGGGTTGGCAATGGTCGCCGAAGTCAAAATGAACTGGGGCGACGCGCCGTAGAAGCGGGCGATGCGTTTCAGCCGCCGCAGGACATTGGCCACGTGGGAGCCGAACACCCCGCGATAAGCGTGCATCTCGTCTATCACCACGAATTGTAAATGCCCGAAGAAATCGGCCCATAAGGTGTGATGCGGCAGCACCCCGGTGTGCAGCATGTCGGGATTGCTGATGATCAGGCGCGCCGTGGTGCGAATGCGTGGACGCGCCTCAGCGGGTGTATCGCCATCGTAGGTGGCAATGCGAATGTCAGGGTGGGTATTGGAGATTGGAGATTGGGAATTGGCAGTGATAAGCTGACTCAATGCATCCTTTTGATCCTGGGCCAGGGCTTTGGTGGGAAACAGGTAGAGGGCGCGGGCCTGCGGATGGCGCAGCAGGCCATCCAAGACGGGCAGGTTGTAGCAGAGGGTTTTGCCGCTGGCTGTGCCGGTGACGACCACCAGGTGCTGGCCGGCTTGCGCCTGTTGCCACGCCGTCGCCTGATGAGTGTACAGCGCGTGGATGCCCCGGCTGCGCAGGGCATCCGCCAGCGCGGGATGGAGATCAGCGGGGAACGGCGCAAACTGCGCCGGACGCAGCGGGAAGGTCCGCCAGGCGGCGACGTTCGAGGCGATGCTGGGATCGGTTTGCCAGGTGCTCAGAAGCGTGGAGAGGGACATTGATGATCCTATTAGATGCCTAATCGGCTCTCTTCTCGGTGAGCCAACGGGCAACGAGTAGACCCGATGCCAGGCAGAAAAACGCCGTCACCTCGAACATCGAACGGATGCCTATGGCGTCGGCCAGCTTGCCGCTCATCCACGGCCCCCCGAACATGCCGACAGCGTACACGGCCTGGTGCAAGCCCATGGCTGTGGTGCGTTCGGCGTCTGCCACGTACTGAATGCTCATGCCCATCAGCACCGGATAGCTGATGCCCTGAGCCAGCCCAATGCAGAATTGCGAGACAAACAACAACGGCAGCGAGGGGGCCAGCGCTTCCCCTCCGATCCCTGCGGACAAAAGCGCGAAGCCGAGGTACACCAGTCGCCGGGCGCCGATGCGGTTGACAATGGCCGTCGCCAGAAGGCTCCCCAGAATGACCACAGCGGTGTGCATGCTCATCAGTGCGCTTTGTATGACATCCGTTGCGCCCAGTTGCCTGGCCAAAATGGGCATGAAGCTAAAGGTAATAGCCCAGTTGGCATACTGGCTTAGGGCGGCAAGCAGAGAGGGAAGCAGCACATCTGGACGGGTGATCAGACCGCCAATGCCTGTGACTGAAGGTCGCCGCGGCGGACGACGTTCCTCCTGAGTGGGCAGTGCGACAAAAATGGCCAACGCCGCAGCGCCAGCCGCCAGGAAAAAGGCCAGGGAGTACCCGCCCAGCTCGTTGAGCCAGCCCGTGACGCCTGTAGCCAAAACGCGCCCCACTGCTCCTACGGAGGTAAGCAGGGCGCTGGCCCGTACCGCCTCGTGGGGTGGGAACAGGCCACTGAACACCACGACCAGTGGTACCCAGGTGCAAGCCGCCAACCCGGTGATGGCCCGGCCGATGATCAAGCCGTTCACACCGTCGGCAGTGCCCATGGTCCACGCGCCCAGCCCGGCCAGGGCGAAGCCGACGACGATGAACGGTTTGCGCCATCCCAGCCAATCGGCGGCAATGCCCAACGGCAGTCGTATGATCGCCTGCCATAGACCATACATGGAGAGGACAACCCCCACCAGCGCCAGATTATCGTTTTTGCTCTGGACGTACGTGGGAAGCGTGGGCACATACAGGTAGAGGGCCATCCAGTACAGAAAGACAGCTATGGAGTACAGCGTGATCATCAGCCGTCGGCTGCCGGCATCAGCTTTAGTAGAGAAGGAGGCGTGCACCTCCGTGGACTTGTTCATGCCCTCGTCGAGAATGTCAAAGCCGCTCTTGCTTGCGCAGAAAGCGGCTTCTTAATTAAAGCCTTGTTTCCTGGCCCTGGCAGCCTGTCGGAGTGGTCGTGTTCCCACTATGGAGACTTCCGAAGTCTTCTCCGACAAGCTCCTAGCAGGAAGTGAGGCATCAGTGTCGGGATCTCACAGACGCTTACGCCGCAGCCAGTATTATACTGGTCAATGCATTTTACGGCAAATTGCCAGGGCGTTCCTGAAATCTATTTTTTGCTGCCAGAAGGCAGCCATCTTTTGGCAGTCGAAGGAGAGGCAGGCTGGTGGACGAAGCGAGCAAAGAGCAACGCAGCACAGAGCCTGCCGATGCCGGATAGGACGAACACAGGCGTGTATCCCCATCGTTGGGCGACGATGCCACCCAGAGCAGCCCCGCCAGCCAGGGCCACCATCACCACGATTTGGTAAAGCGCAGTGTAGCGCGGCCGGCGATCCTCAGGAGTGAGGATGAGAAGAAAATTGAAGTTGGCAAGCTCATAGCCGGCCCACAGGAACCCGGCCGCCAGGTTGACCGGCACCACGTGCCAGGGCGAGCGGGCCAACGCCCAGGCCCAGGGCATCAGGGGTATGAGCAGCCCGGTGACGAGTTGTACCTGGCGCATTCCCCAGCGGTCAACCAGGCTGCCAAACAACCGCTGACCCGGCAGCGCCGCCAGGGTGGCCACCACGCTGAGAGCCCCTACGACGCCGGCGCTGGCTTTTAAACTCTCCACCAGATAGGGATTGAAGAACGGCCCGGCTATGTTAATGGAAAGGTTCCATATTGCTGCTGTGGCGCAGAAGAACAGGAAATCAGGGTGAGCACGCAGATGCTGGAGCAGCGGCAGTTGCGAGCCGCTGTCTTTCGCCTCGGGAGGGGCCAAGACGAGAGGCTCCTCGAGACGAGCGAAACTGTAGGTGGACGCCATACCAACGGCGAAGGCCAGGCCCATGGCCAGTTGGTATCCGTTGGTGCCGCCAACGAGGGTGATGAGCTGCCCGACGAGGAAGGTTGTCAGCATGTTGGCCACGCCCATGGCCATGTTGCGGGACGAAAAGTAGCGACCGCGCCAGGACAGAGGCACGATGTCGGCGGTGAGGGACACCCAGGCAGGTACTCCCAGGTTGCCGAAAGCGCTGCGCAGGATGACCAGGGCGATGGCGGCGTAGACGGCCGTTGGCCCGGCAAAGAACAGGGGGACCAGCGCCAGCAGCAACAGTGCAAGGCGCGAGACCCCACCGCCACTGAGCACCACGATTCGCTTGCGGCGGCCCCGGCGCTCGACGAGGATGGCTCCGGGCAAGAGGAGCAAAGCAGCGCTCAGGCTCGCTAGCGCACTCATCAGGCCGATTTGAGCGCGGGTGGCACCTAGCGCCAGCACGAACAGAGAGAGATAAGTAACCGCAATCGAGTCGCTGCTGCTGGCGAAGACCCCATCGAACCAAAACCGGCGCAGGTTTTGGCGGATGGAGGGAGGCAACTGAGCGGTCCAGCGGCCACCGGTGGTAAACTGCCAGGCGCGTCGCCGTAGCCTTCGAAGCATACGCACGGAATTACGCCGGCCTATCCCAGCCAAATGCTTGCTTCGCCTCGTCCTGCAGCAGATACCAGATGATCAGCGCGCCGATGCCCGTCCAGATGGGAAAGGCAGGCAACAAGAGGATAGCCAGCACGATAGCTCCCCAACGAGCCCACGGCCACAGCCGCCACAGCCCTATGCCAACCAACAGGAAGGCCAGGGCGAAGAGCAGGCAGAAGAACAGGCCTGCGCCGATCCCAAACAGTGGCCAGAAGACGTCCGGCGATTCCACGTTGATCAGGATAGGCAGCATGGCGATGAGAAGAGCGAGAACACCGATGAAGAACAAGGCGCTCATCGCGAAATGATAGATAGCGATCAGACTGACTGCCTCAGGTCGTTTCATGGAACACCTCTCATGCGCTTACAATCTGGATGATCTTCAAACCTCTCCGGCAATGCTCGTGCCATTTCGCGCTCGAGCAGATAAGAAACGAAATCGTACACGACGACAAGTTTGTCGGCCGGCAGTTTCTGTAAACGTTCGGTGATTGGAGGGATTGCTACTGCTTGCATGAATCATACTCCTTACCTATGCGCCGAGTTTCCCTGCAGGCCGCGCCAGGCTAACGGATGTCGCCAAACACTGTAGCCCCGCGACGGGCGGCGGGAGTCAACTTCCCTATTTACTGCGCATCGTCCCTTCCGCCGCCTGTCGTGGGGTGTGAGTTTGCGGTTCGTGCAGGTTCTGTCTACCTCGTCTCCTGCAACTGCAATCGCTCGGCCAACCATAGATTGACCAACGTCTCTGGCACAATGCCACGTGTGCGGGCCCACGTCTCGACCTGCGCGTATATGTCTGGGTCAAGAGTCACACGTCGCCTGCGTTTGGCCCTGACCTCAAACTCAACCTCGTGAGTCTGGTCCCAGTAGTCCGCCAAACTGTGCGTGTCCCAAAATTCGGCAATCTCCTCTAGCGTGCGTGCCTTTGAGATACTGCTCACTTGTGGAACATCACTTTTGCTCATAACGTCTACGCTCCTTGTCATCCATATCCCGCGCACTCAAGATTAAGGCAGTATTAGCCGCCTTGTGAATAAAGAACACAACCAGGTATCGGCCTGCGTCGGTCTGCCCGCTGGCCGAATACACGTCTTCACCTGGTCTATGTCCCGACTCAACAAAGCGATACCTGGGCCTGTTGAAGAACACTTCCTCGGCCTCATCCTGCGTGACTTGATGCTTGACAGCCAGCTTCTCAATGATGTCAGGCAGCCAGATGAAATCGTCAATATACACGAATATCCCTCCGCTCAGACCGCAAGCAAGTGCTCCGCGTGGTAATTCGCTGCGTCAATTGGTTGAGACAAGTGGCAGTTTGGCCAACAGGATCCTCGGGTGCGCCAGGCGTGACTGCAAACTTACACTTCACGGCACAAAACTTGACGTGTGGCAAGGCAAATTGCCGCGTTTCCCGCAATATCTGTTGCGGGAATCCAGGAAAGGGAGGCTTCTCTTGTGATCAGACTTCTGTAGAATTCAAGGATCGTTCATGGTGCCTTCCTACACTGTAAAACCAGCCGCTTCGCTACAACCATATTATACTTGCCAATGCATTGTACGGCAAATCGCTGATCCATTCTCTAACAAAGCCATCCCTGTTTGCGCAGAAAGCGGCTTCTTGGTATAATCGGCTGGAGGTTGGATTCTGTTCCAACTTCCAACGTCCAGCTAAAGGAGACAGCGAAAAATATGCAACTGTACTTCATCAGGCACGGCCAGTCGGGGAACAACGCCCTCTGGATGAGAACCGGTTCTGACAAAGGGCGCAGCGAGGACCCTGGATTGACCGAAGTTGGCCGGCAACAATCTGAATTCTTGGCACAGTTCTTACACCGGGCTGACCCAATCACAGCGGTCAATGACAGCGATTTTCAGAACGTGGCTGGATTTGGCATCACCCATCTCTACTCCAGCCTGATGGTCAGGGCCGTGGGCACAGGGACGATCATCGCCAACGCGCTCGATTTGCCTTTGGTGGCCTGGGAAGATCTGCACGAGTGGGGCGGCATCTACCTGAAAGACGAACAGACCGATGAGCGCACAGGACTGCCCGGCCGGAATCGCGCCTATTTCGAGACGCATTATCCCGACCTCGCTTTGCCCGACTCCTTGGGCGAGGCTGGTTGGTGGAATCGCCCTTTTGAAGAGCCTGAGCTAAGGCTCCCCCGCGCCAAACGTGTTCTACACGATTTGCTGGAAAGACACGGCGGCACTGATGATCGGGTAGCGGTGGTCAGTCACGCTGGCTTTTTCAACTATCTGCTGGTGACCATTCTCAATCTGCCGGGGAGAGAGGATTTTTGGTTTGTCCTGAATAACACCGCTATCAGCCGCATTGATTTTGACGATGAGAACATCTGGCTGAGCTATTTGAACCGCGTGGACTTTCTGCCGAGAGAGCTCATCACTTAGCTTCACCCACACCGGCCTGAAAGAGCCGGTGCTGGGGAATCTCTGTACTGAGAGGTCCCTAGCACCGTCTGTTTACGGCGGTGCGGTGGTGCATCGCCAGCGCCAACCCCACCGCGAACAGGCCTGCACAGAGCAGATACACTCCCCGCAGCTCAATCCACGGCATCAAGGCGTAAGCGGCCGGCGGTCCAATGGCGCTGCCCAGGTCGCCGGCTGTGTGCAGCACACCGATGGCCCGCCCCCGCTGGGCCTGGCTTACCACATCGCCGGTGAGGGCCGTGACCAGGGCCTGCACACTTCCCCCGGCCACAGCGCCCAATGATACGCCGGCCAGAATGGCGAGGGGCGCACCCCAGGCCACCAGCGCCATGCCGATGATGCCGATAGCCAGCCCCCACGCAGCTACCCCCCAGCGGCTCCCTAGCCGGTCCGACATCGTCCCCGCCACCGGAGCGGCTACCACGCTGAGGAGCGTCCGCCCGGCCATGAGCACGCCAGTCAGCGTCGCCACCCCCAGGGTCAGGCCTGCGGATGACAACCGATCCTGTACCAATAACGCCATGGTGGCGGCCAGAACACCGGCAGTGACGAAGCGATTTAGCCCATGCACCGATGCAACGACCCACAGGCCCCGGTTGGCACGCAGCCTGAGACTATTCTCTTCAACGGAGGGATCGGCCAGAATGGGTCTTACGCTACGTGTCTCCGGCAACAGGGTCAACGCCGCCACACCGCCCGCAGTTGTCACCGCCGCGCCGATCCACATCGTCGCCCCGTAGCCCAGCCAGTCGGTGAGCAGGCCGCCGGCAAGGGTGCTCAGCGCCGCGCCCAGGAAGAACCAGGTCTGATAAAGACCCGTCCAGCGCCCGCGATCCTGGGCCGTCGTCACATCCAGGATGACCGTGGCCCCGCCGACCCAGATGCCTGACCAGGCCAATCCCCACAGCAGCCGCCCGACCAGCAGCGGCCAAAAGCCGCGTGTGGCGGCGTACACCACTGTGGAAAGCGCGCCAATGAACAGGGCCGGCACGAATAGCCGTCGCCGGGGCCAGCGGTCGTAGGCCAACCCCGCCGGGCCGTTGAGAAAGAGTCGCACCGCCCGGTTCACGCCCAGGATGATCCCCACGCTGCTCAGGGCGATGCCGGCTTCGGCGGTGTGGGTGGGTAACACGGTGTACAGCGTCCCGTCGCCCATCAGGGAGAGGGCCGTGCCAAGACCGAGGGGAAACAATACCTTGCGCGGATGAATGGAAGTCTCGGTACTGCTCACGGTTCTTCTATCTGTCATTGAGAGGAGCGTGGCGACGAAGCAATCCTCAACCTGGCAGGAGATTGCGTCGCTTCGCTTACGGCGCTTCGCTACTCAGAAACTTCCCCTCACCCCCGCCCTCTCCCCAAAGGGGCGAGGGAGCAAGTTCCCTCTCCCTCGCCGGGAGAGGGTTAGGGCGAGGGGGCAAGTTCCCTCGCCCTCGCAGGGAGAGGGTTAGAGCCTGCCCTGAGTGGAGCGAAGGGGTGAGGGTGGGACGTTTCTGCCTCCTACGGATGGCGCGCCGCGCCATGGAAGACTCGCAATGACACGAGCTTCAATCTCGGGCCGCGCTGGCGATGAGGGCGCGAATCTCCAGCGGTTCGCCCCTGGTCGGATCGCGCACCAGCGAGAAGGCTCCCTCAGGGCATTTGGAGACACACACGCCGCATCCCATGCAGGCGATGGTGTCCACAGCAGCCATGCCGTCGTCCAGCGAAAGCGCCCCAAATTGGCAAAAGTCAGCGCAGACGCCGCAGCCGATGCACAACTCCGCAGCCACGCGGCTGACGTAGCCGGAGGAAGCCAGCATCGGAGTGCCGTGATGCCAGGCCTGCATCGCCCCACAGCAGCAGGCGCAGCAATTGCAGATGGCGTAGAAGCGGCCTAACATGGCGTCTTTGAAGAAAGCGTGGTGTACGTGGCCCCGTTCGTGTTCGGCGCACAGGATCTCCACCGCTTCTGCTGGCGTGATCCAGCGGGAACGGCGCGGGTGATGCTCGGCGACGAAACTGGCGAAAGGCTCGCCGACGACCAGGCAGACGTCGAGAGGCTGGCAAGGATTGGGGCGCGCGGCGCGGCAGGGGCAATCCAAAACCACGATGTGATCGGGGTTCTGCAGCACGATGTCTCGGGCGAGAGCGTAGGGGATAACCTGCTCCAGGTTGGTCAGGCTGATCTCTTCCTCGACGGTGACCAGTTGCTTTGCCGCCTCCAGGGGCACGACCTTGCCGTGGTAGGTGTCGGCGAAGGTAACGTGGTCGGAGTCGTCGGATGGCCTGGGCGGAAACAACCGCCCCAACTGACGCACGAGCGGTCCAAAGACACGCGCCAGCCAATGCTCCCCGGTCCCGATGCCAATGTAAAGATAAGGCCAGCGTGCATAGATGTATCCGTGCAACCAGTCAAAGAGAGAGTAACCTGGCGTGCGCCGTGCCTCTCGCGCGAAGGCCCTGGTAGAGGGTCGCACCAAGCTAGACCAGAATTTGGTCTTCATCGCTTGACTATTGTCCACCCACGCTAAAGAGGCTTCTCGTAGACGCGGTAGTGCAGATAAGGCTTCGCGCCCACGCGCTGGACAATACGATTGATCATGGTATTCTTTTCCTGCAACAGCGACATCTCAACCCGCTCGTAACCCTTTCCTAAAACATGCTGGCCAAATTCCAGGCCCAGCAAGATCTCCAGACCCCGGGCCCGGTACTCAGGCAGGACGCCGAGCATCTTGCCGCAGGCGGTGCGAATACGTCCCATGTGCCATTTTAGCCTGATCAGGTCCCAAGGGTAGAGCTTACCACTCCTGAAGTGGCATAGCGCTTCGTTTAGGTCCATCAGAGCTACCGCGAAGCCCACCGGCTGGCCATCAACCTCAGCGATTACGATCAGATTCGGGTCGAGGAAGGGGCGCAGAGAGGCAGCCATACCGGAGAACTTCTCCAGACTCATATCAGTGTGGCCTGGTATGGTGCGAAAGGCCACATTGTAAAGGTAGTGAATCTTGGCCACCTCTGAATCCCACTGATTCACGTCTACCTTGCGGACAGTCACACCCGTCTTGCTACGCACCTTTTCAGCCACGCGCAAAAACTTTGACGGCAGGTTGCGCAAGTCCCAATCGAGGTCTTTGAACCACAACTCATAAGCAAAATAATCGTCATATTTCCGAAAGCCTAAGCGCTCGATCAAATCCCGATAATAAGGCGGAGTATGTCCCTCCCAGATAGATGGCCGTCTATCGTGGCCAGCTAAAAGCACCCCCACCTCGTCGGTCGGCGCTCCGTTGACAGGGCCTCGCATGAGATCCTTCCCTCGCTCCCGCAGCCAGTCAGAGGCAGCGACGATCAACGCTTCAGCTACCTGTTCATCGTCGACGGTCTCAAAGAAGCCGAAGAAGCCCGTCTGATCGTTGAGCTGTTGATTGTGCTGGTGGTTGACGATGGCGGCCACGGTGCCGACCACCTCCCCACTGCGGCGGGCCAGGAATAGCTCCCGCTCGGCGTACTCCCAGAAGGGATTGCGCTGGGTATCCAGCCTCTTCTCTATCTGGCTAATGATGGGGGGCACCCAATACGGGTCATTGGCGTAGATACGCCAGGGGAACCGAACGAAGCACTTGAGGTCATCTGGGGTGGCAACCGGTTGCACGTCTACGGCGGTCTGCGTTTTGGTCATGGGTTTCCTCCTTGTGTGCCATAGTTGCTACCAAGGGGCGTCCCCGCCCGTTTAAGGGCAGTCGGCCCACGAAATCGGGGCGAGGACACCATGCGCATCAAGCCAAGGATGGTGGCGTGCTTGCCGGGGCCGCACGGCCATGAAGTGGCCGTGCTACAGAGCTCCCGCCCGATGAAATCAGGCTCAAGAATCCCGTTCACGGGATGGCAGCTTTGTAGCCGTGGCACTTCATGCCACGGCGGAGCTGTCCAGCAGTCCTTTTCCCGCAAGTCGCCCTCTTAGCTTGATGCCTATGGGCGAGGACGCCCCTCCATAGCAGGGCAAAAAGTCAGTGGAACTTGTTCCACCTACCTAAAGTCGGCAAGGCGTTCCTGGTTCAACTGCCGATGGATGCCTTTCAGAGCACGGTAGACCTTTTTGTAGACGTCGAAAAGCTCGGCGTAGACTTCGGCGTTCTCGGCTCTAGGCTCGAAGGTGCGGGTTACCTGGATCACCTTTTTCAGCGCCTGGAAATCCGGGTAGATGCCCAGGCCGACGGCGGCGATGAGGGCTGCACCAATGGCGCCGGCTTGCTGGGGATTGGCCACTTTCTCCATCCGCTTGCCTGTCACGTCGGCAATGATCTGCAACCAGGGATCTCCCTTGGCGCCCCCACCGATGACCCGGATGGCGTCCTGCTGCCAGCCGAACTTCTGACTCATGATCTCCAGAATCCAGCCCAGATTGTACGCCACGCCCTCGTACACGGCCCGCAATATATGCTCGCGTCGGTGATCAACGCTCAGGTTCAAGAATGTGGAACGAACGTAGACGTCCGACACCGGGCTCCGCTCCCCGTACATCCAGGGGGTGAAGAGAGTGCGTCCCGACCCGGCCTCGACCTCCTGTACCACGGCATCCATCAGGGCGAACACATTTTCCACCGACGGATCGCTCTGTTCTTGCTGGTAAAACTGATCGGCGATCCATTGCAAGCATATCCCGGCAGTCTCCGTCTCGGCGATGAGGAAACACTTGGTCGGGTCGGCCGACTGGATGGTGGCCACGCCGTGCCGTCCGGTGGGCGACTTCTCCGTGACCACCCCTACCCAGCCCGAGGTTCCCAGGCAGATGTGCCCTTCGCCCTCGCCTACGGCCCCTGAGCCTACGGCCGCCGCCAGGACGTCGCCAGTCCCACAAATGATGGGCATCCCTTCCAGCAGGCCAAAGTCACGGGCCGCGCTCGTCGTTAAGCCGCCTACCTGTTCGTTCGAGGGCAAAAGCTCGGGGAACTTGTCCCTCGGCGCGCCCAGAAAGCGTATCAGAAAATCGTCCCACTTCTTGCTCTTGAGGTTGAACAGGCCGGTGGCCGAGGCCGCCGCCCAGTCGGCCACCATCCGGCCGGTGCAACGATAGACCAGATAGCCATTGACATCGAGGAACTTAGAAGTCCGGACCACCAGATCGGGCTCGTTCTGCTGTAGCCACATCAGCTTGGGCAAGACGTCCTTGCCCGTGGCCTCGGCTCCAACGACGGCGGCGAATATCCTGGGGCTGATGAGCTTGCGCATCAGTTGTTTGGCCTGGGGGGCTGCCCGCCCGTCCAGCCAGATGATCCCTGGTCGCAAGGGGGTGCCCTCTGCATCCACAGGTATGATCCCCAACATCTGGGTGGAGAAGATCATGCACAAGACGTCTTCAGGCGGCACCTGGTACTCGGTCAAGAGGCGCTGCGTGCTCCTGGTGACAGCCTGCCACCAACCCTCTGGATCCTGCTCAGCCCAATGGGCCTGGGGGTAGTCCACTTCATAGCTCTCAAAAACGCTGCCGAAGATCCGCCCTTCTGGGTCTGTCAGCACGGCCTTGCTGCCTCGCGTACCCACATCGTGGGCGATGATGTATTCTCCGCTCATTGTTCCCTCCTGTCCCTGGTGAAGTGATGCGTAAGTATATCGTGTCTCCCTCCTGCTGGCAACCGCGGCGTCCGGCACTTGCGGGTAACTGCATATTGGAGTATAATCCCCGTGTCCCGCCCCCCCTCAGTCCCCCCCAACTCTGGGGGGGAAGCAGCTAGTTCCCCCTTTTCCTCCCAGGGTTGGGAGAAGGGGGTTAGGGGGATGAGGGCTGCTCCAGAGCCACACTCTACTTCGGAAAGGAAACCATGACCGACATTGAGAGCCCATTGCCCGCTGAGGGGGAATTGGCGGGGAAGCGAGACCTCACCACTGGCAGCATCCACCGTAACATCTGGACCCTGGCCGTCCCCATGATCCTGGAGATGGCCACGCAGAGCGCGACCCAGATCATGGATACCTACTGGGTGGGCAAGCTGGGCTCGGCGGCGCTGGCTGCCGTGACCATCAGCATAACCCTGCGTTGGGTCATCAACAGCCTGGCCAACGGGCTGGGCATCGGCGGGATGGCCGTGGTGGCGCGGCGGATCGGGGCCCGCGAAAAGACGCAGGCCGACCACGCTACCTGGCAGGCAGTGCTGTTGGCTATATTCGTTTCCCTGGTGCTGGGTGCTCTGGGCATCCTGGTGACCGAACCGACCCTGCGCATCCTCGGAGCCGACGCCGAAGTGCTGACGATGGGGGTGTCGTATCTCCGCATCCTCTTTGGCGGTCTGTTCACTCTCGTCCTGATCTTCGTCATCAACTCCCTGCTGCGCGGCGCGGGCGAGGCCAGGCTGGCCCTGTGGGTGTTGGTGCTGAGCCAGGGCCTGACCATTGTCCTGGAACCGCTCCTCGTTTTTGGATGGGGACCGTTCCCGGCCTTGGGAGTGAGCGGCTCCGCCTGGGCCAGCGTGCTGGGCTTCGGGGCAGGGGTGCTGTTCCAGATGGCTATTCTGTTGAGCGGCCGAGCCCACATTGCAATTAATCCACACGATCTATGGCCTGACCTACCTCTGATGTGGCACATCGTCAAGATCGCCCTGCCCAGCACCGTTCAGATGACCCTGCGCTCCACTTCGCGACTGGCCATCCTGGCTATCATCGGCCTGTACGGCACCTTCGCCACGGCTGGTTTCGGCGTGGCCAACCGCATTCTGCTCGTCGCCCTCATTCCAGGCTTTGGCCTGGCCAACGCCGCCGCCACTCTGGTGGGGCAGAACCTGGGCGCCCTCAAACCCCGTCGGGCCGAGCGCAGTGCCTGGTGGGTGACAGCCTACGACGCCGGCCTGTTGGCCGCCTTTGTGGTGGTGTTCTTCACCTTCGCCCGCCCGCTGGTCGCCTTCTTTGACCCCACTCCGGAGGTGGTGAAAATCGGCACCGAATTTCTGCGTATCGTGGCTCCCTCGCTGATCTTCAGCGCAGTGGGGGTAGTACTGGCCCGCAGCTTTGACGGAGCCGGGAACACCGTGCCAGCCATGTTCGTCAACCTGCTGACTCTGTGGGGGCTGGAAGTCCCCGTGGCCTATGGCCTGTCCCAATGGACAGGGCTGGGCATCACCGGAGTGTGGGTGGGGCGAGCCCTCGCCAATACAGCCAACGGTTTGGTCTTCGCTTTCTGGTTCCGACTGGGGAGATGGAAGAAGAGAGAGGTATGACGTTTCACGTTTCACGTTTCACGTTTCACGCAGACCTCATTTCTTCATGCTCAACCCAATCCGCCCTCGCTCAAGATCGAGGCTGATGACTTTTACCTCCACCACGTCACCCACTGACACCACCTCCAGGGGGTTTTTCACGTAACGGTCGGCCATCTGAGAGACGTGCACCAGGCCGTCCTGCTTGACCCCGATGTCCACGAAAGCGCCAAAATCCACCACGTTGCGCACCGTGCCCTTGAGCATCATCCCCTCTCGCAGGTCTTCCATCTTCAGAACGTCGCTCCGCAGGATGGGCTTGGGCAGTTCGTCGCGGGGGTCACGGCCAGGCTTGATGAGGTTGTCGAAGATGTCCGTCAGCGTGGGCAGGCCCACCTCCAGAACCTCAGCCAGCTCGGCCAGGTCGCTCTCCGCCCGGAAGGCCCTCACCCTCTGAGCCAAATCGGGCTCGTTCCCTCGCACGCCCATCAGGGCGAAGAGACCCTCCACCACGGGATACGACTCTGGATGGATGGAGGTGTTGTCCAGAGGGTTCTCGCCATCAGGGATCTTGAGAAAGCCCGCCGACTGCTGGAAGCCCTTGTCCCCTACCCCCTTGACTTTCCTCAATCCTTGGCGGGATTTGAACGGCCCATGCTCGTCTCGATGCTTAACGATGGCTTTGGCCATCCGCTTGTTGATGCCCGACACGTACTGCAAAAGGGCTGGCGAGGCAGTGTTGGAGTCAACGCCCACGTGGTTGACCGCCGACTCGACCACGGCGTCCAGGGTCTCGGCCAGCTTCTTCTGGTCCACGTCGTGCTGGTAGAGGCCCACGCCGACGGAGCGAGGCTCGATCTTGACCAGCTCGGCCAGGGGGTCTTGCAGACGGCGGGCGATGGAGACCGCGCCGCGCATAGAGACGTCCATGTCGGGCAGTTCCTCCCTGGCCAGCGGGGAAGCGGAGTAGACCGACGCACCCGCCTCGTTGACCATGACGTAGGCTCCCCGGCTGGCCTCGGCGATGACCTCGGCAGCCAGGGCCTCCGTCTCCCGCGAGGCGGTGCCGTTGCCGATGGCGATGGCGTCCACGCTCCCTCTGGTGACCAGGTTCACCAGCAGTTCCCTGGCCTCGGCCCACTGCTTCTGCGGCGCGTGGGGATAGATGGTCGTGCCACCCAGGAACTTGCCCGTCTCATCCACCAGAGCCACCTTGCAGCCGGTGCGGTAGCCCGGATCAATGCCCATCACCACTTTTCCCCGCAGCGGCGGCTGGAGCAGGAGGTTGCGCAGGTTGGTGGCAAAGACCTTGATGGCGTGGTCGTCGGCCTCATCGGTACTGGTGCCTCTCAACTCACGCTCGATGGACGGGGCGATGAGGCGCTTGTAACCATCGGCGGCGGCCTCCGTCGCCTGAGCGGCGAAAATCGAGCCTTTGTTCTTCAAGTAGCGGCCTTCGACCTCGACCACGATCTGATCCACTGGCGCGTCCACTTTGACCTTGAGCACGCCGTCTTTCTCCCCCCGGTTGATAGCCAGCAGGCGGTGGGGCGGGATGGCCTTCAGCGGCTCGGCGTATTCGTAGTACATCTGATACTTGCCCTGGGGATCGAGGGAGGCGTCGGCCACGGCGCAGATCAACAAGCCCTTGTCGAAGGTACGCTCTCGCACCACCTTGCGCAGGTCGGCGTCTTCGGAGACGACCTCGGCCACGATGTCCCGCGCTCCGGCGTAGGCATCTTCCACCGTGGGCACCCCTTCGCTCAGGTAGTCCTGGGCGAATTGCTGCAGCGTCCCCTCGGTGACCTCCTGGGCCAGAAGGAGCTCGGCCAGCGGCTCCAGCCCCTGCTCCCTGGCGATGGTGGCCCGCGTGCGCCGCTTGGGCTTGTAGGGCAGGTAGAGGTCCTCCACCTCTTGCAGCACCAGGGCCGCCCGTATCCTGGCCTCCAGTTCCGGCGTCAGCTTGCCCTGGTCAGCGACGCTCTTCAGCACCGTCGCCTTGCGCTCCTCCAGGTGGCGCAGATATTTGAGGCGGGACTCAACGGCCCTGAGCTGTTCCTCGTCCAGCCCGCCGGTGACTTCTTTGCGGTATCGGGCGATGAAGGGCATGGTGTTATCCTCGTCAAACAGTTGGACAGTGCTGGCGATTTGATCGGCCTTGAGGCCCAGCTCGTGGGCGATGGTGGTTATGATCAGATGGCGGGTCATGGGTTCTCCTCAGTAGCAGCAACGGATAGGAGTGGACAAGATAGAACACTCCGCTTTTGTGAAACAAAACAGAAGCCGAGACTTGTCTCGACTTCACATCTCGGCTTTGCTCCTAAACCAGCACTACCCAACAACAGGATGCGGCTTTCTGCGCCCGTCCAGTTCTTCAGGCTCGACGGTGGTGGCGGCTTGCAGAATGTCCCGGAAAGCACCTGCCAGGCGGCGCACAGTGGACACAGGTACGCTAGCTACAGCGTAGCCACCCAAGCGTTCCAATATGCGATCCAGCCACACATAGTCCAGGGGACCTTCAGTCAGTGCCCGCTCCAACCCCTGGCTGGCAATCATTCCTTCCACTTTGTTCACTTCTTCCTCCAGCCCGTGCTCCCGGAAAATGGCCCAGGCCTGGTTGAGCAAACTCTCGGCTCGCGGCCATTGGTGGCGCAGGGCGGCGGCTCGGGCTCTCTCGCAGAGGAGATAGGCCTGCACTACGGCTGCGCCCTCTTCCACATCCTCCAACCCTTCCTCGAAAGCCGCCAGCTCCAGGTGCTTCTCGATCTTCGCCAGCCGTGCCTCACGGTCAGGCGCGTTCGGCTCTCGCTCCAGTTCGTCCAGCATGTTATGAGCCCCAATGTAATTAGCGCTGAGGGGGTGGACCCGCACCGGGACGGCTCCAGGCTGGAAGGCGCTGACTTCGTTTACCAATTCCCTTCGTTTCTCCATGTCAGCGGTTAGAGTATAGTAAAGGGGGCGGCGGCCCCGGCCAGTGCCCGGCACGGTCTCCCGACTCTTGACCACGTAGCTATTCCGCACCAGCCGCTGCACCACTGTCTCCACGCTCTTGCGCTTGAGCCCCATCAGTTTGACCACCTGGCCGATGGTGAAGCGCTCACGGGCGGCTATGAACTGCTTAACCTTGAAGGCCACTTCCCCAGACACCGTCATTGCGCTCTCCCTTTTGAAATCAAGTGCAACAGAGTATACACGCAAAACTATTTCTTGTCAAATGAAGGGAAATTAAATCAATGCGGCCAGTCTTCGAAGCTACCTCGAAACACGTGCGGTTTCCGGAACTGGGCCGCGCACATGGGGGCAGCATGAAGATGGGATAGATGCTCGTGGAGGAAAAAAGATGAAGTAGAAGGCGGCGTGCTCGGCTACCTGCTGGCGGACCGCCTCGTCGCGGACGACGATGAAGTCCCACAGCTGGCGGTTGCTGGCCGAAGGCGCCCACCGACCCGCTTCCAGCAGTTGCACGACCATCTCGTCCGGCACCGGGTCGGGCCGGTAGCGGCGGATGCTGCGCCGGCTCTTGAGCAAGCTCAGCACTGCATCGGGGGAGGGAAGATCGTGGCTTTGAGACATTTCAGACTTCATTCACCGCCTCCCGCTCCAGGATGCCGGTAGCGCAGCCGATGCCGCCGGC
>CAZVCJ010000012.1:0-8665 GCA_964625745.1 uncultured Anaerolineae bacterium | reverse complement strand
CTTCATTCACCGCCTCCCGCTCCAGGATGCCGGTAGCGCAGCCGATGCCGCCGGCCGCTTTGAGGATCTCATCCACCTCGACCACCTGACAGGCAATGCCAGCATCCTCGTAGAACGCCTGGGTGATGGGGTTGCCAGCCGCCATCAGGATCCGCCGAGGGCCTAGCGTCACAAAGTTGAGCGACATACCACGCACCGCTTCCCCCGCGTCCGGAATGAAGATAACGGTGTACCCGCGCGCTCGCAGCACGTTCACGGCGGCATAGGGCACGCGCCCAGGCCAGGCGATGGCCAGGCCCCGGTCGGCGAAGCGCAAGGTCCCCATCAGGTGCATCGCTCCGTAGGGGAGTCCGACCTGAATCACCTCGACTCCCATCTCCCGCAGCAGACCCGCCACCTGCGCCGCTCCCTCGGCATTGGTCCGCATCCCCGTCGCCACCAAAGCAGTCTGCGGGTCAATCCAGAGCGCGTCCGCCCCCTCAAAAGTTCCCCGCCCACGCACACTGCGCAGGATGGGCACCCCCAGGTCGGCCAGCCGCCGGGCGACGTACCGTTCCTCGCCAGCCCGCACGGTGGAAGCTGGCCGCCCCACGATGGCCCCCTCCGGCGTCATGAACATCAGGTCGGCCACGTAAACCAGGTTAGGAGGCGGTGTCTTGGTTCGGCTGTAAGCGAAGCGACGCTCACCACAGGCGGCTGGTTCGACGTAGTGCACGGCGACTCCGGCATCCCGGTAGGCCTGGGCCAGGGCATCGTGCTGCTGCCGCGCCCGGCTGGCGTCCAGCGGGGCGAGCATTTGAGCCGCGTCCGGGTCGGCCACTTCTTCCAACTCCGGGCCAGACCGATGGAGCAGCACCGCCCTGAGCGGCGCCCACTCCGTTCCCACGCCGCACACCCCCCAGACCCCTCCGATCTCCTGGCGCAAGGAGGCTATGCGCGGCGACCAGCCTGCGCCGCCGTAGGCTGCGGTTTTGAGAATGTCTGTCATAGTTAACCTCCTGAATTGCCTGCGATCTCTACCTGCGCCTGATTGAGCAGCATCTGCCAGAGCTCTGCCACCTCGGTTCCCAGTCGAGCCGTTCGCGCTGTGATGTAGTGCAGATCCAGTTCCTCATCGCTCAGCCCGCTGAGAATGAAAACCAACATCTCCCGGATATCGGCCGGGTGCTTGACTGAACGACCTTCCTGCCACGCCATGAGCTTGCCCAGGACGATGTCCTCAGGGCGGGCACACCAGGCTTCGAATTCGTTTCCACTCTCATCCTGAAAGGTTCGGCGGGTGCGCCGTGCAAAAGCTTCACGATAGCCCAGACTACCGGACAAAGGAACAAGATCGGCCTTGACCCCTTGGTTCGTATCAATGATGTTGAACATGATCCCCAGGCGCGTGGAATCGCGCATTTGCTCCGGGTCGGCGTAGTAGCGCGGCGGGGGAAAGCGATGCGCCAGGGCGTTGAAGTGTGGCTCTTGCAGGTTGACCAGCATGTCCACGTCGAACGTCGCCCGGGTGATACCAAAGGCCGATCCGGCGAAGGCGCCCACGAGCATGTACGGTGCACCGATTTCCTCCAACGCACGCACGATGTCAAAATAGAACCCCAGGATGCTCACGGCTTGTATCCTCGTAGCGGTGTCAGGTGCGCCAACACCTTCATGTTTATCTCTTCGTCGGACAGCCCCGGAAAGCGCCGGCGGAACGTGCCTCGCAGGCCGGCCCGGACGAACTCCGCAGCCCGAATCATGGCCAGAGTGCGCTGGGCTGGCGTGAGTTGGGCCAGGAGTTGAAGTTGCTGCCAGTCAATGGGGTCGAATTGTAGCGACTCGCTTGCTGTATCGCCAGGCGCTTTTGCCGGTCTCACGTTCACACCTCCCTTCGGCTAGGCTCAGGGCAGGCCTCGTCATAGAACATGTTTCAGAACCCGCAGCGCGCGCAAGGTAACCCACTTGCTGGGCTTCCCCTTCTGCTCGATGTCGGCCCACATCTTGCCAGTGAGCGCGTTCTCCAGCTTCCACCGTCCCTGAGCGTCCTGCTTGCTCAGGATGAGGCGGAGGGCATTGGTCAATCGCGGGTCGTCGCCGTGGCCCAGCTTCACCAGCACGGCTGTGGTCTCCAGCACGTCGCTCCAGTAACTCAGTGGGAAGCCGAACTTGAACCAGGTGGAGCTCACCCGCCGGGTGTAGGGATAGTCGGCCACCGCCGGGTCGCGGCTGAGCAGGAACTCGGCGCCGACCTGGATGGCGCGCTGCACGACGGGGGTGCGCCGCTCCGCTGGAACCGCAAGCAGTGCTTTCATGGCTTTGTTGGCACCCCAGCCACAGGGCTGCCCCTGATTGGCACTGCAGGCAAAGCATGGCCCGCTGGTGCCCGACTTGAGGTAGCGGAATTCCCTCTTGCCGGTGATGGCCCGCACCAGCCAGTCCAGGGCCGTTTGCACGCGGGGATCGTCTCTGTAGCCCAGGCATTGCAGAGCGTACAGCAGATTGCCGTTCAAGCAGGGTATGGAGCCGCTGGGCACTGGTTTCTGAAGGGCCGAGAAGGCGCCGTTGGCGGCGATGGAGTGGCTCAGGAGGTACTCGCAGCCCCGCCGCACTCGCTCGTCGGATGGGTCAGCTCCCAGCTCGGCCAGGAAGACGATCTGCCAGACGGTGCTCCGATACTTGGGTGAATAGCCGCCGCCGGGCTTGACCCAATAGCCGTCGGGGTACTGAGCGTCCAGAATGGCCGGCACCGGCCCTGTGGTCATGATGGCTGCCCTGGCCGCCTGAACTTCAGGATCGTCCTCCGGACGGTCCAGCAGGTCCCGCAGGGCAAAGTAGCGTACACTGGGGTTATCTGAGTCGGGTTCCAGTAGCCACGGGACCGGATCGCCGTTCAGGTGTGATGGCCATTGATTCGTGGGCATAGTCAATTAACCTCCTCGGCAATGGTTCGCAGCGACCGCAGCGCATCGAGGGTGATCCACTTGCTGGGTCGGTTGCGTTTCTCCAGCGGCCAGGTGCGAGAGACGGAGCCACAAAGCCACCGGCCCTGCTCGTCCTGGCGGGTCAGGAAAAGTTCGAGCAGCGGGGCGAAGCGCAGATCGTGGGCATAGCCATGAGCAGCCAGGGCCCGCAACGCGCTGAGTAGGTCCCAGGCACGAGGCACGCCGAAGGTAAGCCAGCGTTTGTGCTCACCCTCGAAGTCGTACTCGGCGTCCAGCAGCGCGTTGGCCAGTCGTCGCACTACCTGTTCCGCCTTCGGCGAGCGCATATCGCCCGGGAGCACGGCCAGGCCATTAAGGGCAGCGATAGCGCCCCACAGGCAATCCTGGTGCTGGTAGCGACCACAATCGAGCGAGTCCTCGGCAGACATGTCTTCGATGAGGAAGGCAAAGGCCTGCCGCACACGGGGATCGTCGCCCATCCCGAAGTAAACCAGGAAAGGGAGGTGCTGGCCGGTAGTGCAAGGGAAGATGCCGCTGCGCCGCGTCTTGGTCAGAGAGAAGCCGCCGCTGTCGTGCTGACAGAAGCGCAGGAAGGAGTCGCAGCCGGCGGCCGTCCGCTCATCTGGCTCTACGCCAAGCGTATGCAGGATGGTCAGCACGGCCACTGCTCCCTGAGCAGTGTAGGGTTTGGTCTCGTCGTCGCCCCAGTGCCCGTCGGGGTGCTGGCCGGCGAACAACTCCTGCACCAGGGGTTGCTGGGCAATGGCCGCCTTGGCCTCCAGCACCTCGGGACTATCGGCTGACCGACCGACGATATCGGTCAGTGTCCAATAGCGCACCGAGGGATTCTCTGGCTCCAGCAGCCAGGACATGGGATCGTTGTTCAACACGTCTTGCCAATCCATTATTCCATTGCCTCCTTTGCACCAGTAGCATTACCTCATTGACTCGTTGACCTGTTACTCGTTGACTCGTCACCTCATCAGCAACTCCCGGAGTTGCCCAAACACTTCATCCAACATGGCCTGGGTCAGGCGCCCCGTCTGGGTATTCTGCCGGCTGGGGTGATATGAGACGACCAACGTGGGCAAAGGCGGCTCGAACTCATAGCAGGCGCCGTGGCGAAAGGGTAGACGCGGTACGCCCGCGTCCCTCTCTCGCAGCAGCGCCAGGTAGCCCTCAAAGGCAATGCGCCCCAGGGCTAACACAACCCGCACCGAGGAGAGCAGATCCAGCTCTCGCGCCAGGTAGCCCCGGCAGTTGATCTGCTCCTGGCGGGTTGGCCGGTTCTTGGGCGGGACACACCGCACCACAGCGGTGAGGAAAGCATCGTGCAGTTCCAGGCCATCATCTCGATGCCGTGAGGTGGGCTGCTTGGCGAACCCGGCGCGATGCAGAGCCGCAGTCAATGTGTCCCCCGAACTGTCGCCGGTGAACATGCGTCCCGTGCGGTTGGCCCCGTGGGCTCCTGGCGCCAGACCCACGATCAGAAGCTGTGCACTGCGATCGCCGAAGCCGGGCACCGGCCTACCCCAGTATTCCCAATCCCGGAAGGCCCGCCGCTTAATACGAGCCACCTCCTGCCGATAGGCCACCAGCCGGGGACAGGTCTCACAGGCCACGATCTGGCTGTTCAGCTCCTCCCAAGATTCCATGAGCTAAAGCATAGCACTAAGGCCCTGATTCGTCAAATCGCTGCTTGCGCAGATTCGAGGAGTCGGGTATAATTGGTTCAAGCGCACGCTGAACGTACCGTTGCGCCAGGCCACACTGAATTTTGAGCAGTTTTCTCCGCACATATCAAGGAGGGCCCCAATGTTGACTCTCCGTCTCACCCAAACCACCGAAGGCCAGGACAGATACCGCGTCGAAGTTGCCCTCGAAGGCGACGGCCTGCCCCGTCAGACCGCTACTGCTCGCCTTGACTTCAAACTCACCGCCCAAGAGCAGGAAGACCTGCGCTGGTATCTCGAAGACTTCTTGGAATGTCCCCACGACCCCGCGCCGAAAATCGCGGCCCGCATTGAGGGGCGCATGGCCGAGATCGGAGTCGAACTCTTTCGGGCCGTGTTTCACGCCGACGACGACGCCCGCGACCTGTGGGCCACGCTGCGCACCCGCCTGAACGACACCCGCGTTGAGATCATCACGGGAGTGCAGGAGGCGGCAGCTATCCCCTGGGAGCTGATCCGCGACCCCAAGACCGACACACCGCTGGCGCTGCGCGCCCGCGCCTTTGTGCGCACCCAACCCCAGGCCGCGCAACTTCCGCAGCTTCCCCAAACCGAGTCTGGCCCCATCCGCATTCTACTCGTCATCTGCCGGCCCGGCGGAGGCGAAGACGTGCCCTTCCGCTCGGTCGCTACTCGCCTCATCAAGGGCCTAAGCGGCAGCGCGCGCGAAGCCTTTGAACTGGACGTGCTGCGCCCGCCGACGTTTGAGCAGCTGAGTCGCGTCCTGCGTGCGGCCAAAGACGCGGGCCAGCCCTATCACGTCGTCCACTTTGACGGGCACGGCGTGTACGAGGAAGTAGTGGAGCCGAGCGCGGTGGCGCAAATGCTCAGGAGGTTGTCCCCGCTGATGCTCTCCGGTCCCCGCGCGGGGGCGCATGGCTACCTGGCGTTTGAGAACCCCCAGATGGAAGAAACCCTGCAATTGGCGGACGGGCCAGCACTGGGCAAGCTACTGGTGGAGACGAACGTGCCAGTACTGGTACTCAACGCCTGCCGCTCGGCCCACGCCGAAGCGCCCCCTACCCCGCAAGCCGGGGCAGAGACCGATGTCCACTCCCAGGTGCGCGCCTTTGGCTCGCTGGCCCAGGAGGTGATGGACACGGGCGTGGCCGGGGTGGTGGCCATGCGCTACAACGTCTACATGGTCACTGCCGCGCAGTTCGTGGCCGACCTGTATGCTTCGCTGGCCCAGGGCCACACTCTGGGCGAGGCGGTGACGCTGGGCCGCAAGCAATTGGCTGCCCAACCCCTGCGCACCATCGCCTACGACCCGCTTCCGCTGCAGGATTGGCTCGTGCCGGTGGTGTACGAGGCCGCGCCCATTGCCCTCTTTCCCAAACCGGCGCAAGAGGCCCGCCTGGCCATCACGCTGGGGGCCGGCGACGCCGCGCCTGAGCGCGGCACGCTTGACCCCAGCCTGCCGCCCAGTCCGGACGTGGGCTTTTACGGACGGGATGAAACGCTGCTGGCGCTGGACCGCGCTTTTGACACCCAAAGCATCGTTCTGCTTCACGCCTACGCCGGCAGCGGCAAGACGGCCACCGCCGCCGAGTTCGCCCGCTGGTACGCGCTGACCGGCGGCGTGGAAGGTCCGGTGCTCTTCACCTCGTTCGAGGGTTACAAGCCGCTGGCGCGGGTGCTGGATCAGATCGGGCGGGTGTTTGGCCCGGCGTTGGAGGCGACGGGCGTCAACTGGCTGGCCTTGCCCGACGATGCGCGTCGCCAGGTGGCCCTGCAAGTGATGGCCCAGATACCGGTGCTGTGGATCTGGGACAACGTGGAGCCGGTGGCGGGCTTCCCGGCGGGGACGGATTCGGCGTGGAGCGCGGCCGAGCAGCGCGATCTGGTTGGCTTTTTACGGGCCGCGCGGGAGACGCAGGCCAGGTTTCTGCTCACCTCCCGCCGCGACGAGCGCGGTTGGCTGGGCGACCTGCCCCGGCGGATCACCATACCGCCCATGCCCATGCAGGAGCGGGTGCAGTTGGCGCGGGCGCTGGCCGAAAAGCACGGGCGGCGGCTGACCGACGTGGAGGACTGGCGGCCGCTGCTGCGCTTCACCCAGGGCAACCCGCTGGCCATCACCGTGCTGGTGGGCCAGGCGCTGCGCGACGGGCTAAAGACGAAAGAGCAGATCGAGGCATTTGTGGCCCAACTGCGGGCCGGGGAAGCCGCGTTTGAGGACGAAGAGAGCGAGGGCCGCGCCAAGTCGCTGGGCGCTTCACTGAGCTACGGCTTTGAGCACGCCTTCGGCGAAGCGGAGCGCAAGCAACTGGCCCTGCTGCACTTCTTCCAGGGCTTTGTGGACGTGGATGCGTTGCGCTGGATGGGTGACCCCAAAATCGGTGACCTGCCCGCAGTGCGTGGCCTGACCCGCGAAGCGGGCATGGCCCTGCTCGACCGCGCCGCCGAAGTGGGCCTGCTCACCGCCCACGGCGGCGGCTACTACTCCATCCACCCCGCCTTGCCGTGGTACTTCAAGAGCCTGTTTGAGCAGTACTACCCCTCACCCCAGCCCTCTCCCCAGGGGGGAGAGGGAGCGACCTCCCCTCTCCCAGGTTTGGGAGAGGGGCCGGGGGTGAGGGCCACCCGCGCCTTCGTCGAAGCGATGGGCGCTTTGGGGGCCTACTACCACAACCAATACGGAGACGGCAACCGCGACGTGATCGGCGCATTGACCGCCGAGGAAGCCAACCTGCTCCACGCCCGGCAATTGGCCCGCAGGCACGGCTGGTGGGATGCGCTGACCAGCACGATGCAAGGCTTGCGCACTCTCTATGGCCACACTGGCCGCCGGGCGGAGTGGACGCGGCTGGTGGAGGAGATCGTGCCCATTTTTGTGGACCCGGCCACCGATGGCTCCCTGCCGGGGCGGGAAGAGCAGTAGGGTTTCGTCACCGAGTATCGCGTGCGGCTTGCCGAGGAAGCGCGGCAGTGGGTGAAGGCCGAGCGGCTGCAGCGGGTTTGTGTGGACTGGGACCGCCAACGTGCCGCTCCCGCCCTGGCCACGCCGCCGGGGGCGTTGGACGGCGCGCAGCGCAACGCCATCCGGACGCTGGCGGTGTCGGTGAGTGAATTAGGCAACATTCTGCGCGAGCAGGGAAAAGCCGAATGTGTCGTAGCGTACGAAGAAGATTACGATCTATCACTTCGCATTGATGACAAACCCGGCGCGGCTGTCACCGCCTTCAACCTCGGCAAAGCATACGGCGGTGTCAGCATCCCTGCCATCCGGGACCTGACACAAGCCGAGCGCTGGTATCGGCGCGGCCTAGAACTTTGTGACGAGCACGACCTGTTCCAGCGCGGCGGTGGACTAGCCCAACTGGGGCTCGTGGCCTACGAACGCTTCAAGGAAGCGCGGGCGGCCAACAAGTCGGAAGAAAAATTGCTCCACAACCTCAACGCTGCCGTGGAGTTCTACCACCAGGCGCTTGATATGCTACCCTCCAACGCGGTAGATCGGTTGGCGGTGACGCACAACCAACTGGGCAACATCTACCGCGACGCGGGTGACCTGACCCGCGCCCTGTCGCACTGGCAGGAGACTATCCGCTACTTTGAAGCGGCAGGCAATCTCTACAATGCTGCCACAGCCCGACGGAACGTCGCCCTGGCCCTCGCGCAAGCGGGCCGCCTGGCGGATGCGCGGGAGTACGCCCGCGCCGCTCTGCGCAACTTCCAGACCTACGGCGACCGCGCAGCGGCGGAGATACAGGAGACGCAAGAGTTGATTGCGGCGATTGAGGAAGCGATGAGTGAAACGTAAAGCGCAAAGGAGGTTGACTTTATGACTACATCCACATGGTTCGACGACCTGCCCGTGTTGGGGGCCTTGCCGCCCCAGGAAGCGGCAGCCAAGCTGCGGGAGGTGGGCGAGGTTGAGGCTGCCACAGCGCTGGAGGCTGCGGCCCAGAAATCGGTCACGTATGGGACGAAGGGGGGCTGGTGGCCTTTTGGAGACAAGGCCTGGCAGCACACCGCCCACGCCTTTGGGTACCTGGCCCCGGC
>CAZVCJ010000011.1:0-45468 GCA_964625745.1 uncultured Anaerolineae bacterium | reverse complement strand
ACGTGGATGCTCTCGATTTCTTGATCACCTTAGGGGGCGATGGCACTATCCTGCGGGCAGCGCGGGTAGCCGCCGAACACTCTGTCCCTATCCTGGGTCTCAACCTGGGTCGGGTGGGCTTCCTGGCCGAGATGGAGCGTGGAGACTGGCCTGAGAAGCTCTCCCTCATCATGGAGGGCAAATACTGGCTCGAAGAGCGCATGATGCTCCAGGCTGAACTGCGGCGGGAGGGGTGTCCTGAGCCGCGTCGAAGGGCTGTCGAAGGGGAGAACGCTGCATCCCTTCGACAAGCCTGTCCTGAGCATAGTCGAAGGGCTCAGGACGACGCCTGGGCCGGTGAGGCACTCAACGAGTTCGTGGTCGGACGGGGGACTCTGGCCCGCGTAGTTCGCCTGGCCACTCATATTGACGGTGAGTATCTGACCACCTATGCCGCCGACGGGCTAATCGTGGCCACCGCCACCGGTTCCACGGCCTACGCCCTGGCGGTGGGCGGCCCCATCCTGCCCCCTGAGCTGAAGAACATCCTGCTCATTCCCATCGCCCCTCACCTGTGCCTGGATCGGGCAGTCGTCCTCTCCCAGGGAGCGCGGGTCGAGGTGCAGGTTTCCACCGACCACCGCGCCATCCTCACCGTTGACGGCCAGTTCGACGTGGAGCTAAAAGATGCCGACAGGGTGGTGATCACCGCCAGCCCCCACGCCTGTTGCTTCATCAGGACTCAGGACAAAGCCTACTTCTATCGAACTCTATTGGAGAGGTTGCGATGAGTCATACTTGAGCCGCTCAGAATAAATAGAAAGGGAGGTCATCATGAAAAAACTGCGCTGGTTCGATTACATCACTATCAACATTTATTGGTTGGGGCTTACAACCCTCTCGCAGACGGTGACCCCGCTGGTGTTCCCGCTGCTGGTCCAGCAGTTCGTGGGCGAGGAGGGGAAGGGAACGTTTTTCGGCACTCTGCGCCTCTGGACGCTGATGGTGGCCCTGCTGGTGCAAGCGCTGATGGGGATGCTCTCCGACCGCAGCACCCTCCGCTGGGGCCGGCGGCGTCCTTTCATCCTCATGGGCACGTTAGCAGACCTGGTCTTCATCGCCGCCGTTGGCCTCTCCGCCGGCCTGGAGGGGATGACGGGCTACTGGGTCCTGTTCGCCATGGCCATCTTGCTCCAGATCTCCTCCAACGTCGCCCACGGAGCAGTGCAGGGTCTCATCCCCGATCTGGTGCCCGAAGACCGGCGCGGCCGCTTCTCCGGCGTCAAAGCGGTATTTGAGATCCCCCTCCCCGTGATTCTAGTTGCCGTCGCGGTAGGGCCGCTCATCGCCAAAGGCAATATGTGGAGCGGCCTCCTGGTGGCGATGGGCATCCTCGCGCTGACTATGCTCATCACGATGCTGGTGCGCGAGGAGCCGTTGAAGGAATCTCCACCGTTGGACTGGGCGCCTTTCCTGCGCCTGTTGCTGATGGCGGCACTCTTCACGGCCATCATCCTGGGCATGGGGGAAGTCGTCAAAGGCGTGGGACGCCTGATGGAAGGGGTCAGTTCTACGACCGTGTTGGTCGTTATCATGGGGGCAATTGGCCTGGCGGGGATGGCCATCGCGGTGACCCTGGGGGTATGGGCCAGCGTCCGCATCAGCATCGGCCAGGCGGCGCGCTCTAACCCCTCTTTCACCTGGTGGGTGGCCAACCGGCTGGCCTTCTTCGTGGGAACGACCAACCTGTCGGGTTTCGCCGTGTACTTCCTCCAGGGACGATTGGGATACGCGGAGGAGCAGGCGGCTGGCCCGGCCAGCCAGTTGATGATGGTCGTGGGGCTCTTTATCCTGGTTGCCGCACTGCCTAGTGGCTGGCTGTCCGACAGGATCGGCCACAAGCGGCTCGCCGCCATCAGCGGCATCCTGGCGGCCCTGGGCACCCTGATCTTCCTGCTTTCCCCCAGCCTCACCCCCATCTACATCGGCGGCTGTCTCGTCGGCATGGCTGCGGGCCTGTTCTTCACTGCCAACTGGGCCCTGGGCACTGCCCTGGTGCCTAAGGAGGAAGCAGGTCGCTACCTGGGCCTCTCCAACCTGGCCGGAGCAGGAGCCGGCGCCGTCGGCGCCTACATTGGCGGCCCCATCGCCGACTATTTCACGGTCCGGGTGCCGAGCCAGCCGGGGCTGGGGTACGTGCTCCTCTTTGCCATCTATGGTGTGCTATTCCTGCTCTCCGTGTTTACCCTGCGCAAGGTTCGGCCAGCGCCTGGCGAGGAAGGGGCGTAGATAGTCCAGTGAGGCCTTGGCCTCCTGGATGGTAAGCTCGAAGATGACGGGACCCTCGAATTCGGCTTCCTTGAGCGTATCGAGCAGGAAGTTGAGGGGCAAGTCACCTTCGCCCAGGGGCAGGTGATCGTCCCGGCGGAAGGTCCCGTCGGGCTGGGGATGGTAGTAGCCGTCGTGGAGGTGTACCTCGGCCAGGCGCGGCAGGGCCCTCTGAAGAGCTTCCTCGAAGGATATGGGGCCGGGGTACTTAGCCAGCAGGTGGCCGGTGTCGAAACAGAGCGAGAGGTCGAACTCCTCGGCCAGGGCCAGGGTGAGGTCGAAGGGGAACTCGATGGTCTCCACGGCGATGGCCCGCGAGGGGAGCCTGGTGCGACGGAGCAATTCCTCGACGCTGTGGGCCGCGTGGCGTTGGAACATGCCGACCACCAGTGGGCGCGCCTCATTCGGGATGGTGGCCATGGTGTAAAACTCGGCCGCCAATGCGCCGGTGGCGTGGAGCACGTAGGCCTCGGGCTCCAGGGGCGCCAGGCGCAGCACCGCGTCCACCAACGCCTCCACCGAGCCTTCGCGCACCCACTGCACAGGGGTGGAGGGCTCTATTGACCAGAGAGGCAGGTGGACGGTGTAACTCACCTTCCGCGATTCCCGGAGCGCCTGCAGGCGCCGGACGGTCGGCAACCCGAAGCTGTCCGGGAAAAACACGTTCAGGTCGGTGTTGAGCTCGATGAGCGTGAAGCCCAGGTCGGCGATGCGCTCGACCAGAACGGCCACGTCCATCGGAGGCAAGGCGAACCGAGCGCCGCCTTTCTGCCCAGCGGTAGCCGCCAAAGCCGGCATCGCCATCTCGATCAGCAGCGAAGGTTGTAGTATTTCGATTCCGAAGCGTAGCATAGTTGCTCCTCCTTGGATTTTTCTTCATCATAATAATACCACGATTCGGCGAAATTGGCAAAGACGGAGAGCGTTTCATGTTGGGGACACGTAGTAACGACTTCAGTCGTTCTGGCGTTGCAAAAGCGGCTGAAGTCGCCACCACGCTTGCGTATAATTGCTCCAGGGGCAGTTTGGCTCGTCCAAAATGTATAACGCTCACAAGAAAGGAAAAGAATGTCCAACGACGAGGTGACATACTGTAGCTTTCATCCGGATGTGGAGACCCGCCTGCGCTGCAGCAAGTGCGGCAACCCCATCTGTCCCAAGTGCGCGGTGCAGACCCCGGTGGGCTTCCGCTGCCCCCAGTGCGTCAGGTCTCAACAGGCCATCTTCTACACCGCCACACCTTTGGATTACGCCATCGCGACGGTAGTGGGCCTGGTGATTTCCACTATCGCTGCTTTTATCATGGGGCGGTTGGGCATTTTCCTGGCACTCATTTTGGGACCCGTGGCCGGCGGCGTCATCGCTGAGGTCGTCCGCTGGGCTATCCGCCGCCGCCGAGGCCGTTGGATCTGGCTGGTGGTCAGCGGCTGCATCGTGGTTGGGGCTTTGACAGCAGCTTTTTATCCTTTCCTGTTCTATCTCTTCACACCCCAGGCATTGGCTTACCTGCCCCTCTCCATGTTTGCCCGGTTGGATCTCATCATCTACGCAGTCCTGGCCGCAGGTACGGCCTACGCCCGGCTGAGGTGAAATGGTCGGATGGTCGGATAGTCCCAGGTCAAGTGGTCGGGGAGGCTAGATGAAGATTGAGCGGTTTGAGGATATTGAAGGATTAAGCCATGTTAGTTGAGTTGAACGTCAGGAATTTCGCTATCATTGATGAGTTGCAACTGGACTTCAACCCCGGCTTCAACGTCCTGACCGGTGAGACCGGCGCGGGTAAGTCCATCATCGTAGACGCCGTGAGCACCCTCCTGGGCGGGAGAGCGGACAGCACCATGATCCGCTCCGGCACCGACGAGGCGCAGGTGGAGGGTACCTTTCACCTGGATGAGGTTGCAAAGGAGGCCCTTCTGCCCCTGCTGCAGAAGGACGGGCTGGAGGGAGACGATGAGGACATTCTCGTCCTGGCGCGGGAGATCCGACAGGAGAGGCGCAGTATCTGCCGGGTGAACGGGCGGGCCGTCACCCTGGGCACTCTGGAGAGCATCGGCCAACACCTGGTGGACATCCACGGCCAGACCGAGCACCTATCGCTCCTTAGAGTCCGGGAACACATAGACTTCCTGGATCGCTACGGTGGCCTCTGGTCCCTGCGGCGAGAGGTGGGGGACCTGGTACGTGAGTTGCGCCAGGTGCGCCAGGAGTTGAGTGCCCTGCTGCGCGATGAGCGTGAGCTGGCCCGCCGGGCCGACCTCTTGGCCTATCAGATACAGGAGATTGCCGCAGCCAACCTGAAGGACGATGAGGAGAAGGAGCTTAACGAGGAGCAGACCCGCCTGGCTAACGCCGAGCATCTGATGGAGTTGGCCAACGAGGCCCATCGCGCCCTTTACGTGGGTGAGGAGGGGCAGCTTTCGGCCCTTGATCTCCTGGGCCAGGTAGTCCATAGCTTAACCAGCCTGGAGAAGATTGACTCCGGCTTCCAGGAACAGCGCCAAACGGCTGAGGAGGCCTCCTACCAACTGGAGGATCTGGCCCGAAGCTTGTGGGCCTACCGCGACAGCATCGAGTTTAGCCCGGCCAGGCTGCGTCAGGTAGACGAAAGACTGGACCTCATCTACAACCTGAAGCGCAAATACGGCGGCTCCATCGCCGAGATTCTGGCCTTCGGCGAGACAGCCCAGCGCGAGCTCGACGGGATAACCCACAGCGAAGAGCGGGTGGAGGAGTTGAGAGCGCGCGAAACGGAGCTCTTACGGCAGATCGGGGCTTTGGCCGCCCAGCTCTCGGCCCAGCGGCGGGCGACGGGCGAGCGGCTGGGGGAGGCCATCGAAGCAGAGCTCAAGCATCTGGGCATGGAGGGGGCTCGTTTCGGAGTGGCCATCGAACAGAAGGAGGCCGAGGACGGCGCCTGGGTAGGGGAGAAGCAAATGCGATTCGATACCACGGGCATTGACCGAGTGGAGTTCCTCATCGCGCCCAACGTTGGAGAGCCGCTGAAACCCCTGACCAGGATAGCCTCCGGGGGCGAGACCTCGCGCCTGATGCTGGCTCTCAAGACCGTCCTCTCCGCGGCCGACCACACCCCGACCCTCATTTTCGACGAGATAGATGCCGGTATCGGCGGACGGGCAGGCGGGGTAGTGGGGAAGAAGCTCTGGAGCCTGACCGCCGGGACAGGCCCCGGCGGCGCGGGCCACCAGGTGCTCTGCGTCACCCACCTCCCCCAGCTTGCCGGCTACAGCGATGTCCATTTCAGAGTCAACAAGGGAGTCTCCGGCGAACGCACCATTACCACGGTGCGGCAACTCACCGAGGAAGAACGAGTCGAAGAGCTAGCCGGTATGCTGGGAACCGTCACCGGGGTAACCCGCCGCAGCGCGCAGGAGTTGCTGGAGCAGGTGGGGAGAGTTAAGGAGAAGTCTCTGTAATAAGAGGTGACGAAGGAATGGCCAGAGCACGGAGAGGCAACTAATGTCCATCACCAACAGAAAGACGGGAGCAGCCGTGTTCTTTCTAGGATTGACTTTGATATCCTGCACCCCTCAACCGACATCAAGCGTTACGCCGTCGCCAGAATCGGCCTCGTTTACCTCGACACCGGAACCGGCCACTGATATCCCACCAACACCATCCGTTACTTCAACCCCGACGCCGGTGCCGACAAGCATATCGCCCCCAAGCCCGACGTCAACGCCAACGAGAACACTACTTCCAACATCAACACCGACAAGGGCACCGCTCCCCACCCTGACCATTACCCAAACCCCAACCCCCACTGAAATCGTCTTGCAGCCAGGGAGCTATGATGGCGGGCTATTGTCCATAGCTGTAAATGATGATGTAGTTACAGGCTTCTATGAAAACTACACTGGCTGGGACGAACAATTACAAGCTCCACGTTTTAGCTGCCTGGTTTTCTTTGTCGGTCGGATAGAGAACTCCAAAGTGGAAATGGAGAGTTCAGAAACCAAGGGAACCATAGAACTACTGGGAAACGATAAGGTGAAGGTCACTCTGGAGGAAGAGCCAGGTGGGTGTTGGAATGTCGAGCCTCGCTTTGATGAAGGAGGGGTGATCTTTGAATTGACGGATAGAAAAGAGTGGAAATCTATAAGGATTGTGTCAAGTGAGAGGGCCTACTTCTACAATAATCCAGATGAAAAAGAACGAAGGGAATCATACGTAATTGAGGGAGACATTTTGAAAGTTTTAGAGCTGGAGAGAGATTGGGTAAGGGGTGAATATTGTGGTAGTCAAGGAATTACAACAGGTTGGATAAAAGAGTCGGATTTGTGTGAAATAAATGAAGGTAAGAAATAAGATTGGGAGGGAGAAACAAGATGGCTGAACCAAAAGTAGCTCCGTACGGCTCCTGGAAATCGCCAATCACTTCGGACCTGATTGTCTCCGAAATCATCGGGCTGGGGCAGATCGCGCTCGATGGCGAGGACGTCTACTGGGTCGAGAGTCGGCCCACGGAGGGCGGCCGGTACGTCGTCGTGCGACGGACGCCAGACGGGAGGACGACCGACGTCACGCCTCCTCCCTTCAACGCTCGAACGCGGGTGCACGAGTACGGGGGCGGTGCTTTCGCTGTCGCCGACGGCACGGTGTACTTCTCTAACTTCGGCGACCAGCGCATCTACCGCCAGGATCCCGGCAGTGAGCCACGACCGATCACCCCTGAGGCGAGCCTGCGCTACGCGGACGGCGTCTTTGACCGCCGCCGGGGCCGGATGATCTGCGTACGCGAAGATCACACCGACCCAGCGCGCGAGGCGGTCAACGCCATCGTGAGTCTCGATCTTGAGGGTGACGACAGCGGCGGCCAGTTGCTCGTCTCCGGGAATGACTTCTACTCGTCGCCGCGCCTCAGCCCGGATGGGTCTCGCCTGGCCTGGCTAACCTGGAATCATCCGAACATGCCGTGGGATGGAACCGAGCTGTGGGTCGGTGAATTACGGGCCGATGGCTCACTGGGCCGAACTGAGCGCGTGGCGGGCAGCGCTCGTGAATCCATCTTCCAGCCAGAGTGGTCGCCCGATGGCATCCTGCACTTCGTCTCCGACCGCACGGGCTGGTGGAATCTCTACCGCGTTCGACTGAGCGCTCACGCCGAAGGCTGGCGCGACGGGCACGTCGAGCCTCTCATTGAGATGGAAGCCGAGTTCGGGTTGCCGCAGTGGGTTTTCGGCAAGTCCACTTACGCCTTCGAGTCGGCGGGCCGCATCTTATGCGCCTACACCCGGCAGGGAACCTGGCGCCTGGCCAGCCTCGACACGGCGACGGGCAAGCTTGAGCCAATCGAGCCCCCGTACTCCGAGATTGAATACGTCCGAGCAGCGCCGGGGCGCGTGGTGTTCCTCGCGGGTTCGCCGACTGAACCAGAGTCAGTCGTTCAGCTCGATCTCGCCACGCGGCGGCTCGAGGTGCTGCGCCGCTCCAGCGAGATCAAGATTGAAGCCGGATATACGTCAGTTCCGCAGGAGATCGAGTTTCCGACCGAGCACGGGCTGACGGTGCACACTTTCTTCTATGCTCCCCAAAACCGCGACTACGTCGCCCCATCCGACGAGCGGCCACCACTGTTGGTTATCATCCACGGCGGGCCGACAGGAGCCACTTCCAGCACGTTCAGCCTGGCGATCCAATACTGGACCAGTCGCGGCATGGCGGTGCTCGATGTGAACTACGGCGGCAGCACCGGCTACGGCCGGGCGTATCGTCAGCGGCTGGAGGGGCAGTGGGGAGTCGTGGACGTGGACGACTGCGTGAACGGCGCGCGCTACCTGGTGGAGCGGGGCACGGTTGACGGAAATCGGCTGGCCATTCGAGGCGGCAGCGCAGGCGGCTACACCACGCTCAGCGCACTCACTTTCCGCGATATTTTCAAGGCCGGCGCCAGCTACTACGGGGTCAGCGACCTGGAAGCGTTAGCAAAGGATACCCACAAGTTCGAGTCGCGCTACCTGGATCGGCTGGTCGGTCCCTACCCGGAGCGGCGCGACCTCTATCGCGAACGCTCTCCGATCCACTTCACCCATCGCCTCTCGTGTCCCATGATCCTCTTCCAGGGACTGGAGGACAAAGTCGTGCCCCCCGATCAGGCGGAGACGATGTTCGAGACCGTGCGCGCCAAGGGGCTGCCTGTGGCCTACCTCCCCTTCGAGGGGGAGCAGCACGGCTTCCGTCGCGCCGAGAACATCAAGCGCGCCCTGGACGCTGAGCTCTACTTCTACTCCAAGGTCTTCAGCTTCGAGCTCGCCGACCCGGTGGAGCCGGTGCCTATCGAGAACCTCTAGCAGCCTGTCGGAGAGGTCGTGTTCCCAGACTTCGGAAGTCTTGATGGAGACTTCCGAAGTCTGCTCCGACGAGCTCTTAGGGCAGTGCCGTTTACTCCAGACAACAAAGTAACTTCCGCTTGTTGCTACATGCAAAGTCGTGAAACGTGAGGACTGGTTCACGTTTCACGTCTTTACGTTTCACGTCTTGTTGCCAGGCAAGCTAAAACCTGGTATAATCAAGTGAAATGCTACTGCATCAAGCTCTAAACGTCAAAGCCAACGATGTGATCTCTTTCGTCGGGGCAGGAGGGAAAACGACGGCGGCCTTGCATCTGATGGAAGAGTTGGCCGGGCTCCAGAGGCCAGTGGTGTTCACCACGACGACCAAGATCCTGGAGCCGATCCCCAGGGAGAACGAGTACTTGCTCCTGGCTGGGGACGAAGAGGCGCTGGCCCAGATGCCTGAGCTCCTGACCCGCTACTCCAAGATTTTTCTGGCCAGGCGCCGGTTGGAAGAAGCGGATCCAATCGCCCTGAGGGAAAGCGACAGGGATTACCCCATGCGCCCCAACAAGCTGGCGGGAGTGTCCCCTTCCCTGGTGGACCGCCTGGCCCTTCACTTCGACAAGGCTCAGTACAAGCGACTGACTTCAGGACAGGCCCAATGCTTCAGCCAGGCAGTCATCCTGGTGGAGGCCGATGGGGCTGGCCACCGCGCCCTCAAAGCCCCCGCCGCCCACGAGCCGGTAGTGCCCTCCTCGACCACCATTCTCGTGCCCCTGGCTGACCTCACTGTTCTGGGGAAGCCCCTGGCCGAAGAGCACGTCCACCGTCCTGAGTTGGTGGCGAGTCTCACCAGAGCCGCCCTTGGCGAGCCCGTGACCGTCGAGATGATAGCCACGGTGCTGAGCCATTCTCAGGGCGGTCTGAAGGGCCTACCTGAGCAAGCAAGAGCAATCCCTATCTTGAACCAAATAGCGGAAGACCACCCCCTGGACGAGGCGCGACAGATAGCCCACCTCATCCTGCGAAACCAGCGCGTCGAGAGAGTAGTCATCGCCTCCCTGCGAGCCACTGAGCCGGTACTGGGGGTGATAACCAGAGGAGCAGTAGCTGCCATTGTCCTTGCTGCTGGCGAGTCACGGCGCTTCGGCCAGCCCAAGCAACTGCTGCCAGTGGGCGACAAGACCATGATCCAACACGTGGTGGACATCGCCTTGGACTCGTCCCTCGAGCAGGTAATCGTCGTCCTGGGCTGCCGTGCGGCAGAGATAGGAGAGAGCATTGCTGGTCGGCCCGTCCAGGTCGTGGCCAACCAGGAGTGGAAGTCGGGCCTGAGTAGCTCTGTGCGGACGGGACTCTTGGCCGTGAAGCCGGAGGTCAGCGCGGCCCTCTTCGTCCTGGCCGACCAGCCGGGCGTCACAGCAGAGGTCATCGCCAAGCTCGTCGAGCGCTACCAGGAGACCCACGCGCCCATCGTCGTCCCCACCCATCGGGGCCGACGCGGCAATCCGGTGCTCTTCGCCCGCTCTCTTTTCGCGAAGTTGATGGAAGTGAAGGGCGACCAGGGCGGGCGACGGCTCATCGCCGAATACGGGGACGAACTGGAGGAAATCGAGATGGAAACAGAGGCCATTTTTGCCGACATTGACACCGCCGACGATTATCAAACCGCCGATCTCCAAACCCCGAACGCCCCGAACAAGTTCGGGACTCCAACCCCCAACCTACAATCTCTAATCAAAAGCCTGATCATTGACCTGGACGGCGTCCTCTACCGTGGAGACCAGGCCATCGTCGGGGCCAGGGAGTTCATTTCTCTCTTGCAGCGAGAAGGGGTTCCCTTCCTGCTGCTCACCAACAACTCCACCCGCACGCCAGGCCAGTACGTAACCAGGCTGGCCAGGATGGGCATCGCCATCAGGGAAAGCGATGTCTTGACCTCGGCCCAGGCCACTGCTTTGTATCTGGATAGGATAGCCCGGCCGGGAGCCCGGGTGTATGCCATTGGTGAGGAGGGCTTGCGGGCTGCTCTGGAGGAGAAGTACACTACCTTCCCCAGCCCCCCCTGCGAGGGAGGGAGCGACGTCGTCGAGACGGGAGCCGACTTTGTGGTGGTCGGCATGGACACGGGACTCACCTATGAGAAGCTCAGAGTCGCCACTTTGTTGATCCGCGGCGGGGCCAGGTTTATCGCCACCAATCCAGATAAGACCCTGCCCACAGAAGAGGGCCTCGTCCCAGGCAACGGGGCCAGCCTGGCAGCTTTGGAAGCGGCCACCGGCGTGGCTCCCTTCGTGGTGGGAAAACCTGAACCGGCCATCTTCGACCTGGCTTTGGCCAGAATGGGGGTGGGCAAAGAAGGGATGGCCGTCATCGGCGACCGGCTGGAGACCGATATCCTGGGTGGGCAGAGGGCTGGACTGAGCACTATCCTGGTTCTTTCGGGTGCTACCAGCCGGCAAGAGCTGGAGAACTCCTCCATCAAACCAGATTTGGTCTTTGAGGGCGTGGGGCAATTGCATGAGGTCTGGTCGAGACTCTGGCAACGAACGCCAAACGAATAAGATCTGGGATTTCGAAGCAAATCGGGGTAGGAAAATCAACCCCAGGATTCTGACTTCCAATTCTAGCGAATCTGTGGGAAAATAGGGCCCCATATCAAGGAGGTGCCCTATGCACATTCACAACCGAGCGATGGGTGGCCTCGGCGCTCTTCCCGAGGCCCCTCTGTTCCAACGGGCGCAGTCGGGATGCCCTGACAGTCTGAACGCCCTGATGATTCGTCACGATGGCCTGGTCCAGGTCAGCGTGCGCCGCCAGGTGTTGGGCAACCTGCCCTTCGCCGAGGCCCTGCAAGCAGGTCGCATCGGCCTCTGGCGCGCCGTCCCTTCGACAGACTCAGGACAGGCCTGGGCTACGACCCGAAGCGCGGCGCGGCCTTCTCCACCTACGCCTGGCCTTGCATTATGCGTCAGGTCTGGCGAGCGGTCAAGGTGCATACCCGTTTCCACTCGCCTCTCACTACGTCTATCCTTCGCCAGGCTCAGGACAGGCTCTGGGCTGGCAAGACCCTTCGCTGTGCTCAGGGCAGGCTCTCGAAGACCCCGCCGCCTGGGAGCACCTCTCCGACTTCGACCTCCTCCTGCGCCTGGTGGACTACACTCCCCTCCGCCCTGTGCTGGCCCAACTGCTGGGCTGGACCTCCGCCCGCGGTCAGGTACCCTTCGACCCCGTCTCCATCTTCCTGCTCACAGGCTGGCAGATCACCAACGTATGGAATCGGATCCAGACCCTGCGCAACCGTTCGGCTGAGCTCACGACGAAGCCTACCCAAGCCCCGCTACGCCGACTACGCCCAACGCTTCGGCTTTGAGAACGGTGCCTTCCCCACCGAAGGCGGCCTGCGCTACTGGCTGACCACCATCGGCCAGAACTCCACCAGTGAAGAAACAGTCCTCGTAGACGAGGAGGGACAAATTGAAGTCGCCATACAGCGCCTCAACCAGTTGCTAATCCAGTCCGTGGCCCTCTTCGTCGAGGCCGACCTCCTCAGCCCGGAGGCCCTGAAAAAGGCCCTCGTCTGCCCCGACGGCATGATCCACGACGCCGCCTCCCGCCTGCGCTGCTCTTCGGTGACGGATACCTGCTACCAACCCACTTCTCCCCATAACCCACGCCCCTGCCCGGCCAAAGAGAAGGAACGCCAAGGCTGTGATTGCGACACCACGGCCTATGCCCAGGTCTGCCGTCATGATGCCACCCCTCGCGACCCCCAGGCCCGCTTCGTCTACTACAGCGGCTCCAATCGTACCACAGACAACCCCAATCAGTCCACCGACCCCGCCCAGGCCAACAAGAAACGAGGCCAGGCACGCTTCGGCTACCGCACCATCCCCCTACAATTGCCTGATCCTATCCGCCGCTTCAGCCTGGTCTTACTCGACGACTTCCTGCCCGCCAATGAGCGAGAGGAGAATCCCGCCACCGCTTTGCTGCTCCAACTCCCCATCTTCTACCCTGACCTGGAAATAGATGCCGTCACCGGAGATGCAGGCCTGGGTTACGGCGTTTTCCTCCACACTGTCGCCTCTCTCTGGGCCTGCACTGTCCACTCTTGGCACACCTGCGGCCGCTTTTGCTTCGTTTTTCACACCCTTTCCAGGCCTGCCAGTCCCCGTCACCCCCACTTCAGGCCCTTTTTACCCCTTCTACACGGGACTTCTGCTTCGAAATCCCCTGCTCGCCCCTTCTTGACCATTGCTGACTTCAGATGTATAATTGCGACGCTGCCGCGTTGAAGCCACCAAGACAGCAGCCACGGCACGAGTAGGAGCAGGAATGGACAAGACCACTGTTTATCCCCTGATCGGCATCCCAGGCCGCAGCGATCAAACGAGTCGCTCCGCCCCCCCTATCTTCGCTCAAAACCAAACTTACGTGGAGGCCGTAGCAACGACCGGTGGAGCCCCAGTGCTGATTCCCCTGAACTTAGACGAGGGGGCTCTGCGGGCCATCTATGAGCGGCTCGATGGCCTGCTTCTGGCCGGTGGCGTAGATCTAGATCCGAAGCACTACGGCGAAGCGATCCACGAAAAGTGCGGCCAGATAGACGAAGCGCGGGATGCAGTGGAGTTGGCGTTGACTCGCTGGGCCCTGGCTGAGGGCCTGCCAGTTCTGGGTATCTGCCGGGGTATCCAGGTGCTGAACGTGGCGGCTGGGGGTGCCCTCTACCAGGACATCGCCTCTCAGGCGCCAGGCTCCCTCAAACACGACTGTTGGCCCGACCATCCCCGCAACTACCTGGCCCATCAGGTGACGGCCAACGGTGATTCGCAGGTGGCCGCCATCTTGGGCCAGCGCAGGGTCAGCGTCAACAGCATGCATCACCAGACCGTCAAAGACCTGGCGCCGAGCTTCAAGGTCGCGGCCCGAGCCGCCGATGGCCTGATAGAAGCCATCGAGGGCCACGATCACCCCTTCGCCCTGGGAGTGCAGTGGCACCCTGAGGAACTGGTGAAGGATGCCCCACCTATGCGACGATTGTTCGAAGACTTCGTCTCAGCGGCGAGGAGGCGGGGTAACGAGTCAACGAGGTAATGAGGAACGAGCTACTTGTTACTCGCTGCCCGTCTCCCAATAGTGCTGAACGATAACCTTACTTCAAGGAGAAAAAAATGCCAAAGTTTCTTTCGGATGAATGGATCAAGGCGCTCCAGGTTGATATCAACCAGAGCGAGCCGTATGCCAAAGCTGCCGAGCGGTGGGAGGGGGATTTCTATTTCATCATCACCCCCGAGGGCAGCATGGCGGAGCGCGTCCTCTACTACATGGACCTCTGGCATGGCAAGTGTCGCGATGCCTACCTGGTCGCCGATGAGGGCGAGAAGGAACCGGTGTTCAGAATGACGGCACCCTTGAGCGTCTGGGAAAAGGTGGTCACCAAAAAACTGGACGTGATCCAGGGATTGCTGACCCGTCAGGTCAAGCTCAAGGGTAATATGGCTATGATAATGCGCAACGTCAAGGCCGCCCAGGAACTGGTGGAGTGCTGCACTCACATCGAGACGGAGTTTCCAGAATAGCCCGGGCTTAGCCCCGGTCGTGTCAGCAGGAAGGAGGCAGATCAAATGGCAAGGTTCATAGTTATTCACACCCCGAACCCGGAGTTCACTCAGGATCAGTTGGTCGAGAGTGCCCGCGAGATATGGAATGTCCTGGAGCCTGGTGTACACTGGCTCAACTCCTGGTCGGCCGGAGAGATCAATAAGCTGTTCTGCGAGTGGGAAGCTCCCGACGCAGAGGCCATTCGTAGAAGCCTGGCCACGGTGGAGCACATCATATCCACCGATGAGATTCATTCCGTGGTGCAAGTAGACCCCAATCTATTCAAATAGCTCTTCTGAATGAACCAGGCTCAGGCCGCACCGAAGGCGTAGCGGCTCATTTACACTTGGGAGGTGATATATGTGGTTCTTCAACAGCCCGGAGATCGTCTACGGCGAAGGCGCTCTGGGCTACCTGAGTGAGATCGAGGGCCAACGAGCCTTCATCGTCACCGATCAGAACATGGTGAGGCTGGGCTTCGTTGATCTCGTCGCCGAGAAACTGAAAGAGGCAGGGACGGAATACCAGGTCTTCGCTGGGGTTGAGCCTGATCCCTCCTTGGAGACGGTAAAGCGGGGAGCGCAGGCCGCGCTGACCTACGAGCCCGATTGGATCGTCGGGCTGGGGGGCGGCTCGGCGATGGACGCGGCCAAGGCCGTGTGGGTGCTCTACGAGCGGCCCCACATGGAACCCGACGAGATAAGCCCCATAGAGACCCTGGGCCTGCGCAACAAGGCTCGCCTCATCACCATCCCCACTACCAGCGGCACCGGAGCCGAGGCCACCTGGGCCATCGTGCTCACTGACACGGCGGAGCAGTGCAAGCTGGGCCTGGGCTCGCGGGAGAACATGGCCGACATTGCCATCGTTGATCCCATCTTCGTGGCCGAGCTGCCCCCTCAGCTCATCGCCGACACGGGGATGGACGCCCTGACCCACGCCGTCGAAGGCTACACCTGCACCTGGTGCAACGACTTCTCCGACGGCCTGTGCCTCAAAGCCATCAAGCTGATCTTCGATTACCTGCCGCGCGCCTACGAAAAGGGCGACCTGGAGGCGCGGGAGAAGATGCACAACGCAGCCTGCATCGCCGGGCTGGGCTTCGGAAATGCCATGGCCGCCCTGGCCCACAGCATGGGTCACTCCCTGGGGGCCGTCTTCCATGTTCCCCACGGTCGGGCTGTGAGTCTCTTCTTGCCCTACACCATCGAGTTCTCCGTTAGGGGTGAGGGGACGCGATATGCGGAGATAGCCCGCTTCCTGGGACTGCCGTCAGAGAGCGAGGAGAAAGGGGCGGTGAGCCTGGCATCCGCCATCCGTGGTCTGCTCAAGAGGCTCGGTCAGCCAACCACCATCGGGGAGCTGGGCATCTCGCCGGACGAGTTCGAGGCCGGGCTGATCAGGCTCGTCAAGAACGCCGAGAATGACTCCATGACCGTCACCAGCTCCCGCATCCCCATCACCGAGGAGTTCGAGTGGCTCTTCCAGTATGCCTACGAGGGCAAGGCTGTTGATTTCTAGGGGGTGCCAGGAGAGGAGAACACCATGAACGGCTACCTGGGCAAACTGCTGGTCGTTGACCTGACCAGCGGCAAAATCGAGGACGAACCCCTGAACGAAGGCTACGTGCAACAATTCATCGGCGGCAGCGGCCTGGCCTGCCGCTACCTTTACGACTCGCTGGACCCTGATACCAGTCCGTTAAATCCCGTAAGTCCGTTGTTCCTCGTCACCGGCCCGCTCACCGGCACCCGCGCTCCTGTGTGCGGACGACACGTGGTCTGCGCCAGATCCCCGTTGACGGGCATCTGGTGCGAGTCCCACGTGGGCGGATTCGTGGGAGCCGAATTGCGCTTCGCTGGCTACGACGGCGTTATCATCAGAGGGAGATCGCCGAAGCCAGTGTACCTCTGGGTTCAGGACGGGCGGGCCGAGCTGCGGGAGGCTGGTCACCTGTGGGGCAAGGACACCTTCGAGACCCAGGACATCATCAAAGAGGAACTGGGCGATCCAAGGGTGCGGGTGGCCTGCATCGGACCAGCCGGGGAGAATCAGGTGCTGCTGGCCAACATCATCCACGACGACGCACGGGCGGCTGGTCGGGGAGGCATGGGGGCGTTGATGGGTTCCAAGAACCTCAAGGCCGTGGCCGTGCGGGGTCATGGCCGGATCCCCGTGGCCGACGAGGAGCGCCTCAAGGAACTGGCCCGTGAGGTGATAGAAGTCCTCAAAGACGACTTCATGAGCGACATGCTGCACGCGACAGGCACGGCCTGCGCCATGGACCAACTGAACTACCTGGGCAGCCTTCCCTCTCGCTACTACACCCAGGGAGTCTTCGACACGGAAACCCTCAACGGAGGGTACATGGCCGATACCATCCTGACCGGCACCTCCGGCTGCTACGGCTGTGTGGTACGCTGCGGTCGCAAAGTGGCCACCAGCGAGGGCAGGTACACTTTCTCTGAGATAGACGGCCCTGAATACGAGACCATCTGCTCTCTGGGCCCTATCCTGCTCATTGATGACCTGGCTGCTATATCCTGGCTGGGCCATCTGTGCGACAGCTATGGGATGGATACTATGAGCGCGGGCTCGACCATCGGCTTTGCTCACTATCTCTTCCAGGAGGGCGTCATTGACTCCCAGGACACCGGCGGGCTGACCCTTCAGTGGGGCGACCCGGATACGGTGGCCGAACTGCTGGGGCAGATGGCCCGCAGAGAAGGGTTCGGGGTCTTGCTGGGAGAGGGTTCACGACGCTTGGGCCAACGTTTTGGCGCGGAAGAGCTGGCCGTCCAGGTCAAAGGGCTGGAGGTGGGCTATCACGATCCCCGCGCCTTCTCATCCATGGCCCTGGTCTACAGTACTTCACCGATAGGCGCCAGCCATAACCACAGCGACATGTACTGGGTCGAAGTGGGGCGTTCGGTGGAAGAGTTGGGCATCCCTTTCACCGACCGGCTGGAGGACGCAGGCAAAGGTTCTCTCGTGGCTCGCCATCAGGACTGGCGCAGCGTGACCAACGCCTTGATTGTGTGCATCTTCAACAACGCCCCGGCTCAGTACCACGCCGACCTGTTGAATGCAGTCACCGGCCGCCAGGAGACCCTGGACAGCTTGCTCCACATCGGCGAGCGCATCTGGAACCTGAAGCGGGCTTTCAACAACCGCCTGGGGCTGACCCGCGCCCACGACAGGCTACCCAAACTGCTCTTGCAGCCCCTCGCTGAGGGCGGAACTCAGGGCCACGTGCCAGACCTGGAACTGATGCTCGGCGAGTACTACCAGGCCAGGGGCTGGGACCCGGAAACGGGTCAACCCGGCCGGGAGAAGCTGGAGGAATTGGGATTGGGATGGGTGGCTGAGGGGTTGTAGTTGCGCAGGGTCAGAGTTCGCACGGGCATGAAGTGCCTTTCTGTTCACGTTTCACGTTTTACGTTTCCATTTCGATAATCATCGCCACTGCCTCCCCGCCTCCCAGGCACAGCGTGGCCAGGCCAGTTCTCAGGCCGCGATCCTTAAGGGCGTAGATTAGAGTGACCAATACGCGGGCGCCACTGCAGCCGATGGGATGGCCCAGAGCGATGGCCCCGCCGTTGACGTTCACTCTGTCCCAGTCCCAGCCCAGCGCCTTGCCATCGGCCACCATCTGGGCGGCGAAGGCCTCGTTGGCCTCAATGAGGTCGAGGTCGCCCAGACTGTAGCCGGTTTTCTCCAACAGCTTGCGCGTGACGAAGATGGGGGCGGTGAACACTTTCAGCGGTTCAACAGCCGCCTGATCGTAGCCGACGATCCGCGCCAGCGGCTCTACCCCCAGCTCCTCAGCCTTCCCCCGGCTCATCACCACCACCGCGGCCGCCCCATCGGTGATGCCTGGCGAGTTGCCGGCCGTCACCAGCCCGTCCTTTTGGAAAGCGGGCCTGAGACTGGCCAAAGCCTCCAGTGAGGTGTCACGGCGGGGGCACTCGTCGGTGTCGAAGATGATGGGCGGCTTCTTATGCTGAGGAACCTCCACCGGCGCAATCTCCTCTTTGAACTTCCCCCCATCAATGGCAGCGATGGCCTTTTTGTGGCTGTGGTAAGCGTACTCGTCCAACTCCTGGCGGGTGAGGCCGTACTCTTGGGCGATCCACTCAGCCGACCTGCCCATGTGATGGTCGTTGAAAGTGCACCACAACCCGTCGTAGACCATAGCGTCCACCAGTTGGCCGTTGCCCAGGCGGTAGCCGAAGCGAGCCTTGGGCAGGATGTAAGGCCCCAGGTTCATGCTCTCCATTCCCCCGGCCACGAATATCTCCCCGTCGTCAACCTGGATCATCGCCGCCGCCAGCATCACCGTCTTCAAGCCCGAACCGCAGATCTTGTTCACCGTGGTTGCCCCGACGAAGGGGGGGAGGCCGGCTTTGATGGCCGCCTGGCGAGCGGGGGCCTGGCCTTGCCCGGCCTGCACCACGTTGCCCATCAGAACCTCATCAATGGAGCTTGGGTTGATGCCGGCTCGCTCCACCGCCGCCTTGATAGCCACCGCCCCCAACTCTGAGGCGGGGACGTTGGACAGCGTACCCTGGAAGCAGCCGATGGCAGTGCGCACGGCACTGACTATTACTACGTCGCGTTCGTTACTCATTTAACTTCCTCCTTGAAGTTTTTTTGCCAAGTTGGTAAAAGAAGCCTGCCCCCAGCAGCCGCACGGCGCCGGCGATGAAGAAAACAATCCTGATGTCCAGGCGGTTGGCCAGGGAAGCGCCCAACAGAGGGGACAGGAAAGCGGCCACGTTGACCAAAGTGGTGTTCATGGCCACGTAGCTGGGAAGTCGCCCCTGCGGACAGACCTCCAGCAGAGTGTTAAAGAAGGACAGGTTAAACCCTGCTCCGAAGATGCCGCCGACGACGGCTACGAGAAGCAGGGGCTCGACCCTCGGTGCAAGGCCAGTCAGGACGGGAAAGAGCACCATACCCAGGCTGGAGATAAGTAGCACAAAGCGATTGCCCTTTCGGCCGGTCACCTTCCCCCAATACAAGTAGGTCACTACCGTAACCGCATTCAGCGTCATGGAAAGCAGGCCAATCCAGGTATCGGAAGCGCCCAGGTGCTTTACTCGATAGATGGCGTAGAGAGCCGAGGGCATATAGAGGCCCCATTGGAAGACGAAGGCGCTAACAGAAAAGCGCACGAAATCGCGCTGGTTCATTAGCGGTGCCCTGAGCCTTGTCCTGAGACCCGTCGAAGGGCTGAAGGGCCGTTGCACGGAGCGACGCAGGCGGGCAGCGAGTGTTGCCTTGCGCCGGGATTTCCGCTCAACCACGATAGCATCAGCCACCTGAATTCGGCTCACGTAGTACAGGCTGATCAAAGAGGCAGCGAAGCCAACGCCAAAGAGAAGCTGATAGTTGAAGGGGAAGAGCAGGATATCGAGGAGCTTCCCGCTGACGAGCACGGTTACGGTGCTGACGATGGAGACGAGCACGTTGCGGGTGCTGATCACCTGGGCGCGCTTATCAGCGGGCACTACCTCTGCGAGCAGGGACGTGAAAGCCACGCTGGCTATGGCTGTGGGGAAGGTGATGAGGGCCACCAGGATAACCAGAGCCTCTGGTCGATGAGTGCGCAGCACGAAGGGCATCAGAGCGATGAGCAGGTAGCCCAGGCGCTGCAAGAAGCCCGTCAGCACGATGATGGGCAGGCGGCGTCGTTGGCGCTCGATGATCCGCGCCGACGGTATCAACCAGAAGACGTTAATCAGGGCGGGCAGGGAAACCAATAGTCCCACCAGAGTATTGGAAGCCCCCAGGCGAATGGCGAACACGCTGACGAAAGTGGACGTGATGCCGCTCAGGACGCCGTACCAGATGACGTCCATGTACAGATTCCAGTTGTTCTGCTCCTCGACCGTCTCCCGCCGTCGGAACACCTGACGCCAAAGACGGCGCGCGCTTCCCCAAAGAATCGAGGGGGTACTTCTCACGCCCCTGACCCTGATGAGGAGCATCGCCCAGGCCAGGCGATGTTTGAGGCGGAAATAAGCCAGGCTAAGTCTTGATCGCAAGCTACCACCACCGATGTCGTAGTTAATGAGTCAACGGGTAGGGGGGCGGATGTGTCATTGCGAGCGCTTTTTGCGAAGCAATCCCCACTCCGCGATTTAGAGATTGCTTCCCTTCGACAAGCTCAGGACAGGCGGCACAAAAACCGTGCCTACTCAGAAACTTGGCCTGTCATTGCGAGCCCCGCAGGGGCGAAGCAATCTCCACATAGCTACTTGGGGATTGCTTCGGCGGAAAACCACCGCCTCGCAATGACAAGATGGGCAGTGTTTCTGCCCTTTAGAATGGCGGGGCACGCCATGGCCGACTCGCAATGACACGATACTCATTACCTTGTTACTCGTTACCTTGTTACTCAGTTACTCACCCTCCTCCCAAGCCGCCTTCAGCTTTTGATAAGTCTCATCGAGAAGCTCCGGAATAAGACGAGTGTTTGAGAAGACCGGCATGAAGTTGGTGTCCGCCTTCCAGCGAGGGACAACGTGAATGTGGACGTGCTGCTCGATTCCTGCCCCTGCCGCCTTGCCAATGTTGATCCCTACGTTGAAACCATCCGGGTGCATGGCTCGGCGCAGCGCCTTGAGGCCCTTGCTCACCATGAGCATCATCTCGGTTAACACATCTTCTTCCAACTGCTCTGGGCTTGGCACGTGCTGATAGGGGATGATCATTAGATGGCCGTTGTTGTAGGGATAGAGGTTGAGCATTACGTAGCACTTCTTGCCCCGGTGGAGGATATAATTGGCCTGGTCATCGTCGTCGGCGATTTTATCGCAGAAAACGCACCCCTCGCCCTTCTCGCTCAGTATGTATTCCAGACGCCACGGAGACCAAAGCCTTTTCATAACCTCTCCCTTTTCTGAGATCAATGGTGACAAAGAATAGGGCAGGACTTATCCTCCTGCCCTCTGCTTTCGCCCTATAGTTTACCAGAAATCGCCTTTCTAGTCAAAGACTTGACTTCGTTCCCTTTTTGTGGTAACTTTGACATCGGAGGAGGCAGGGCTGGACTTGAGCGAACTATCGGCGGAAAGCATCAAAAGAGGATTAAAGACAGAACTCATTGGCCAGAGCATAGTATACTATTCCTCCATCGGCTCGACCAATGAGGTGCTCAAGGAGCTGGCTATCCAGGGCGCGCCGGAGGGCGCGATGGTCATCGCCGACGAGCAAACAGCGGGGAAGGGGCGGCTGGGCAGGAAGTGGCTGGCCCCACGCAGCACCAGCCTTCTCATGTCTTTGCTCTTCCGCCCCGACCCTTCGGGCAGAGCCTCAGGGCGAAGCCTGCCCCCCAGCCAGGCTCCGCGATTGACCATGATCTGCTCCCTGGCCATTGCCGAGGCCATCGAAGGACTCACGGGCCTGTCAGCAGGTCTGAAGTGGCCCAACGATATCTTCATCCGTGGCAAAAAGGCGGGCGGTATCCTGACGGAATCGGGGACGACGGGTGGGCGCCTCGACTACGTCGTCGTGGGGATGGGGCTGAATGTCAACCTGGCTGTCTCTGCCCTGCCAGAACTGAGGGGCATGGCGACCAGCCTTTCTCAGGAGCTGGGTCGGGAAGTCTCGCGGCTGGAGTTGCTGTGGAAAACTCTGGAGGGGATCGAGACCAGGTACGACTCCTTGAGGAGGAGGGGCTCGCCCCACGAGGAGTGGGCGGCCCGCCTCATCAACCTGGGCCGGCAGGTGCAGGTGACCACGCCTCAGGGAGTGTTGGTGGGCTGGGCCGAGGGAGTGGACGCCGACGGAGCCCTCATCCTGCGCACCCCCGACGGCCAATGCAAGCGAATATTGGCTGGGGATGTGACGTTGCGAGGCTCAACGCCGAGCTGAAGCTCGACGCTAAAAGCACAAAGCCCCCTTCGGGGGAGGAGTTTCCTCAACAGGGTGGCGGTGTCATCTCGCTGGAAGCCGGCCAGGGGCACCTGGGCAAACTGGACGAAGAGTGGACTGGCCGGATCTGCCATTAGACGGTGCATCGATCCCTTCTCCCTCCACCACCTCGCCAATCACCCAATGCTCCTGGCCCTCAGCGCTAAAGATGGTGGTCAGCTCTTCCAGTTTCTCTGCTGAGACAGCGATTAGTAGTCCACCCGATGTTTCAGGAGTGTAGAGGAGCATCTGCATCTCTTCTGGAATGTCTGGGGCGAAGCGCACCTGGGGCGCGTAGTGTTCCTGATTTCGGCAAGCGCCGCCAGGGAAAAGCCAGTCCTCGGCATACCCCTTCGCCCCTTCCACGAAGGGAAGTTTCTCCAAATGGAATCGTATCCCCACCCCGCTCCTTTCGGCCATCTCCTGGGCGTGACCCAGCAGGGCGAAGCCGGTGATGTCGGTGCAGGCGTTCACCCCCACGCTTTGCATCAACTGGGCGGCGTGGCGGTTGAGCTTCTTCATGCTCTCCACCGCCGCCTCCACATGGCTTGGATCGGCTACCTGTCCCTTGAGAGCGGTGGTGATGATCCCAACGCCGAGGGGCTTGGTCAGGATGAGGACATCGCCGGGCTTGGCCCCTGCCTTGGTGGCCACATGGTCAGGGTGGACGAAACCCATCACCGCCAGGCCGTACTTGGGCTCCTTGTCGTCCAGGGTATGGCCGCCGGCGAGGACGCCCCCCGCCTCAGCCACCTTCTCCGCCCCTCCCCGCAGAATCTCAGTGACGACGTCAGGCGGTAAATCGGGAGGGAAGCCGCAGATGTTGAGCGCCAGCACCACCTCACCGCCCATGGCGTAGACGTCGCTCATGGCATTGGCGGCGGCGATGGCGCCGTAGTCGTAGGGATCGTCAACGACAGGCGGGAAGAAGTCGAGGGTCTGGATGACCGCCACCTCGTCGTTGATCTTGTAGACAGCGGCGTCGTCACTCACCTCCAGGCCAACGAGCAAGTTAGGATACTCTTCAGCGCGAAACATGTCGCGTAATGGGCGCAGTACCTGCGCCAGGGCCTCGGGGCCCATCTTGGCCGCTCAACCGGCGGCGCTAGTCAGCGCTGTTAAACGTATCTCCTCGCGGGTCACTCTCCCACCTCCTTGAGAGACCCTAAGGGTTTGGGAAACCCTTAGGGTCTTGTGTCTGCTCACAGGCTCACCACTTTTCCGGCGCTCAGCATGGTCTCGGCGATGGTGTACATATTGGACACCTCACCCACCACGACCTTCTCCTTCAGTTCGTAGTACCCCAAGCAAGTGCCGCAGGCCAGGATCTCCACCCCCCGCTCGTGCAGTGCTCGAAGGTCTTCCTGCACTGGTGACCCCTCTACCACCAGTTTGACTCCACTGTTGAAAAAGATAATGGTGTCGGGCAGGGGCTGCACCTCGCCCAGGGTGTGAACGAAGCCCCGGATCAGGATCTGCCCCAGTTCGGCGTCCCCACGCCCCATAGACTCACCGGGTATCACCAGCACCAGCGGCCCTTCAGCCGGAACGGTCGCTGGTTGCGAGGCCGTCTCCTCCAGAGGTATGCTCTCCCGGGCGATGTGCAGGTAGATGCCGTCGTCCCGCTCCTCGGCCTGCACCGTGCATCCGGCCTTCTTGGCCATGCGGGTCACGTTGTGCCGGGCTGTTTCGTTATCCACGATGGTTGTAACTACAGTGCTTTCCTGCAGCGCATTACGGGTCATGATAACTGGTTGAGGGCAAGGCAGCCCCCGTGCATCAACGATTTTGGCCATGATTCTCCTTTAGATTTCGTGAATCCCCTCTATCTCAACCCGAGCCGCTTCCAGTGACTCCAGCGCCGTCTCCTGGTCGGCCCGTTGTATTCGGACGCACACCCCGCAGTCGGAGCTGAGGTGGCGCGGGACGGGAATCAACTTACAGGAAATCCCCACCTCCGCCAGAACCTTCTCCGCCCGCAAGGCGTGGCTGGTAGAGTAGACCAAGATGACGGCATACTGGTTACTGGTCATCATGCCTCCCGGGCAAGTTCATCCGCGGCGGACACGGCGATGTCCACTTCCTCCAGCGTGTTGAAGACCCCCAGCCCGAAGCGCACCGTGCCCACCGGGAACGTGCCGATGGTCTTGTGTGCCGCAGGCGCGCAGTGTAGCCCCACACGGCATAGGATGCCGTATTCTTCGTCTAAACGCAGCCCCACTTCCGAAGGCTCCATCCCGGTGATGTTGAAGGAGACGGTAGCTGTCTGACGGGTCGCATCCAGCCCGCCGTAGACGGCCAAGCCGGGAATGTCTCCTAGTCCGTCTATCAGCCGCTGGGTCAGTTCCACCTCGTGGGCGCGGATGGTCTCCACGCCTTGCTCCAGCACCCATTGCAGGCCGGCCTCCAGTCCCGCCAGGCCCACCGCGTTGGGCGTGCCGCTCTCGCACATGTCGGGCAGGAAGTCGGGTTGCTCCTCGTGCTCCGAGCGGCTGCCCGTGCCGCCCCGCTTGGGCAGCTCCATCCGCTTCTCGTCTACCCGCTCGCCGATGACCAGCCCCCCTGTACCCATCGGCCCGCAGAGTGACTTGTGGCCGGTGAAGGCCAGGAGATCAATTTTGTCAGTTTCCACGTCAATGGGATAGGCTCCTGCCGTCTGCGCGGCATCAACCAGGAGGAGCAGGCCGTGGCGGCGGGCGATTTCGCCTGTCTCGGCAATAGGGAGGATGGTGCCCACCACGTTGGAGGCGTGGTTGAGGGTGATCATCGCCGTGTCGGGTAGCACCGCCGCTTCCACATCGGCAGGGTCGAGAAACCCCTCCGGCGAGCACCGCACTACCGTCACCTCCACGCCCTGCTGCTCCAGTGCGCGCAGGGGGCGCATCACCGAGTTGTGCTCCATGCTGGTGGTGATGACATGGTCGCCGGGACGCAGGAGGCCGCACAGGGCCAGGTTGAGGGCCTCGGTCGCATTGGAGCCGAAGACCACCCGCAGCGGATTGGGCGCATTGAACAACTCAGCCACGGCCTCCCGGGCGTTGTAGACGATGCGTCCGGACTCCACCGCGAGGCGATGGGCGGAGCGACCCGGATTGGCACCCACGTCGTTCAAGAAGTGCACCATCGCCTTGGCCACGCCTGGCGGCTTGGGCCAGGAGGTCGCGGCGTTGTCAAAATAAATCATCTTTACCTCCAGAGGTGCCGGGCACTTGGCAAGTGGCCGGCACCTGCGGATGTCATTTCGTGATGGTCAACTTAAACTCATCCCCCATCTCCTCGGCTTCGACCTGGCAACCGAGTTTCTCAGACGCGCGCCGCACGTTCTCGCGCGAGGTGACGGTCTCCACCAGCACCTCGATGGGGAACTCGCCCGCCTGGATAGCCTTCCGGGTCATGATGACCGGCTGCGGGCAGGAAAAACCACGAGCGTCTACTGTTGTAGTCATTATGTCATACCTCCGTATTTTCACTTCTCGCGCATACTGAAGCCGATGACCAGGCAGACCACCAGCCCCAGGATCACAGCAGCCATCCCGTAGGGCGAGATGCCGCCTACAGTGCCGTTCGCAACACTATCGGGTGTACCGGCCAGCGCGAAGTTGTGGGCGAAGCCAGCGCCAACGATCATCCCCAGAACGAAGACACCCGCGTCGCCATCTCCTTCGCCGGAGAGGAACAGTTGCCGGCCGGGGCAGCCCCCCGCCAGGGCGAAGGCCAGCCCCGCCAACACCATCCCCAGGAAGTTCCACAGGTGGCTGCTGTGAGCCACCGGCTGGCCGAAGAAGCCAAAGCTCACTTGCCCCAGGATTAGGTTGGTGATGAACGCCACCACCAGCAGTGCGCCGATGCCGCTGATGAGATGGTTGTCGCCCATCAGAATCACGTCTCGGATGGAGCCCATGGTGCAGAAGCGGGTGCGCTGGGCCAGGAAGCCGATGACCAGGCCCGCGCCCAGGGAGATGAGCAGGGGAGCATAGAGTGAGCCGGGGCCTTTCTCGCTGAAGAAAATGGGGCCACCCTCACTGAACTGCGGCCGGAAGATGCGCAGCAAGAGTAAGCCGATCATGATGACCGGCATGATCCAGCCAACGACGGGATACGTCTTGTAGGAGCGGCCCAGGTTGTAGCCGGCCTTGAGGAATTGGACACCGATGGTGACGCCGGTGACCAGCCCCGCCAGGCCCAGGATGGCATTCAGGTCGCCGCCGGCCAGTCGGAGGAGTGCCCGCCAGGGGCAGCCCAGAAAGGCCAGCGAGCCGATCATGGCGAACACCCCCAGGACGAAGCGGACAATGGGGACGGAGCCAGCACGGGGCTTGAACTCGCGGAAGAGGAGCGCTGCGATGGTCGCGCCCAGCACGAAGGCGATGATCTCCGGCCTGATGTACTGGACGACAGCAGCGCGGTGGAGTCCCAGCGCCCCGGCGATGTCCCGCTCGAAGCAGGCCACGCAGATGCCCATGTTGGGTGGATTGCCGACCTTCTGCAGGAGCGGGGCCAGGACGCCGATGGCGACTCCGGCCAGGACGATGCCCCAGCGCGAGGCAAAGAAGCGGGTAATTTTTTCGGACATGGTATAAACCTCCTGTAGTATAATCTCCACACGGTCCGAAGACCGGAGTGTGGGCAACAAAAAAACCGCCGCCGGCATACACCAGCGGCGGCAGTTGCCCCAGGAGGGACACCACGTCCAGGCTCAGGGCGCGGTCACATCACCGCCCCCTGGGCTAAGCCTTGCCGAAGCCCCTGGCGTATGCAAATGGGCCTGTGGACGCCAACCGGCGCCCCAGGCTACCACTCAGGTGCGGCGGTGATGCAACATGCTCATAACTCCTGTAACCTCCTTTGCAAACACGGACAAGTTTACCACAAAAGCCTGATAAGCGCAACCCGGCAAGGCGCGCTAGCCATCAGCAGAAATTGACTAAATTGAAAATCAGAGGTATGATTGAACGAAGCCCGCTGCCTGGAAGACGCACATATCGGGGAGGACTCAGGGAATTGGTGAGAAGGGGAGCGTTGGAAGTAGCCCAAAGGATATTGGTAGCGGTGATGGTCGCCATCGCTTTCACCATCGCCTATCTGATCCTGCACGCCTTGTGGGCGCCTGAGAGCAGATCCGACAGGTCTACACCCGTCGCCGCCACACTCACCCCGACGGTAACTCCCACTGCCACCAGGGTCCCTCCCTCGCCGACTCCCACCAAGCCTCCCAAAAAGGTCGGCCTGGTCGCCGGGCACTGGGGATACGATTCGGGGGCCGTCTGCCCCGATGGCCTGACGGAGGTGGAGATCAACCTGGCCATCGCCCAGTCGGTGAAGGCCCTGCTGGAAGACCAGGGCTACGCAGTGGATCTGCTGGAGGAGTTCGATGCGGCACTGGAGGGCTATATGGCTGATACCCTGGTCTCCATCCACGCAGATTCCTGCAATATACCCGAGGCCAGTGGGTTCAAAGTAGCCAGTGTACTCCACAGTGCTTTGCCTGAGGAGGAGGATCGCCTGGTGAAATGCCTGCGAGAGGAGTATCAAGAGGCCACAGGGCTACCGTTCCACGCGCATAGCATAACCTATGACATGACTGAGTACCATGCTTTCTACGAGATCGCTCCTCAGACCCCGGCGGCGATTATCGAGACCGGCTTCATGGCCGCTGACCGGCAGGTCCTTCTGGACCAACAAGACAAAGTGGCCCAGGGCATCGCCAATGGTATCGTCTGTTTCCTGGAAACCGAATCGGACTGAGCTTCAGGCCCCGACTATGGCTCCCCTAACTCCTCTATAGACACATCCCGATACTTGTCCCCTTCATCAATGAGCATCACCGGGATGTCATCGCGGACGGGGTACTTGCGGTCACAATCCTGGCAGACCAGCCATTGCTCCTCAATAAAGTCCAGGAGGCCAGCGTCAGGGCCATTTCGCACGCAGGCGGGACAACGCAGGATGTCCAACAGATCTTGGCTCACCATCTCATGTTCCTCCTCGATTTCAATGTCTCAAAATAGTATAGCACAAACAGGTCAAAACCTCAAACCGCCGACTTGCCTGATATACAAGTATGTGCTATACTCTTACCCGGACTACCCAATTAAGCACGCCCTTTGACTGACGAGAACGTGCCAGTTAGCATACGGCGGCTAGACAGGCCCCTCGCCAGGATGAAAAGGGCGGAAGACAAAAACGTAATAAGGAGGAAAGAAAAAGTGGGAGTAGTTTCTATGAAGGCGCTATTGGAGACGGGGGTGCATTTCGGCCATCGCACAAAGCGTTGGAACCCGAAGATGAAATCCTTCATCTACACTGAGCGCAACGGCATCCACATCATTGACCTGCAGCAGACCATGGCCGCCCTGGATAAGGCATACGATGTGGTCAGGAACATTGTAAGTGAAGACGGCATTGTCCTCTTCGTAGGTACCAAAAGGCAAGTCCAGGAGAGCCTCGCCGAACAGGCACAGAGATGTGGCATGCCATACGTCAACCAGCGCTGGCTGGGGGGAACCTTGACCAATTGGCGCACCATACGCCAACGAATAGATTACTTGTTGAACCTGGAGGATCGCCAGGAACGAGGGGATTTCGAGCGACTTCTCAAGAAGGAAGCCCTGCAACTAGAGCAAGAGATTGCCAAGCTGAATCGGCGCTTAAGTGGCATCAAGGACATGCGACGCCTGCCCGACATGCTCTTCATCACCGATGTGCGGCGCGAAGCCACCGCGGTGAAAGAGGCCAACAAGCTCGACATACCAATTGTAGCCATGGTGGACACTAACTGTGACCCGGATCCTATTGACTACATCATTCCCGCCAACGACGACGCCATCCGAGCCCTGAAACTCATCACCACTAAAATCGCCGACGCTGTCATCGAGGGGCAGAACTTGCGAGCCTCCCTCATACCCGAGGATGAAGAGCTAGAGATGGAGCTCGATGAAGAGAAATACCTGGGCGCCGCTACCCTGGCTAAGCTCAAGTCAGGCGAACTCGAGTTCGAGGGAGAGGAGCCCACGGAGGCTTTCGAAGAGGAAATAGGCAGCGAAGAAGATTAGATCAGAAACCAGGCTTCGTCCTGAGGCTCAGCCCGAAGGGTTTTTTAGCTGAGAAGATGGGACTTCTCAAACCGTGAGGAATCCCAGAAGCAACAGTCTGCCCATTCAAGTAGGGAAAAACCTGGTTTCTCCAAAAATCAACATCAACCTATCGAGGAGGCAAAGATTCAATTGGAGATCACAACGTCAATGATAAAAGAGCTGCGCGAGGCGACGGCGGCCGGAGTACTGGATTGCAAGAAGGCTTTGGAGGCCAGCGGCGGGGATCTTGAGAAGGCGAAAACCTATCTGCGAGAAAAGGGGTTAGCTGCTGTCGCCAAGAAAGCAGACCGAGCGACCGAGGAGGGTCTGATCGAGGCCTACATCCACACTGGCAGCCGTGCCGGGGCCCTCGTCGAGTTGAACTGCGAGACCGATTTCGTGGCCAGGACTGAAGCCTTCAAGGAACTGGCCCACGATCTGGCAATGCAAATAGTGGCCGCCAAACCTCTCTATCTGGCCCCTGAGGACATCCCTCCTGATGCACTGGAGAGGGAAAAGGAAATTCACCAAACCCAGGCGAGGGATATGGGCAAACCTGAGCGCATAATAGAGAGAATTGTGGAAGGCAAGCTGCAGAAGTACTACCAAGAAGTTTGTCTCATGAGACAGCCCTTTATAAAGGATGATGAGCTGACCGTCCAGGACGTGCTAACCCAGGCAATCTCCAAAACGGGCGAGAATATCGTGGTGCGGCAGTTTGCGAGGTTCGAGTTGGGCGACTAGGGAGTTAGCTGGCGACCCAGCCAACTGATCTGGGGAGGCCGGAATGTCCGAAGTTAAATACAGGCGGGTCATGCTGAAACTGGGCGGCGAAGCTTTGGCCGGCCCCGAAGGATACGGCATTGATCCCGAAAGGGCCGAGGAGGTGGCGGCCAAGATCCGCCGGGTCAAAGATCACGATGTGGAGATAGCCATCGTCATGGGAGCAGGCAACCTCTGGCGGGGCAAGGACGGCCTGGCCCATGGCATGGATCAAGCTACAGCCGACCACATGGGGATGCTGGCCACGGTCATGAACTCCCTGGCTCTCCACGATGCTCTGGAGAGAGCCGGGATAACCACCCGGGTGCAGACGGCTGTCGAGATGAGAGCCTTTGCAGAGCCTTATATTCGGTTGCGGACGACCCGTCACCTGGCGAAAGGGCGAGTAGTCATCCTGGGGGCTGGGACAGGCAACCCCTTTTTCACCACCGACACAGCGGCCGCCCTGAGATCTATGGAAATAGGCGCTGAGGTTCTGATCAAAGCCACCAAGGTTGACGCCGTCTACGAGAGCGACCCTCACCTCGATCCTCAAGCCAAGAAACTGAAGCATCTGACCTACATTGACGCCCTGAACATGGGAGTGAGGATTATGGACAGCACAGCTATCTCTCTATGCATGGACAATGACCTCCCCATCATCGTCGTCAACCTCTGGGAACCCAGGAGCATCGAGCGAGCCATCCTCGGCGAGCCAGTGGGCACGATCATCAGCAGATAGATCAATGGTCGGATGGTCGGACCAAGGACCATCTGACCACTTGACCACTTGACCAATGAGGAGGAGCTTAATCATGATCAAAGACCTGCTTAAAGACACCGAAGAGAGAATGGGCAAGACGGTGGACGCTCTCCGAGACAACCTGATGACCATCAGGACCGGACGGGCTTCCCCGGCCCTGGTGGAGCGGCTGCCTGTGGAGTACTATGGCACGCTTACCCCCCTCAACCAGTTGGCGACTATCTCCGTCCCTGAGCCACGGCTGCTGGCAATCCGCCCCTGGGACTCCACTGCCCTGGCCAACGTCGAGAGAGCCATCCTGAAATCGGAGCTAGGGCTGACCCCCTCCAACGATGGCAAGATAATCCGCCTGACCATACCCCGTCTGACTGAGGAGCGCCGCCAGGAGCTGGTCAAGGTTGTGGGCAAGCGGGTCGAAGAAGGAAAGGTAGCCATCCGCAACATTCGCCGCGATGCCATAGAGGATTTGCGCGAGATAGAGAGCGAGAAGATTATCTCCGAAGATGAGCTCTATCAGGCCAAAGACGATGTACAGGAGATAACCGACAAATCCGTGGCCAGGATGGACGAGATCGGCCGCGACAAGGAACAGGAGATCATGGAGATCTGAGTTGCCTTCTTGCTGCGTAATGAAAGGCTCACCGGGTGCGGAGAATGGGCCGGTCAACGAGCTTCTGGTGTTGACTGCAAAGGGAAAACAGGGGTTGAGGTATCATCTTCAGTAACGTCTCAGCCCCTTTTTAGCAACTGAATTCGTAGTTGCGACTTCAGTCGCTTTTGCCCTGCCACCAACGACCGAAGTCGTCACTACAGACCAGAACGCCAATGTCCAAATTAGCAACTGAAATCAGCTCGGCTATGGAAACGGCAAAGCAGTTGACTAAAACCCCATATCACTTGGCCATCATAATGGACGGTAACGGCCGCTGGGCGCGCTCCCGTGGCTTGCCACGGCAGGCCGGCCACCGGGCCGGCACGGAGAACATCCGTCGGATTCTGGAAGGTTGTGTCGAGCATGGCATCAGGATCCTGACCCTCTATGCTTTCTCAACGGAGAACTGGGGACGCCCCAGCGCAGAGGTGCGAGGCCTGATGCGCATCCTTGAGCAAGCCATTGATCGCGAGTTGTCGGAGTTACACCAGAACGGCGTGCAACTGCGTCACATCGGCCGTTTAGAGGGTATCTCCGAAGGGCTCAGGCGAAGAGTGCGCGAAGCCATCGAACTTACCAGGCACAATGACCGCATAATCTTGAACGTGGCCTTCAACTACGGCGGCCGAGCCGAGATCGTGGACGCTGTGCGGCGCATCGTCGAGAGTGGGGTGGCCCCGGATCGGCTAGATGAGCACCTGTTCAGCCAATATTTGTATACGGCCGGGCTGCCGGACCCGGATTTGATTATCCGCACCGCCGGCGAGCTGCGAATCAGTAACTTCCTCATCTGGCAGAGTGCTTACGCCGAGTATTATGCCACTCCCACATATTGGCCTGACTTCGACGAGGAGGAGCTGTATGGCGCTCTCATCGAGTATGACAGACGAGAGCGCAGGTTTGGGCTTATAAGTGGAGATTAGAGATTGGAGATTGGAAATCCAACTTCCAACTTCCAGTGATCATCATGAAGAAACAAGCATTCATTCAGCGACTTCTAAGTGCCATCGTCCTGATCCCCATCGTAGTGGGGGTCACTTACGCAGGTGGGCTCTGGTTTTTCGCCATCATAGTCCTCGTGGCCAGCGTGGCTGGCCACGAGTTCTTTCAAATGATGAAGCTGGGAGGCTACAAACCCTCCCCTTTCTGGGGCCTGCTTCTGATCTGGTTGCTGATGGCAGACGCTCGGTATCCTGCCTGGCAACTGGCCAGACCAGCTCTGACGGGGGTTATGTTTCTGTCCCTGTCCTGGCAGTTGCTCAAGAAAGACACCACTACTCCGACTGTTGATTGGGCTCTGACCATCGCCGGCGCACTGTACCTCGGCGGGATGGGCGGCCACTTCATCTCCTTGCGAGATGCCCCTCACGGGTTAGAATGGATGGTCTTGATGCTGCTCGCCACCTGGGCAACCGACACAGGCGCTTACTTCATCGGCCTATCCCTGGGACGTCACAAGTTCTTCCCCAGGTTGAGCCCCAAGAAGACCTGGGAAGGAACCATAGGGGGCTGGTTTTGCGGAGTAGCGGTCACGCTTTTGGTCGGCCTGTACATAGGACTGGGCTTTGTTCACGGTCTGGTACTGGGCGCTCTCGTCTGCGCTCTCCTTCCCCTGGGAGATCTGGCCGTATCCATGATGAAGCGCCAGGTGGGCGTTAAGGACACCAGCGGCCTCATCCCCGGCCACGGCGGCATGCTGGACCGCATTGACAGCCTGCTCTTCGCCGTGGTAGTGGTCTACTACTACGCCCGCTGGGCAGTGGGCTTCACGATTTGACTAGGCAAGCAAAAGATGCTATAATGACTGTGTGTTGCGGCAATTGAATACCCACCAGGAGAGAAAAGGGAGGGATTAGCATAGACTCGCCCCAAAATTCTGCTCCCTACCTCACTAACGTTCACTTGAGTCCCCGCAATTTCGTCACCAAAAACCACAGGCCATAACACCATGATTTCCCTTGTCTGAATGATTGCAAACGACATTGATCGCAGAGTCAATGCTCTTTGGCCTTTGCATGGCATCAAAGCGTCACCGTATTTCAGAAACCAGGTTTTTAGTTAGCAAGACGTCTCCTCTCACTCCAGGAGACTCCAGAAGTACAATCTGCTTGCTCAGACGGGTAGAAAACCTGGGTTCCCCTTTATCGTTAGTAACCAAACGGAGAGAGCTATGGAAATGAACATCGTCGAACTGGAAACCCGAAACGTGGACGATCTGCGAGAGATGGCCCGGGAGATGGACATCTCTGGCCATACCCGCCTCAAAAAGCACGATTTGATCATGCGCCTCCTTAAGGCCAAGGCCGAAGGACAGGGCTACATCTTCGGCGGAGGGGTGTTGGACATCGTGCAGGAAGGCATCGGTTTCCTCCGCTCGGATCATCTTCTGCCCAGCCCCGAAGATATCTACGTCTCCCAATCCCAGATCCGTCGTTTTGGCCTGCGCACCGGCGACATGGTCATCGGCCAGGTACGTCCTCCCAAGGAGACGGAGAGGTACTTCGGCTTGCTGCGGGTAGAAGCAGTCAATGGTCTGGATCCCGAGGCAGCCAAGCAACGTCCCACGTTTGACAGGCTGATCCCTATCTTCCCCAATCAAATGCTCGCTCTGGAGACGAAGCCCAACATACTGGCCTCCCGGCTGCTTGATCTGATCGCTCCTATCGGCAGGGGGCAGCGAGGTTTGATCGTCTCCCCCCCCAAGGCAGGCAAAACCACCGTCATGAAGCAAATAGCCAACGGCATAACGGCTAACTACAACGACATTCATCTCATGGTCACCCTTATTGGCGAACGGCCCGAGGAAGTGACCGACATGGATCGCTCGGTGGAAGCCGAGGTTATGGCGGCTACCTTTGATGATCCTGTCCAGGATCAGGTCCGCGTGGCCGAGATGGCCCTGGAGCGGGCCAAGCGCCTGGTCGAGGGTGGCAAAGATGTAGTTATCCTTTTGGATGGCATCACCCGCCTGACCAGAGCCTATAATCTCACCGTCCCTCCCAGTGGCCGTACCCTCTCCGGCGGCGTCGATCCGGCGGCCCTCTATCCGCCCAAGCGTTTCTTCGGTGCAGCTCGCAACATCGAGGACGGGGGAAGCCTGACTATTATCGCCACTTGCCTGGTGGAAACGGGCAGCCGTATGGACGATGTCATTTACGAGGAGTTCAAGGGTACGGGCAACATGGAGCTGCATCTCAATCGCAAGCTGGCGGAACGGTATATCTTCCCCGCCTTCGATATCGAACGCTCCAGCACGCGCCGCGAGGAACTGCTGCTGGATAAGGAGACCCTGGACAAGGTTTGGATCATGCGGAAGATGATTTCTTACATGATGTCTTCACCCCCATCAGGTGCTGGGATGGATATCACCGGCGCTCTCGAGGCCCTGTTGGAACGGCTGGGCAGAACCAGGAACAACAGCGAGTTTCTGACGACATTGAGCAGGGATGTCCGCTAGGGTCAGTTGGCCGGACGGTCCTTGGTCGGTTGGTCAGTTGGACTATGGACTATCGGACTAACCGATCTGATAGGCGATTTGACAATTTGTGGTCTTGCGGTTATAATCTGAGACGAAAGTGCAACCAAACCGCAACTAAACCGCAACTCATCTGACGACGTATCTCTCGGATAAGAGGGGAGCGAATGGAAATCCCAGCCGATTTTTCCCCAGTAGGGGAGATAGAGGGCGGGCCAATGCTCGGGCGTTGGGTCACCCTTTGGTCAAAGGCGAAAGACTGGGTTTCTAAAACAGGAATACAGACCTCAATAGCCAGGGTGGGCGATGGAGCCTTGTTATCTCGTTTCACCTCCCACTTCATCGTCATCCTGCTGGCTGTCTCGGCCACTCTGCTAGGCAAGGTAGACATCCCCAGGATCCCTCCCCCAGATTCCCGGTCCACCCCAACGCCGGCTCCTAGCCTCGGCTTTCGCCTGTATGCTGGTCTCTCAGCCCGAGGAGGAATCCGTTCTCAGGACGAAAACACTATCGTCCGAGCTCCAGTGCCCCACACTATTTTTGCCTCAACCCCCACTCCTACGCCTACCTCCACTCCTATTCCCACTCCTACCCCTCCCCCTACCGCTACTCCCACTCCTACGCCTACGCCTACTTCTACGCCTACTTCTACGCCTACTCATACTGTCGTGCCCACCGAAGAGCCCGGCGACTTGCCGCGGCAAGAGATCATCAACTACACCGTGCAGACCGGTGACACTCTCTACGGCATCGCTGACAAATTTGGCATCAGCGCCGACACCATTATGTGGGCCAGCAGCCGGCTGGAGGATCACCCCGACCTCCTGAAGATAGGCCAGGTGCTGACCATCCTGCCCATAGATGGGGTCTACCATACCGTGGTCGCAAACGACACCCTGGAGAGTATAGCTCAGCAATACAAGGCCGAAGTTTCAGCCATTATAGAATGTGAATACAATGGCCTGGAGAGCCCCTATAATCTAAGCTTAGGGCAGAAGCTCATCGTCCCTGGCGGTAAGAAGCCCTACCAACCTCGCGTCGTCCATGCCTATTCCGGTCCCATCCCCCAGGGAGCCGCTGTTGGCACCGGCAGCTTTGCCTGGCCAACCAGCGGGAGCATCACCCAGGGATTCAAGCCCATGCATCAGGCTATTGACATCGGCGCCCCAACAGGCACTCCCATCACCGCAGCGGATTCTGGTTGCGTGGTCACAGCCGGTTGGAGTGAGTACGGCTATGGCAAATACGTGGTTATTGACCACAGCAACGGCTTCCAGACCCTTTACGCCCATCTCCACACCATCCTGGTTGAGGTCGGCCAGTCCGTTGGCAAAGGTGAGAGGATCGGATCAATAGGCAGCACTGGCAGGTCAACAGGACCACATCTCCACTTCGAGATTCGATACAACGGCGTCCAGCGCAACCCATTTGGGTATCTGCCGGAACGTTGACGTTAGACTGAAGAGAGTCCCAAAGACAAAGGGCAGAGGCTTTCAACCTCTGCCCTCTTTTTTTGGTTTGATTTAGATAACAATCTGTTGTATAATTGAGCCATCGTAACGGATGCGCCTTCAAGGTTTCGATAGACTCAACCCGAAGGCCAATGACCAAGGAGGTAATCAATGTCTCCACTCGACGAATCCCATCCCTTCGACATAGCTCAGGACAAGTTTCCAAAATACATCTTCGGCCTGCACGATCCGGGCGGACAACACCTGATGGTCGAGAAGAACAAGCAGGGTTGGGTGCTGGTCACTGAAGAGCTAGGGGCAGACCCCGGTGGCCCAGGCGGTCCGGACTACAGTCACCTGTCCAATCAGGGTCTGGGGGTCATCGCGCGTCTCAACCACGGGTACGGTGACAAAGGCACCATCCCCCGCTCCAACCGCTACGACGACTTCGCCCAACGCTGCGGCAACTTCGTGGAGGGATCCCAGGGCTGCCACATCTGGATCATCGGCAACGAGCCCAATTTGGCCCTGGAGAGACCCGGAGGCCCCGACGGCGAGGTTATCACGCCTGAGCTGTACGCCCGCTGCTACCAAAAGTGCCGGAATAACATCCACTCCCGGCCTGAGCGGGAGAACGATCAGGTCGTCGTGGCAGCGGTGGGTCCCTGGAACATTGAAACCAAGTACCCCGAAAACCCGTCGGGCGATTGGGTGAAATACTTCCGCCACATCCTGGACCGCCTGGCGGGCCAATGCGACGCCATTGCCGTCCACACCTACACCAACGGCTACGCTCTCGATTTCATCACCGATGACTATTGGCAGGGTGCGCCCGGCTACACTCACCTGCGCTATCAGTTTCGCAGCTACGTTGACTTCATGAACGCGATTCCAGAAGAGACGCGCGGCCTGCCCGTCTATCTCACCGAGACGGATCAAAACCTGGAGTGGAAGGACGAACCGGGCTCCCAGTGGGTGCAGACAGCCTACCAGGAGATTGACCGCTGGAACAACGAACCGGCCAACCAGCCTATCCAGGCCCTCATCCTCTACCGCTGGCCCCTGGTGCACGATCAACCCCAATGGGCCATCAGCATCCGGCCTCGAATCATCACCGACTTCAAGGCGGCCATGGACCACGACTACCGCGTGCGGCTGCCGGGCGTCCCGACCATCTACAAGGTAGGCTGGCTGGACATTGACATGCCAACCAGCGTGACGCCCGGCCAGACGGTGACGGCAACACTGCGCCTCAGCAACGAGGGCAACGCTACCTGGGTCAGGACTGGGGACCACAAGGTGCGCCTGGGCTATCGCTGGTACACCCCCGCTGGTCAGGAGCTTGTCCTGAGCCCCGCCGAAGGGTTGGACCTGGCGGACATCAGGACCTTGGTACCTTTCAATGTGAAGCCGGGCTGGCTGGTGGTCTTCGACGAGGCCCAGGTGCAGGCCCCGCCAACGCCGGGGCAGTACATCCTGCGCTGGGACATGATCGAGGAGCCAGACAACTGGTTCTGGAAGCACGGCTCTCCCAGGGAGGACATCCACGTGCAGGTTCAGTCCTCTGAGGTGACTTCGGGAGATTATGGAGTCGCCTGGCTCGACCACAGCGTACCGGAGACCATACCGCCCGACGGCGTGGCCACGGCCAGCTTCAAGGTCAAGAACACAAGCTCCAAGCACTGGCCTGCCGATGGCCCGAACCCCGTCCATTTGGCCTATCACTGGTTCACTCCCAACGGGCAATTGGCTGGCTGTTGGGACACCTTTCGCACCAGCCTGCCTGACGACGTACCGCCTGGATCAGAAGTGGATCTGACCAACGTCGTCCTGAAATCTCCGGCCACGCCTGGTCAATACGTGCTGCGCTGGGACCTGGTGGAGGAGGGAGTGGCCTGGTTCTCGAAAGAGGGAGCGATGCCGTTAGAGATGACCATTGAGGTCGCCGAAGGAGGCATCCCTTCTACTCCCTGGCAGGCTCAGGCCAGCCACAACCAGGCCGACGTAGACAAAGCCTTCGACAGCGATCCGGATACTTTCTGGGATAGCCAGGTCGCGCAGCAGCCGGGGATGTGGTACGAACTCGACCTGGGCCAGGTACAGACCATTGAGCAGATAAAGATAGAGAGCCCTGGGCGAGGCTTCGCCACGGCCTTCATTTTGAGCGTCTCCACCAACCACACCGATTGGGAGGTGATGAAAGAGATGCCCCTCAACTGGATGTCCATTGACGCCAGCTTCTCCCCCCGCTCGGTGCGCTACATAAAGATCGAGCAAACGGGCACTCCCAGTTGGGGCGCTCACTGGCTCATCAGTGAGATCGCCGTCGGCCTGGCGCATCCTTAATGCAGCATTAGTGTCAACTTAAGACTTCGGAGGTTTCCGGCAGTGCCTTTGCTGGCAAAGTTGCCCCGCTTATCTGGTTGGTTTGCTGGCGAAATCGCGTCTGAAAACCTCCGAAGTCTGGCTCGTTCTCTTAAGTTGACACTTACGCTTAATGCAGAGACAAAGAGGATCCAAAATTGAGGGGATTGCCAAATCCCCGCTTTTGGCCTGGATCTGGCGCTTGTCCTGAGCTTGTCGAAGGGATCCAGGCCGAGCAGAATTTGAGACAGGAGGTGACTTAATGACGGGAACGAAGCGAATCTCCTTCAGCATGCCGACGGCGCACGAAAGGTTGGCTGCTCTGGGGCTTGCGGAGGAGGAAATCGAGCTTGGCCTGGAGCTGGTGGGCCAGAAATACGGCCCTGTGTATCTCCTGATTCCCGGAGAGTACACCATCGAGCTACCCATCGAAGAAACAGGGATCCCAGACTGCACCAATCAGGACGCGATCAACGCCTTTTACGCGGCCGCCAGGGAAGTCGGAGAGAACGGCTGGGATTGGCTGAGCCGCGCCGGGCTGACCGGCCTGGTCAACGACCGCCAGGGAGAGTATCAGGGGCCAGCTATTGACGACCTGCCCGGCTTGACAACGGCGGAGAAGGCCAGCATCAAAGCCATTTTGGGCCTCACCGGGGCGCCGCCGGCTGAGTCCATGCCCAGTATCACCTGGGTCGGCCCCACCGGCAATTGCGACAGCGGTCGCTCTGGCCATCAGATCGAGATGATCGTCGTCCACTACACTGCCAGCGGCAGCGGCACGGGCACAGTATCCTGGTTCAAGAACCCTCAGAGCGGGGTCAGCGCGCATTACATCATTGACCATGACGGCAAGATACTTCAGTTGGTCAAGGACGGGGACACTGCCTGGCACGCTGGCCTGCCCGGGGACCTCGCAAGGGACGATGCCATCCGGCCCAACCCCCGGGCCATCGGCATCGAGATCGTGAACTGGGGGCCTCTGGAGAAGAGGGATAACAAGTACTACAACTGGACGGGGAACGAGCATCAGGGACAGGTGGTGGAGGCCGGCGGTGAATACTGGGAGCCATATACCGAGGCCCAGTACGAAAGCCTGATCGAGTTGATCTCCTACCTCTGCAAGCGGTACAGCGTACCCATCCAGTACCCATCCCGGGGCCCTGCCACTTACTATGAGAGGTCCCAGGACCTGGCGGATTTCAGCGGCATCCTGGGACACAGCGCCATCAACATCGGTAAGTCCGACCCCGGCCCCCATTTCGACTGGAACCGCCTGATGGACGGACTGCGGTCGTCGGGCTGAGCACCGACAACCCGATGCGCCCCTTTCCCTGATAAGCTGCTTTCTGCCAACAGCAGAAGGAGGTGAAGCCTATCGAGTTGACGTGATTTAGAGAGTAGTCACCATGCCCCTGCGGGGCACCGTGCAGCATGAAAATACCCCTCAACAAGTTGAGGACTCCGGAGCCCCGAACTTGTTCGGGCTATTTTCAGAATAGACCTGCTGCAAGTCACCATTTTCAAATCCACAAGACATAAGGAGGAGTAATGAAGAAAGGAACCTATTGGGTTTATTTGGCCCTCAGCTTGCTCCTGGTACTGACTGCCACGCAATGCGGCGGGCCTGCTCAGCCAACGGCTACCAAACCCCCGCAAGCCACTAATACCCCGGAGCCCACCAAGCCGGCAGAAGCCGTCCCCAACGTCTTCGTCTACGGCCACGGCACGACCTTCCCCGACATAGATCCAGCCATAAGCTTCTCCAACGACTCAGTGGTCGTGTCCAACTGCTACGAAACCCTTACTTTCTACAATCCGCCCGGCAGTGCGGAGATTCTCAGCCCTAAACTGGCCACCAGTTGGGAGACCAACGACGACGCCACCGAATGGATATTTCATCTCCGCAAGGGCGTCACCTTCCACAACGGCGATCCCTTTAACGCCGAAGCGGTGAAGGGCGCACTGGAAAACACCATGGAGATAGGTGCCGGCGCAGCCTATATCTGGGGTCCTGTGGAAGAGATCGAAGTCGTGGACGACTACACGGTCAAGTTCAAGTTGAGCTATGCGGCTCCCCTGGACTTGATTGCTTCCTCCGGCTACGGCGCCTGGATCTATGACCCCAAGGTTTACGAAGAAAAAGGCACCGAGTGGTTCAACGAAGGGAATTGCGCGGGCACAGGGCCTTACACCATCGAAAGCCGCGAGCGGGGATCGCGACTGATCATGACCCGCAACGAGAACTACTGGGGCGGATGGCGGGAAGGCCAGTTCGACAAGATCGTCTTTGAAATAAGGGAAGACAACGTGGTGTTGCAGCAGATGATCGAGGCGGGCGAGGCCGACTTCACTTATGGCGTCCCCCCCGACAACCTGGCCGCCCTGGACGCTCGCGATGACATCGTGCTCTACATCAACCCCAGCTTCCAGAACCTGGTTGGCCTGCTGAACACGCAGAAGCCCCCTCTGGACAACAAGCTGGTCCGCCAGGCGCTGGCCTATAGCGTCCCCTACGCCCAGTTCATTGAGGGTGTGATGGGAACCCGGGGCACCCAGGCCTACGGACCCGTGCCTGCCGGCATGTGGGGGTATAGCAAGGACCTCTTCCAGTATCACTACGACCTGGACAAAGCCAAAGAGCTACTGGCTGAGGCCGGCTACCCCGACGGCGGCTTTGACCTGCTCTACACCTTCGCCACCGGTGACCTGGACGAGCAGCAGTTGGGCGAGCTCTGGAAGGCGGAATTGGCCAAGCTGGGCATCAACCTGGAGGTACAGGCCCTGAACTGGGAGGCTCAGTGGGACCTGGCCATGTCGGGTCCTGAGAACGCACAAGACGTCTTCGTGATGTACTGGTGGCCCGACTACGTCTCACCGTACAGCTTTCTGTTCAGTATGTTCCACTCCGAAGAAGAGATTCTCTTCAACCTTGGCTACTACCGCAACCCAGAATTCGACGACATGATTGACACCGCCAACGCGCTTTCGGGCAGCGACCGAGAGAAGGCGGAAGAGTTGTTCATCCAGGCCCAGGAGATTCTCATCGAAGACGTGGCCTCCCTCTTCTTCTACGACGTGGCCAACACCCACCTGGCCCGCTCTGACATCAAAGGGTTTGTGGACAACCCGGCCTATCCTCACGTCGTCTTTTTCTACCAACTCACACGTCAGTGAGAAGTGCAGGGACCATGCAGGGGCGCAGCACTGCTGCGCCCCTGCATCTTCGTTGAATCAACGATCAATCAAACGAAGGGGATGAGCCTGTGCATAGGTTGGAATACATCATCCGGCGACTGGCGATGGCAGTGCTGGTGCTGGTCAGCATCTCCATCATCACCTTTTTTATCGCCCGCGTCGTCCCCTCCAACCCGGCCGCGGCCTGGGTTGGGCCACACCCCACGAAGGAGCAGATCGCCCTGGCCACCGAGCGACTGGGGCTGGATCGTCCGCTCCACGAACAGTACCTGCGCTACGTGCGTGGGCTTCTGCAAGGTGATCTGGGCAATTCCATCAAGACCCACCAGCCTATCACCACCGACCTCAAGACCTTCCTGCCCGCCACCATGGAGCTGGTCCTGGCCGGCATGATGATGGCGGTCACCATTGGCATTCCCCTCGGCGTTCTCTCAGGAGCCTACAAGGGTAGCTTGCTGGACCACCTCACGCGCCTGTTCTCCATCGCTGGCGTCTCCATGCCCACGTTCTGGCTGGGGCTGCTGCTGCAACTGCTTTTCTTCAGCCGATTGGGTATCTTGCCCCTGGCGGGGCGCACCTCCACTCAAGTGGCCCTCTACCATCCGGTGGAGCAGATTACGGGCTTCTATCTGATTGACACGGTGATGACGGGCAACTGGGTGGCTTTCAAAGATGCCCTGCTCCACATCATTCTGCCGGCTTTCACCCTGGCGACCTATGCCATCGGCCTGACCATCCGTATGACCCGCTCGAAGATGATCGAGGTGTTGAGCGAGAAATACATCCTGGCGGCTCGGGCCGCCGGCATCTCCGAACGGATCGTCCTGTTCGTCCTGGCTCTGAAAAACGCCATCATTCCCACCATTACCGTACTGGGTCTCTCGTTCGTCTATTCGCTGACCGGCGCCATCCTGGTCGAGGTGATCTTCTCCTGGCCTGGGTTGGGCTCCTACGTCACCAACGCTGTGCTCAGCATTGACTTCCCGGTCATCGTTTCGGTGACCTTGGTGGTCACCGTCTTTTACGTCTTTATCAACTTGATCTTAGACCTGGGGCAGGCGATGCTTGACCCCAGGGTCACGCTGCAATAGTGAGGAGACAACCATGCACATTCGCGTCATCAATCCAACCATCACCACGCGCTGGGCAGAAGACACCCGGCGCAGCTACGCCGATGCCGCCCGCCCCGGCACCCACGTCAGCGTCGTCTCGCTGGACTGGGGTACGGCCTCCATCGAAAGCTACCGCGACGAGGCGCTGGTGGTGCCCGACATCCTGGCCAAAGTGATAGAGGCCGAACCAGCCGGCGCCGACGCGGTCATCATTGACTGCATGGCCGACCCCGGCCTGTACGCCGCCCGCGAACTGGTGAGCATCCCCGTCGTTGGGCCAGCCCAGGCCACCATGCACCTGGCCGCCATGCTGGGCCACCGCTTCTCCGTCCTCACCGTGTTCGAGCACGACATCCCGGCAGTGGAAGACCAGGTGGCCCGCTATGGCTTGTCCACCAGGCTGGCCTCGGCGCGGGCTTTTAACATCCCTGTGTTGGCTCTGGGCGAAGATGCCGAGGCAACCCTGCAAGTGCTCGTCAACCTCAGCGAGCAAGCAGTGCGGGAAGACGGTGCCCACGTCATCATCCCCGGCTGCACGGGTCTGGCGGGGCTGGCGCCGCGGATCCAGGCCGGCCTGGCCGAGCGGGGCTGCGAGGTGCCCGTGCTGGATCCCCCCTCGGTGGCCATGAAGTTGGCCGAATCCCTGGTGGACCTGGGCCAATCCCACAGCAAACAAACCTACCCGTACCCGCCAGGCAAGGAGATACGCTGGCCCTCAAAGGCCCCATTTGGCGCATAGAGTGGAGAAGACCGTGGAACCAACCATCGAATGGCCAGATGCAGAAACCGCACAACGCACGGCGCGCTTCCATGAACTCGGTCTGATGTTGCAGGCCTTTCGGCGGGATCCGCTGGCGGTGATCAGCCTGGTGGTGATTATCTTTTTTATCCTGGCAGCGATCTTTGCACCATCGCTTACCCCCTACCCGGAGCAGGGACGGGGCACCCCCAACATCCTGGAGAAGTTTCAGCCCCCCAGCCGGACTCACCCCCTGGGCACCGATTACCTGGGACGGGACGTGTGGGCGCGCCTGCTGTTCGGAGGGCGCAGCTCGCTCAGCATCGGGTTTCTGGTGGTTTTCGCGGCCAGCGTCATCGGCATTCCTTTGGGCGCCATCGCCGGCTATTACGGCGGCTGGATAGACGACATCCTGATGCGCATCACGGATATTTTCCTGGCCTTTCCACCCTTGCTGCTGGCCATTGCCATCGCTGCCGCGCTGGGAGCCAGCTTCGTCAACGCTATGATCGCCATCGCCTTCACCTGGTGGCCCTGGTATGCCCGCCTGGTGAGGGCGCAAACGCTGTCCCTGCGCGAGGAGTACTTCATTGAGGCCGCACGAAGCATCGGCGTGAGCGATGCGAACATCATCGTGCGTCACATCTTGCCCAACGTATTGACCCCCGTGCTGGTGCAGGTCACGATGGACATCGGTTCGGCGATTCTCACTGGTGCGGCCATCAGCTTTATCGGTCTGGGCATCCAGCCACCGGCTCCCGAGTGGGGCAAGATGATCAGCACCGGTCGCATCTACTTCATCGAGCGGCCCTGGTTCGCCGGATCCGCAGGGGCGGCGATTTTCCTGGTCACTTTGGCCTTCAACCTGCTGGGCGACGCGGTGCGCGACGTGGTCGATCCCCGCACCAGGAGGGCCGTCGCATAAACGAAGTCTTGCTGTCCGTCGAAGACCTGTACGTTCGCTTCAGAACTTACGCTGGCGTGGTTCACGCCGTCAACGGGATGACGTTTGACGTGCGCCAGGGCGAAATCTTCGGCCTGGTGGGGGAAACGGGCTGCGGCAAGACGGTGACGGGATTCGCCGTGTTGCGCATGGTTCCATCCCCCGGCGAGATCGTGCGGGGCCGCATCAACTTCCGGGGTGAAGACTTGCTGCAGAAGAGCGAGACTGAGATGCAAAGCGTGCGGGGAGGGCGCATCGCCATGATCTTCCAGGACCCCTCGACCTCGCTGAACCCTGTCTTCAGTATCGGTAGTCAGGTGACGCGCGTCATTCGGCAGCACGTATCGGTTGGCCAGGAAGAAGCCCGCCAGCGTGCCCTGGAGATGTTCGAGGCCGTGGGCCTGCCCGACCCCGCCGGCGTTCTCCGCGCCTATCCCCACGAGTTGAGCGGCGGCATGCAACAAAGGGCGATGATTGCCCTGGCCCTCTCCTCGGGCGCCGAGCTTCTCATCGCCGACGAGCCGACCACTGCCCTGGACGTGACCATCCAGGCCCAGATCCTGGCCCTGCTGACCGAGCTGCAGGAGAAGCAGGGCGTGTCCATCCTCCTCATCACCCACGATCTGGCAGTGGTGGCCGAAACCTGTCATCGGGTGGGAGTGGCCTACGCGGGTGACATCGTGGAGATGGGTGAGGTGAACGACGTGTTGCAACGCATGAAGCATCCTTATACCCAGGGACTGCTGGCAGCTTTGCCCCGCCCCACCCAACGGGGGCGCTCGCTGCAATCCATCGAGGGGAGTGTGCCCGATGGC
>CAZVCJ010000010.1:9152-47547 GCA_964625745.1 uncultured Anaerolineae bacterium | reverse complement strand
CTGATGCCCATGAATCCCTTTATCTCCGACATCGTGAGAGGCACTATCTTGGGGATGCTGTCGCCGCTCAAAGGATTTAAGAAGGGAAAGGTCGAGATCAGCATCTGATGGAGCATCGAGGAGAAGAGACTAACTTTGACCGCCTGGTGGCGGAGTTGCGGCAGCAGATCATCGAACAGGAGCGGGCGCTCTACTCAGCCAAAGTCATCGAGGAGGCCCACAATCCCAGTAACCTGGGCCGCATGGCCGAGCCGGACGCCTACGGGATCGTTCATGGCTGGTGCGGTGACACGATGGAGGTCTACCTGCGGCTGAACGGGGCGAGGATTAGGGAGGCCACTTTTATGACCGACGGCTGTGGCCCGTCGGTGGCCTGTGGAAGTATGCTCACCACGATGGCACGGGGGATGTCGCTGGGGGGAGCGGGTCAGATCACACCGCAAGACCTGCTTGCTGCCTTGGGTGGCCTGCCCGAGGAAAGCGTCCACTGCGCCGAGCTGGCGGTGAGCACGCTGCGAGAGGCTATCGCAGACCGGCTTCGTGCCGAGGGTGGAGCTTCTGGGTAGCGTCACCACCTGCTGTTCTGCGTCCAGCCAGGAGTCCACAATGGATACAGCCTATTTGTCCGCGCCTATCTTCTTCGTCATCGCCTTCGTCTTCTCCATGCTCGGTATGGGAGGGTCACAGCTGTACATTCCCATTCTGTTCTGGACAGGAATGGATTTCAAGACCGAGGCCATTCCATTAGGCATGTTGTTGAATCTCGTCAACAGCGCCTCCGCTGCGGTGACTTACGGCCGCAAGCGGCTTGTCGCCTGGCGGGTGGCGCTTCCATTCGCTGCGACGATGGTTGTCTTCGCGCCGATTGGAGCATGGCTGAACGTGCAATTGCCCGTCAAGCCGCTGCTGACCTTCTTTGCGCTGTTCACCGCCGCAGCGGCGATCCTGATGCTCTCCGGTTGGAGGCCCCAACGCGGCGGGATGTCCTCCCGAGGCCGGGTGACCTTGGGCCTGGCGACTGGTAGCGGCCTGGGATTGGTCGCCGGGCTGATTGGACGCGGCGGGGGCTCTTTCGTCGTGCCGCTCTTGTACAGTGCGGGTTTGGAAGCCAAGGTGGCGGCCGCCACCTCAGCTCCCATCGTGACTTGCTCTGGCCTGTCCAGCTTTGTCTCCCACCTGGCAACGGCGGCCCAGCCGCGATGGGGCGTTTGGGTGGTTTGTGTGGCCGCGGTATTGGCCGGGAGCCAGCTTGGATCTCGCGTGATGGCGAGCCGAATGAAGTCCCGCGCTGTCAAGAGGGTCTTTGGCTGCGTATTGCTGGGTGTCGCCGCGTTGATTATCATCAAGGACGTTGTCTTGCAATAATGCGTTTCAATATCTTGGAGGACGCAGATGCTTTGGTAAGATGATCGCCTATTTTAGCTTACCGTACACTTTCCCTTGAGGCAAGGCACAGTTTCTCTTATTTGCTATTGAGGGACGTCCCTGCCCCGTGTTTTGCGCCTCATTAGGCGTGGCGAGGATGCCACTTTGTAGCAAAAAAGGAGCTGCAACTGGCATGTAGAAGACAGGGCGTGAAACCAAGGAGGTTGGCCTGGCTGTGAGTGGAATGTCGGACTACTTCGTTCGCCTGCGGAGCTGCATAGGGCACGATCCACTGTTGCATCCCGCCGCTGCTGCCTGTATCCGCGATGAACAGGGCCGTATCCTGCTGGTGCGGCGCAGCGACGGCATCAATCTGTGGAGCTTTCCCGGCGGAGCGATGGAGTTGGGCGAGCGTGCCGACGAAGCGGTGATACGCGAAGTGCACGAGGAGACGGGGCTGGAAGTGGAGCCGGTGGCGCTCATCGGCGTTTACTCCAGCCCCGATTATGCCATCACGTATCCCAACGGCGACCAGGTCCAGCCAGTGATACTCTTCTTCGAGTGTCAGGTGGTGGGCGGCACGCTCCAGCCGGACATGGAGGAGATCGTGGGGGCGCGTTACTTTGGCCCGGACGATGAGCTGCTGCCGATGTTCTCTTGCTGCGTCGCTAAGGCCCGCGATGCGTTCAATTTCAATGGGCGGGCTTTCTTCCGCTAACATCACACTTTTTGCCAATATGCACGCTTGGCCTATAATACAATGAGTGCACTGGTGACTACTCAAGTGTCATTGCGAGCGAAGCGAAGCAATCTCCAATGCGCGAGTAGGGGATTGCTTCGGCGGAAAAGCGCCGCCTCGCAATGACACAGCCTGAGCAGCGGTTACGTGCACTGAAAAAAGGTCGCTCTGAGGCCCGTCCCTTCGACAGCCCTTCGACTAACTCAGGACAAGGCTCAGGACAGGCCTCGGGCCGATTGCCGCACCCGGGTGCGGGAGCTTTTTTTCAGCAGAGTCACATTAACTTACAAAAGGGAAAGGGGTACGAACAAAAAATGGAACGAGCCGACATCGTCGTTATTGGAGGAAGTGCTGCCGGCCTGACCGCTGCGATTACGGCGCGGCGACACTACCCGGACAAAAAGATCCTTCTGGTGCGTAAGGAGAAGCAGGTTCTGATACCGTGCGGTATTCCTTACGTCTTCGGCACGGTAGGAACTCCCCAGAAGAATCTCATCGGTGACGCGGTACTTGAAAAGAACAACATCGAGCTACTTCTCGCCGAGGCCACGGACATAGACCGAGAAGGCCAGGTCCTTCACACCACTGAAGGCGACGTGGGCTACGAGCGGCTCATCGTCGCCACAGGCTCAAGACCTGCTATGCCGCCGATACCGGGCTTCGACCTGGACGGCGTGTACGCGGTGGTCAAGGATGTCGAATATCTGAGCGGGCTTCAGCAGCGGCTCGAAACCGTCGAGGACGTGGTCATCATCGGCGGCGGCTTCATCGGCATTGAGCTTGGGGATGAGATCAACAAGGCGGGTGACAAGAACGTCACCATCGTTGAGATGCTGCCGCATTGCCTGGCTCTGGCATATGATGAGGAACTGTGCATCGAGATGGAGAAAGTGCTCGAATCGCGGGGGATCAACCTCCGCACCTCTGCCAGAGTGGAGAAAATCGCCGGCGATGGAAAGGTGGAAAAGGTCGTTCTTTCCGATGGCGATGAGATCAAGGCCGACGTCGTGATCCTGGGCATCGGAGCCGTGGCCAACGTGGATATGGCCCGAAAAGCCGGGCTGCGCATCGGCCTGACAGGCAGCATCGCGGTGGATCGGACGATGCAGACGTCCGATGCTAACATCTATGCCTGCGGAGACTGCGCTGAAAAGATATCTTTCTTCGGTGGAAGGCCCTCGCCGCTCAAGTTGGCGTCCATCGCTACGCTGGAGGCGCGCATCGCCGGAGCTAACCTATTTGGCATCAGGCGTGAGAACATTGGCACGGTGGGCGTCTGGTCAACGGCGGTGGGGAATCACGCGCTGGCCACCGCCGGATTGACCGAGGGAATGGCCGAGAAGCGTGGTTACGATGTGGTTGCCGTCACCATTCAAGGTCCCAATCGTCACCCTGGCCTCATGCCGGGCGCGGTGAACACCAGGCTAAAATTAGTGTTCGAGCGGAACTCCGGCGTAATTCTGGGCGGGCAGGTTATGGGCGGCGCGGCGGCGGGCGAGGTCATCAATGCCATCTCCGCCTGCGTGCAAAACCGCATGACCGCCGAGGACATTGCTATGTTCCAGGCGGGCACTCACCCTGCTCTGACTGCCTCACCTATTGCCTATCACATGGTGAACGCCGCAGAGATGGCCATAAAACAGATGCGTGAGCGAGGGAGATAGTCATGGCAAGGATATTGATCATAGACGATGACCCGGATTTCAACTATGTCTTTCAGATGGTGCTCGAAGCCCACGACTTCGAGGTAGATACGGCGACGACGCCAGAGGAAGGGATCAACAAAGTCTTGAGCACCGAACCCGACCTTGTGGTCCTGGACGTCATGATGCCGACAGGCTATGAGGGATTCGACGTGGCCCGTGAAATCAGGGAGGAACACGATCTGACGGCGTTGCCTATCGTTATTCTCACTAACGTGCACAATGTCAGAGAGGTGCCCTACCGCTTCGCTCCCGATAAAGACTACCTGCCGGTGGACGTGTTCCTGGACAAACCGGTTGACCCGGAGGCGCTCGTAGACATCATCAAAGAGATGCTGGGAGAGCGACGAGAAGAACTTGAGTATCCTCTGTAGGATTCGTTTGTAGCGATGAGTGAATTTGGGTGATGGCGGAAAGAGTACCACGGATGTGGAAATACACGATGTTCAATCACAAGCTGAGACAAAATGCCCCCTTTGGACGGCAGGAGGTGTGATTATCGTGTATTTCTTTATCCGAGGTACTCTTTCCCCTGGAGCTGCTGGCTGAGCAGAGGGGGGAGTAATGAACGAGCGAGGCCTGGCTCGATTGGCGCTCTCAGTGTTGGTTGGGCTGATTTGCCTGTTTGCAATTGGTTGCGCGCCGTCGGGGATAGCTTCTCCCACGCCGGAGCGGGCGACCCCTACGCCGACGTCGCTTCCTACATTCACTGCCATCCCGATTCGGACCGCGACACTCATCCCGACCGTTACTCTGGCTCCCACGCCCAAGCGAGCGATCGCTACGTTGCCTCCCGCGCTCACTGCCACCCCGGCTCCAACTGGAACGCCCGCCCCGACCGCTACTCTAACTCCCACGCCCGCTGCCACCTCGACTCCCTGCCAAGCCACACCGACCCCGATGCTTAGCCCGACCCCCACGCCCGAGCCGACGCCAACTGAGGCCGTTGGGAGGATGAAAATGACAATCGTCTACGACAACAACGCCTACGATCCCCGGCTGCGCACGGCCTGGGGCTTCGCCTGCCTGGTGGAGCGGGGTGACCTCACCCTGCTCTTCGACACCGGCGGGGATGCGCCGACCCTGCTCTCGAATATGGAGACGCTGGGACTGGACCCGGCTGAGATAGACATCGTCGTCCTCTCCCACATCCACGACGACCACGTCGGCGGGCTGGGGGGCCTCCTGGCCGTCAACGAGGAAACCACCGTCTACCTCCCCCGCTCCTTCCCGGTCAGCTTCAAGGAGCAGGCCGAGGCCCACGCCCGCGTAGTGGAGATCCACGAGCCGATGGAGATAGCGGAAGGCATCTACACCACCGGGGAGATGGGAAGCAGCATTATTGAGCAGTCGCTGGTGCTGGTCACGGGGCGAGGTTCAGTGGTTATCACCGGCTGCGCCCACCCCGGCGTCGTGAACATCGTGGCCCAGGCAAAGGAGATAACGGGCGAGGAGGTTTATCTCGTGACCGGCGGCTTCCACCTGGGCGGGGCGAGCCAGGCCACCATTGAGGGCATCGTCGAGGATTTTCGGGAGTTGGGGGTGCAAAAAGCGGCTCCCTGCCACTGCTCCGGCGACCTGGCCCGAAGCATCTTCGAGAGGGAATACGGGGAGGACTTCATTCGGGTGGGCGTCGGGAGCAGGTTGGAGGTAGATTGAGGAGGTTGAGCAGTGAAACCCAACATCAACGTCGAGGAGCTGACGTGGCAGCCGCACAAGACGGCGAAGGGCGTGGAGATCAAGTTACTGATCTCCAAAGCTGTGCAGGGCACAGACGTAACCTGCCTGCTCGTCAGGATCAGCCGTGGCCTGGAAGTGGCGGAGCACATCCACGAGAATTCCGACGACATCCTCTATCCCTTGTCTGGAAAGGCCAGGATGTGGGTGGAGGGAAGCGGTGAATTTTCACTCGAGCCGGGCGTGATAGTGCGCATCCCGCAAGGCACGAAGCACAGGATCTACGACGTGAGTGAGGGGTTGCTTATCTACGACGTATTTTGGCCTGCCCTGTTATAGCGCCAGTAGCTGGGCAGGATGGATGAGCTGTATGGATACCGCAGCGATGTGCGAGGAAATAGCTCATAGGCTTGGTAGAGTCGAATCCGTCTTGGATGTAGGATGCGGGGATGGTACGCTCGTCAGGTGTCTGGCGGAGCGCATAGCCCGTGAGGCCCTCGGCATTGACATTGCAGGGAGTACCTTTTCTGAGAGGCGGATTTCAAAGGACAGCAGCTTCCATCTGGCCAAGTGCATGGAAAGCAATGCGCAGGCCATGAAATCCTTTGCCGACAGCCGCTTTGATGCCGTCGTGACTGTTCACACTCTCCACGAATTGTCCGACCCTGTTGCCGCTCTCCGCGAAGCAAAGAGGGTCTTGAAGCCGGGCGGAATGATATTGATAGCCGATTTCGCAAAGGGACACCAGGGCGAGAGGATATGGGGCGAAACCTATTACGCGCCAGAGCAGGTGGACACAATGCTGAAAAAGTGCGGCTTCGAGGAGGTAAGTGTCCAGCAGGTTCCCGGCGAGCACTTCCTATTTGCCCTTGGAAAGAAAATGAAAGCCCGTAAGGAGTGAGACAGTTATGAATGAAGAAGCAATCATCCAGGCCATTCAGCGGGTGGAGCACCCGGAGATCAGCCGCAGCCTGGTAGACCTGGGCATGGTGCAGGACATCCAGGCGAGCGAAGATGTGGTTTCGCTTAAGCTGGTTCTCCCCTTCCTGGGGATCCCGACTGCCGTCCGGGACTACATGGTTCACAGCCTACAACAGGCGGTGGCTGGCTTTGACGCCGAATTGGAAATCCAGGTGACTGGGATGACCCCCGCCGAACGCCAGCGATTTCTCACGCTTGAGCAACAAAACTGGAAGGCCTAGATCAAGGGTGAGAAGGAACCGCTGAATGTTAAGGACCAAGCGTAAACAACCGCGTGTCATCGTCTTCACAGCGCCCACGTGTAGCTTTTGCCGAACTGTCAAGCGTTACCTTACTTGGTCGAGGCGTTTTGGCTTCCGTTCGAAGCGGAGAAATGCAAAAAAGAGAAAGGAGCAACGACAGCGAAATGAGAGAACCACTAATTGATGAGAGCTCGCGGGAGGCACTGACAAAGAGGTTCCAACGAGAACTCCAAAGTGAGGTAAACCTGTCCGTCTTCATAGGGCCGGACAACAAAGAATACTGCGATTTCACGGTTCAATTGTGTGAGGAACTGAACGAGCTTGATAGCAGAATCAAGCCCACGGTGTATCAAAATGGCGATGGGAAGGCAACTGACCTGGGCATCACCCGAACTCCGACCGTTCTCGTGGGGTGGGACCAGGGATACAAGGTGGAATACACCGGCGCCCCTGCGGGCCAGGAAGCGGGAGGCTTCATTGAGGCCATTTCCCTCGTCTCCCGCCGGGATAGCGGACTCCAGGAGGATTCCAGGGTCAAACTCCGGAACATAGATCGCGACGTCTCTATCCAGGTGTATGTCACGCCGACCTGTCCTTACTGCCCTCGTGCTGTCTTGTTGGCACACCAGATCGCCATTGAGTCCAAGGGGCGGGTGGAATCCGAGTGCGTGGAGGCTTCGGAGAATATGGACCTGGCCAGGCAGTTTAACGTCAGTTCTGTTCCGCAACAGGTGATCAACGGGGATATGAGTTCCATCTCTATCGGCGTACAGCCTGAAGCTAAGTTTGTTGACGACGTACTGCGTTATGGTTCGTCCCGTTATGCCAAGATCATGGAAGCAGAGGAAGCCAAGAGGGCACTGGCCGAAAGGCTGGTGGATGCCCCCACCGGGCCGGTGATTCTGACGGACCGCAATTTCGATCAGGCTGTCCGGAAGTATCCTATGTTGGTCGTGGACTGTTGGGCCGAGTGGTGCGGTCCTTGCAAGATGGTCGCTCCTGTAATTGAGGCCCTGGCGCGGGATTATCGAGGTCAGATCGTTTTTGGAAAACTGGATGTGGACCATAATCGAGGAGTTGCGGGGCGGTACCAGATCATGTCCATTCCCACCCTTCTGATTTTCAAAGAGGGCCATTTGGTGGATACCAAGATAGGCGCGCTACCCAGGCACGCCTTGGAAGAAGTATTGCTCAAGTATGTCAAGAGGAGATGAATGTGAAAAAGATATCAGTTTGCGGAAAGGGCGGTAGTGGGAAAAGCTCTGTCGTCACCCTCCTGGCAAATGGGATGCGAGAGAGGGGATATCGGGTATTGGTCGTTGACTCAGACGAGTCAAATCCGGGGCTGTATCGAATGCTTGGCTTTGAAAAGAGGCCCAATCCTCTTTTGGGACTCGTTGGGGGAAAGAAAAACGTATTCCGAACGTTCTCAGAAGAGTCGGAGCCCTCCAAGAATATCCTGACGCAGGAGGAGATCCGAACCGCGGATCTCCCTCCTCAGTACATAGTGGGGGCGGATGGCATCGGGATGGTCTGTATAGGCAAGATTCTTCAGTCGCTTGAGGGCTGTGCCTGTCCTATGGGGGCGCTAAGCCGTGAGTTTCTCAAACGGCTCCGCTTGCAAGAGGATGAGGTGGCGATTGTTGATATGGAAGCAGGCATAGAGCACTTCGGCAGAGGGGTTGAGACAAGCATAGATAGCGTGCTCATCGTGGTTGAGCCATCTTTTGACTCACTGGAACTTGCCGACAAGATAAACACTCTCGCCACTGAAGTTGGGATGGATAACACCTGGACTATCCTCAATAAGGTCATGTCAGAAGAGGTCGCCTTGAAATTGAAAGATGAGTTGGAGAAGAAGGGCATATCTGTGATTGGATCCATTGGCTACGATCCGGACATTTTCCAGTCTGGCCTGGAGGGGCGCCTACTCCAGGGCAGTAAGGCAGAAAGGGACATCGGGAAGATATTGGATCAGTTGCTCTGAGGAGGAGATGAGCATGTGCTTAGCTACCGTTTATGTTGACAATGATGGTCAAAAGGAAGAAGTGATGCGCGATGTGGCCTGGATCGAACCCGAAAGCCAGGGGGTTCTATTGATCGGCTTCCTGGGGGAGAGGCAGGTGTTTCACACCAGGATAAAGAGTATTGATTTGATGCATAGTTCCATTGTGCTCGAGAAGAGAGAGGGGGACAAAGGCATGACAGCCGATTAACCATTGGACAGCAGTTGAGACTGAAAATCCGCATTTTACGCCGCCCTTAGCCTGGATTTGACAATCCAGGCCGAGCAGGCTGGATAGTTATGCCCAGGACCGATGCTTCAGGTGCTTGTAAGGGAGAGGAGATGATTTCGGATCAGAAGAAGAGATGGGTAGCAGGTGGGTTTTATGGATGTGCATTTGTTTGCTGCTTTTCATCCCGGTGGTGAGCGGATGTGCAGCTTTGCCCGAAGGTGGCACGATGGATAAGCTGGTCTGCGTTTACGCCGGGGCAGGGGCGGTGCTGGCCAGGGACGTCGAGGCCGCCCTCGACAAGCTGGCCATCTCCTATCGCCAGGTGGGCGAGCAGGACATCAGGGATGGCAGGCTGGAGGATTGCTCACTGCTCATCGTCCCCGGCGGCTACACGGCGCGATATGTGGATGCCCTGGGCGAGGGGGGATTCGAACAAATCAGGGAGTTCGTCGCCAGGGGCGGCGGCTACATCGGCATCTGCGCCGGGGCCTACATCGCCGCCCAAAATGTGGAGGTGCCAGGCCGTCCCTACGGCCTGGGGATAATCGAGATCAGGAACGAGAGGGGAGCGGGGCGGGACCTCAGGACCATCACCATTGCCAAGCCTGAGCACTCGGTGGTGAAGGGCTACACGGGGCAAGTGGACATCTGGTATCAGAACGGGCCGATGATGCAGGCGGGCAAGGGCGTGGAGACGCTGGCCGTCTACGAGGAGGAGGCCGCCGCCATCGTCTGTTCCACCTACGGCCAGGGCAGAGTGGTCATCTTCAGCCCTCATCCGGAGGGTAGCCTGGAGGGAGGGGTTGACCCGGAGATAGCCGGAACGCTCAAGCTACTGGAGAACGCCGTTGGCTTCGCTTCCCAATCGGAGGGTCAGCGATGAAAATAGCGGTGGTTTACGACAATAAGTCGCTTCGTCGCGAGCTTGCCCCTGCCTGGGGCTTCTCCTGCCTGGTGGACGACGGCCTTCTCTTCGACACCGGCGGGGACGGCCCCAGGCTGCTCTCCAACATGGTGCAGATGGGGCTCGACGTCGGGAGGATAAAGTCGGTGGTCCTCTCGCACGCCCACGGCGATCACACTGGCGGGCTGGGAGCCCTCCTGGCCGTCAACGAGGAAATCACAGTCTACCTGCCCCGCTCCTCTTCCAGTCGTTTCAAAGGGCAGGTTAAGGCTCGCACCCACGTGGTGGAAGTCCACGAGCCGATGGGGATAGCCGAGGGCATCTACACCACCGGGGAGATGGGGAGAGGCCTGGTCGAGCAGGCGCTTGTTTTGGACACAAATCAGGGCTTGGTGGTCATCACCGGTTGTGCCCATCCCGGCATCGTGAGGATCGTGAAAAAGGCGAAGGAGGTAGCGAGCGGGGAGGTCTATCTCGTCCTGGGCGGCTTCCACCTGAGCGTGGCGAGTACAAAAGCGGCCAGGGACGTCATCGCCGACTTCCGGCGACTGGGGGTGCAGAAAGTGGCTCCCTGCCACTGCACCGGGAACCGGGCGATGGGGATGTTCGCCGCCGAGTACGGGGAGGACTTCATTCGGGTGGGCGTCGGGAGCAGGTTAGAGGTTGGGAAATAAGACTTAATCGTCAAGAGAGTAGGGCTCTTTCCGGCACTATTCATCCGCTGAGATGAACCCTTCCCCAGTTAGATAAGCTGTGATAGCCTGAAGTATGTTCTCGGCAATTTGAACATCTTCTTGAGCGTCGTTTTCTTCGATGCTCAGGTCGAATTCGTAATCGCCAGTCTGTCTCTCGCGGAATAGTCGGCTGATGAGCTTGCTGAAATCTTTCGGGAAAACGCCCGTTTTAACAAATTGACGATTGAAGGCGCCAATAGCTCCGCTGTGTTTGGAGAAAGCCAGGTGCTTGGTCAGCAGGATGGCTTCTATGGCATAAAAGGCGGTGTAGTAAGCGCGAGATGATGCAAAATCATAATCCCCAGCCCCGATGTGTCGTTTAGCGGCTGAAAGAGAACGAGAAGCTTTTTGAATCATTTGTTGCAATTGTTCTTTTAGCTCTTCACGTTCGTCCATAAAGTAATCCCTTCTTTGCGGACATTCATGAGGAAGGGGTCGTAGATTCGCTCGTAGTGTTTCTTCTCCGATATGGGAAATATCGAAAGCACGATGTTATATCGGTAAAGGATTTCTCCTGCCACCTCATCTATAGTGTCTTTTGTGCCAGGGGAGATTTCGTCCAAGACCATCAGGCAATCGTAATCAGAGTCCGGAACATCGTCCCCGCGAGCTCTGGAACCGAAGAGGATAACTTGTTTGAGATGAGCGCCCAATCGCTTCTGTGTTTCTTGTAAGAAATAGTCTATTACTTCATCTGTGTTCTGTCTCATGATTGGCCTTCCTCGTTAAAATTATACCACAGGGTCGAAAAAATACAAGTTCGCTTTGGGCCACAGAGAAACCTAACCAAGGAGGCATGCAACACTGATCAGATTCGGCATCGGGTGGGCGATAATCTTCGCCGACGATAATCACAGTGTTCGTATATCTTGGGATCAGGCTGGCTCCAGTGATATCGAGTTTTGTTTTTTAGCTGAGGGAGGTGAGCTGGATGAGTGAACGGCTGATTGTGATCGGCGGGTGCGCGGCGGGAATGAGCGCGGCCTCCAAAGCGCGGCGCGTGAATCCTGACCTGGAGATCGTGGTCTACGAGAGGACGGGCTTCGTGTCCTACGGTGAGTGCGGGCTGCCGTACTACGTTTCGGGCCTGGTGGACGATCATGACCAGCTTGTGGCGCGCACGCCCGCCCAGTTCGCCAAGCGCGGGATCGAAGTACACCTGCACCACGAGGTCACAGAAATCGTCCCCGAAAACCGCCGCCTGCGAGTGACCAATCTCGATAACGGCGAGAGCTGGTATGAGAATTACGATAAGCTGGTCATCGCCACCGGCGGAAGGCCGGCCCTGTTGCCTGTCTTCTCCCTCCCCCCTGCCCCCCCAAAGCCTGGCCTGAGCAAAGTCGAAGGGTTGGGGGGAACGGGGGGCGGGGTGTTCGTCCTGCGTGCACTGGAGGACGGCATCGCCATCCGCGAGTTCATCCAGCGCGAGAGGCCAGGGCACGCGGTGATCGTCGGCGCGGGCTACATCGGCCTTGAGATGGCGGAGAGCTTCCACGTGCTTGGGCTGGAGACCACGGTCATCGGGCGACCGCCGCAGGTGCTCAAGCTTTTCGACCCCGACGTGGCGAAGCTGGTGCAGGAGGAGTTGGAGAGAAAGGGCATCCGACTGTCGCTGGGCGACGAAGTGAAGGCGCTGGAAGGCGACGCGCAGGGGCGAGTGCGAAGGGTCATCTCCTCGAAGGAAACTTTTGAGGCTGACCTCGTTTTGTTGGCCCTGGGCGTGCGACCCAACGTGGCCCTGGCTGAGGAGGCGGGCGTGGCCCTGGGCGAGACGGGAGCCATTGCCACCGACGCCCAGATGCACACCAACCTGCCCGACGTCTTCGCCGCGGGGGACTGCGCCGAGGCTTACCATCTCATCACCGGGCGTGGCGCCTACATACCGCTGGGCACCACGGCCAATAAGCAAGGGCGCGTGGCGGGCACGAACGCTGGCGGCGGGCACGCCGAATTCAGCGGCATTGTAGGTACGGCCATCACCAAGGTTTTCGACCTTTACGCTGCCCTGGCGGGCCTGTCGGAGAAGGGGGCGCGAGCGCTGGGCTACGCCGTCGAGTCCACGACGATCAAAGCCTCCAGCCGTGCCCATTACTATCCCGGCGGTGGGCCGATGCACGTCAAGCTGGTGGTAGAGGAGGGCAGCGGGCGTTTGCTGGGTGGGCAGATCGTGGGCAGTGAGGGGGCCGGCCCTCGAATTGACGTGCTGGCGACGGCTTTGCACCAGGAGATGACCGTCGAAGAGCTGTCGAGGCTCGACCTGGCTTACGTGCCCCCGATGTCACCGGTATGGGATCCACTGCTGGTGGCTGCCAACGTGGCTTTGAAATAAGTGTGAGGGTGAGAGGTGATGAAGAATGATTTACGTTGATACCGAGAAGTGCGCCGGCTGCGGGATCTGTGCCGACGCCTGCCCTGTAGGGGCCATAAGCCTGGTCGGGGGCACGGCCCAAGTTGACCAGGAGAGGTGCACAGACTGCGAGGCCTGCGTGGAGGTTTGTCCCAATGGGGCCATACTGGCCGTGAGGGAGCCGGTCGCGGAGCGGGCGGCTGTCCCCAGCGTGCGTCCGGTGCCTGAGGTCATCCGGGTAAGGCCGCAGTCGGCCCCCGTTTCCCTGCCAACCAGGGCTATGCCTGCCATAGGAGCAGCATTGACCTTTCTGGGCCGTAACGTCGCCCCTCGTCTGGCAGGCTATTTGCTCAACGCCCTGGATCGCAGGTTGAGTCAGGGGCAAGCCAGTCCCGCCGCGGGAACGTCTGGCGGCGTGTCCACGGCTTCTGGCGTGGGGGGACGAGGCTCCGGACAAGGTCATCGTCGGAGGAGGAGGCGGGGCCAGGGTCGGCGAGGAAGACAAGGGGGGTGAGGTGGCGGTTGATGATCACTGGGTAAGGAGGGAGCACCATGTCACAACGCAGCCATGTCGAGGTCGGAGAGCGGGCAGCACGCCACTACGACCTGACGATGGACCTGCTCCTGCTAGGGCGCTACCAGGCCTTCATTGAGCAGGCCATTGAGCGGATGGACATCCGTCAGGCGGACGCGATTCTGGACCTGGGATCGGGCACCGGGCGCAACATCTGTGTGATGCTAAGGGCACTGGATTCCACTGGGCGAGTCGTTGGGGTAGACATCAGCCAGGAAATGCTTCGACAGGCGCAGCAGCGGTGCCAGACCCACCCCCAGGTGTCCTTTCTCAACCGGCGCATCGAAGAAGCGCTGCCTTTCCACGAGGAGTTCGACAAAGCGTTCATCTCTTTCACCCTGCACGGCTTTGAGGACGAGGATAAGGAGCGGGTAATTGCCAATGCCCACCAGGCCTTGAAGCCCGGCGGCATATTCTGGATCCTGGACTACAATGAGTTTGACCTGAACCGCCAATGGTTCCCCTTTCGCTGGGCCTTCCGGCGCTTTGAATGTGAGTTGGCCAGTGAGTTCCTGTCCCTGGATTTGAAGGCGATGCTGGCCGGCCGTGGGTTTGGCAATTTCGTGACCCATCCATTTCTGCGGGGCTATGTGCGGCTGTTGGGGGCGGAGAAGCTGTAGGTAGGGGGGGAGGAATGAGCAGCGAACGGATCAAGGAACTGGAGAGCCAGATAGCGGAGCTGAAGAGCAGATGGCCGGCCCATTCGGTGCCGCCGACGCTGCTTCAGCAGTTGGAGGATCTGGATGTAACGACCAAGTTTCTCAGACCATAGGCAAGGAGGCAAGTTGCTGTGGAGATTGATGAGTGGAAGGCGCAGATCGAGAGAGAGTGTAAGGAGAAGGATGTGTTCTTCGCGGAGCACTGGCAATCGCCGATACCTCCCCAAGACCGTGCCGAGTTTAGAGGACTGGACTATTACCCACCCGGTCCGGACTTTAGGTTCGAGATTGAGCTTCACGGGCATGAGGAAAAGAAGACCGTGAGGATGGCCTATACAAAGGGCGAGGAGCGGGACTTTGTCCGCTGGGGCGAATTCCGATTTGAGATCGGCGGTGAGGTGTGTGTGCTTCAGGCTTACAAAAGCGATTCTGAGGAGGAGCAACTGTTTGTTCCCTTCAGGGACGCAACGTCTGGCCAGGAGACATACGGCGCAGGGCGCTACCTGGACCTCAACGCTGCCAGGAATCGCACTGCCGACGGAAAGTGGATTCTCGACTTCAACAGGGCGTATAATCCCTGGTGTGTATACAGTGAGCAGTACACATGCCCCTTCGTCCCTCAGGAGAATTGGCTTACAGTGCCAATACGTGCCGGGGAGAAGAATTACCCGAAAAAGTAGCGAGTTCACGATCGCCTGGGAATGACATGCATATCGTTGAGGAGAGAGTTAGATTCCGTTTTGCAGGACTCGCCAGGAGGATAAAGTGAGCATAGTCGGTAGAGTAGCTGGGAGGATCAGAGATTTCATCTACAGGCAGAAACACAATTATCGGGTGGGCGCGGCGCGCTTCTCCGCGAACAAGTTTCTAGCCGGCCTCACCAGTCAATACAATGCGATATATACTGTGGGGTTGGGGGCCGATTCTGTGCAACTGGGGTCTCTCAGCAGCGTGGGCGGCGCGATCAGTGCCCTCATTTCTGCACCCGTAGGATGGCTGATGGATCGCCACGGCATCAAGCGATTTTTCCTGCTGGCGATCGTCTTAGCAGCAGGAGGAAGCTTGCTCTATGCGCTAGCACCTGATTGGCGATTCCTCGTTGCGGCGGCTATTTTTGCTTCCATCGCCGTAAGCCTGAGTAACACTGGGTGCAGGGTGATCTGCGCCGATTCGGTACAGAGCAAAGATCGAGTGACTGCGCAGAACGTTTGTAGCACCCTGGCTGCGATAGCCGGCATGATCTCGCCCCTTATCAGCGCCTACCTGGTGACAGTTTTCGGAGGCATGACGGTTGAAGGCATTCGGCCCTTGTATTATCTCCAGTTCGCGGGGTATGGCCTTATTTTTCTTCTCGTGGTTGCCCAACTGCGCGAACCTCAACGGGGACAACTCGCTGACGCGGAAACCAGGTTCGGCTTTATCGCTGATTTCCGTCACCTTTTCGAGGGGAGGAGGGACCTTCGGAGGTGGATAGCAATTTCTGCTCTTACCTCATTGCCCATGGCCATGTTTTGACCGTTTGTTCAGCTATACGCCCACGAGATCAAGGGAGCGGATCAATACCTTTTGGGCGTAATGGCGACCGCTACAGTTGTAGCGCAACTCGTTTTCGGCATTCCTGTGGGCCGACTGGCGGATAAAATTGGGCGAAAGCGCATCATCTACTTGCTCACACCGCTGTGGTATGCTTCTAACCTTTTTCTTGCTTTCTCTCCCAGCCCGATCACGCTGGTGTTATCGGCGACTCTTCTGGCTTTTTATACCATCTCCTCTGGCGCTACCAGCGCCATGACCCTGGAACTTGTTCCGCTTGAGCAGCAAGGGAAGTGGGGAGGGCTGCTCGGCCTGTTTACGGGGTTGGTCACGATTCCTGCCCCCATCATTGGGGGGCTTATATGGAGGGAGCTTGGCCCTATGTACGTCTTTGTCATTCCCATAGTTTTCGACCTCTTCTTTAGAGTCCCTCTGTTGACCACAGTACCAGAGACATTGGGAACAGAACACCTCATTCAGAAGAAAGGTTAGCGTAGCAGTGGCTTATGGAGGTACTGATGATGGAGAAAATCCGCTTAACGGCGCTAGCCAGCGGCACGGGCTGAGCGTCCAAGATGGGCCCTGAGACCCTGGCGCAGGTGCTGCGCCCCCTGGGCGGGATGTTTCCCGCCAAAGCATATCCCGACCTGCTCGTCGGCCTGGAGGTGAGCGATGACGCCGCCGTCTATCGCATCAGCGATGAGCTGGCCATTATCCTGACCGTTGACTTCTTCGCGCCCGTGGTTGATGATCCCTACGACTACGGAGCTATTGCCGCTGCCAACGCTATGAGCGACGTGTACGCCATGGGCGGTGAGGTGGTCCTGGCCCTCAATATCTGCGGCTTCCCTATTGATCTTCCTTCCAAGATGGTGAGTGAGATCCTACGTGGAGGGGCTGAGAAGATCGCCGAAGCAGGGGGCGTTCTGGCTGGGGGGCATACCGTGATAGACAAGGAGCCCAAGTATGGGCTGGCAGTGATGGGCTTCGTCCATCCCGACCACATCGCCACCAAGGCCGCAGCGAAGGCCGGCGATGTGCTGGTCCTGACCAAGCCCCTGGGTGTGGGTATCACCGCTGCCGCGCTCAAGGCAGGGATCGCCGAACCGAGTCACGTGAGGGGAGCGGTGAAGGTGATGAAGACGCTGAACCGAAAAGCCGCCCGATTGATGCAGCAAGTGGGCATAGATGCTGTCACCGACATCACCGGCTTCGCTCTGCTTGGCCACGCCCAGGAGATGGCCGAAAAAAGCGGGGTGGGGATACGTCTTAGTTTGGAGAGCCTGCCTTTCTTGGAAGGGGCGAAAGGGTACGCCGAAAAACAGATCTTCCCGGCTGGCGCTGGCCGGAACCAGAAGTGTTATGCCCCGCGCGTTCGCTTTGCGCCTTCCGTCCCCGAGTGGATGCAGATGCTGCTCTACACGCCGGAAACCTCCGGCGGCCTGCTCATCGCCGTGCCGGAGAAGAAGCTGGGGGAGCTCACCGCGCTTTTCGACCAGGAAGGGCAATCCGACTGGGTTGTCGGCCACATCGTGGAGGGCAAGGGTATAGAGGTGGGTTAACGCTGCCCGGTCGGTGCTGGCAAAATGGTCAAGCCCTTTTGGGGGATACAGTACTGAGGTGAGAGGATACATTTTGATCAATAGGCGGAAAGGGGATTGGGATGATGAAGAAGATAGCGATCTGAGGAGATTCTGGAGCTGTTTGACTGGACGGGCCTGGAGGTGGAGTTTCACCCGATCACCCTTGACCGTTTCAAGGGGTTGCCAGGGAGATTTGAGGAACGTGAGCAGCGAACGGATCAAGGAACTGGAGAGCCAGATAGCGGAGCTGAAGAGCCGCTGGCCGGCCCATTCGGTGCCGCCGACGATGCTTCAGCAGTTGGAGGATCTGGAAGAGGAATTGGAGAAAGAACTGAGGAAAGCAGCCGAGGGTAAGACCAATGCCAAAGCAGATGGCCGTGATTGATTATAGAAAGTGCCGGCCTGAGAAATGCGACCAGGGCATCTGCCTCGCCGTGCTCGCATGTCCCAACAAAGTTCTCAAGCAGGAGGCTGCTTACGAGATGCCCGATCCTCCTCTGACCTTATGTGTCGGCTGTAGTCTGTGTACTCAGGCTTGCTCGTTGAAGGCAGTCCAAATGATGTGAAGGGGGAAAAGCATGCCCATTTACGAATACCGCTGCAAGAACTGTGAGGAGCGGGTGGAGGTGTTGGTTCGCTCCGAGACGAGCACCTCGCCCACCTGTCCAAACTGCGGCAGCCCCCGGCTGGAGAAGCTCCTCTCCGTCCCTTACGTGATAAGTGGGGAGAGGCGTCCGGCGGGGCTGACCTGCTGCGGGCGGGACGAGCGCTGCGAAGCCCCGCCCTGTTCGACGGATTAAGCCTGGCGCAAGCCAGAGCCGTTTGCAGAAGGAGATGAGGAGATGAGAAGGAGTGTCGAGCGATGAGAGTAACCTGCGTGGTAGATGACGCCGTCTGCGATCACTCGCCGTTCTGGGGTGAGCACGGGTTGGCCTTTTTGATCGAGACGGAGAGCGGGTGCGTTCTTTTCGACACCGGCCAGAGCGGCACAGTGCTGCTGTACAATCTGAAGTTGCTAGGCGTTGAGCCAGAGGCGATCAACGCTCTGGCCATCAGTCACGCCCACTACGATCACACCGGCGGGCTGCCGGCCCTGCTGGATCAGGTCGCTGGCGTTCCCCTCCATGCTCACCCCGACCTCTTCCGTGAGCGCTTCTCGCGGCGAGAGGGGTCGCCCAGGTTTGTGGGCTTACCTTTGAAAAGGGAAGCGTTGGAGCAGCGGCTGACCCTCGAACTGCGCGCGGAGCCGACGGAGATTCTACCCGGCGTGTGGACGACGGGCGAGATCACAGACCGCGCCGAGCCAGAGGGTCGCAGCGCGCATCACCTGGTGCGTGGAGTGGAGGGCTGGGAGCCTGATCCCTACCGTGACGACATGTCTCTGGTGCTGGAGACGGAGAAGGGAACGGTGGTGCTCTGCGGCTGCTGTCACGCCGGGCTGCTCAATACCCTGGCCCACGTGCGCCGCACTTTTGGCCCGGATATAACCACTGTGGCCGGAGGCACTCACTTGCTCCAGGCCGACGAAGCTCATCTGCGGCGCGTCATTGAGGTGTTGAGGGAGCTTGGCGTGCCCCGGCTCTATCTCAACCACTGCACCGGTCAGCGGGCCTACGTCACTCTGGCCCAGGCTTTCGGCGAGAAGGCGGCCCCCTGTCCGGCGGGCACGAGGTTGAACTTCTGAGTTGTCGCGTTCCCTCTTCATCTCCCCAACCTTTCGACGAGGCCCTTCGTCGAGCTCAGGAGGGACCTCAGGGCAAGCTTTTTGGGGAGGCCCTTTGGGATTTCGCAGGGTGACGGTATCGGAGTCCTCAACTTGTTGAGGGGGCGGCGCGGCAAACCCCAACAAGTTGGGGACTCCGGCTCGCTACCCGCGCCAACTCCCAAAGACCCTGGGGGGGAAAGAGGGGGAGAGAGGTTTTCGATGAGGTACGTTTACGGCCCAGTCCCCTCGCGGCGGCTGGGTCAATCGCTGGGAGTGGACCCCATCCCCTTCAAGACCTGCAACTACAACTGCGTCTATTGCCAGTTGGGCCGCACCACACCCCTCACCAACGGACGCAAGGACTTCTTCCCTCGGGAGGGGATTTTGGCTCAGGTGCAGGACGCGCTGGAACGGCACGACTCTGGCGAGATTGACTACGTGACCTTCGTCGGGCAGGGGGAGCCGACGCTGTGCGCCAGCCTGGGTTGGCTCATCCGACAGGTGAAGGCCCTCACCGACATCCCGGTGGCTGTCCTCACCAACGGCGCCCTCCTCTTCCAGCCAGAGGTGCGGGAGGAGCTGGCCGCCGCCGACCTGGTGATGCCCACCCTCGACGCGGCCAATCAGGCGACTTTTCGCCAGATCAACCGCCCCTGGCCCCGCTTCCGCATAGCCGAGATTGTCGAGGGGATGGCGGCCTTTCGCGGGATGTTCACAGGCCAGCTCTGGATCGAGGTGATGCTGGTCAAAGGACTGAACGACGACGAGGCGACGCTGTTGGGAATCCGCGATGCGCTGGCCCGCATCCGCCCCGACCGAGTGCAGATCAACGTCCCCATCCGTCCACCGGCCGAGCCCTGGGTGGAGATCCCCGACAACGAGGGCGTCGAGCGCGCCACGGCCATCCTGGGAGAGGCAGCCGAGGTCGTCGCCCCCTACGAGGGCTGCTTCGATCTCTCAGGCTTCGCAGACGTGGCCGAGGCGATACTGGCCATCATCCGCCGTCACCCGATGCGCCAGCGGCGTTTGATGGAGACGTTGGATAGGTGGGTGCCGGGCGAGGTGAAGGAGACGCTGGCCCGGTTGGAGTCCAGCGGCCAGGCCCGAAAGCATTCTTACCGGAGTGAGGTTTTCTGGGAATACGCTGGCAGAATCTTCGGCGAACGGCGTCCTGAGCCCGCCGAAGGAAGGCGAGTGCACCGTGAACCTTGAACGCTGGGGCTGGTATTCTATAATAGTCAACGTCGCTTTGGGGTTGATCAACCTGGTCATCGCCAGAGCCTCCGGCAGCCTGGCTGTGGAGGCGGAGATGGTCCACAACCTGGTGGACCTGCTGACGGCGGTGGCGGTGCTGATCGGGCTGAGACTCTCGACGCGCAAGTCCAAGGACTTTCCCTACGGTCTGTACAAGCTGGAGAACGTGGTGGCCGTGGCGCTGGCGGTGATGATCTTCTTCACCGCTTACGAGATCGCCAGGGACGCTTTCCTGGAGCCAACGCGCCAGGCTACGGTGGATCCCTGGATGCTGGCGGGCGTGGCGGTGGCGACGGCGATCCCGCTGGTTTTCAGCCGCTTCGAGCTGCGCGCTGGCAGGGAGGCCAACTCCCCCTCCCTCATCGCCGACGCGAAGGAGTACCGCACTCACGTCTTCACCACGGGCATCGTCTTCGCCGCGCTGCTGGCCCAGCGGTTCAACCTCCCGCTGGACCGGGTTGCGGCACTGGTCATCGTCGTCGCCATCGGCAAGACGGGCTGGGAACTGCTCTCCGATGGGATGCGCGTGCTGCTCGATGCCTCGCTGGACGCCGACACCATCCTGCGAATCCGGGACATCATCACCGCCGAGCCGACGGTGGCCGAGCTCAAGCGGGCCACCGGTCGCAACGCTGGCCGATTCCGCTTCGTGGAGGCCGAGGTCGCCCTGCGCGTCCGCGAGCTGGAGAAGGCAGAGGCCATCACCCGTCGCATCGAGGAGCACATCCGCCAGGCCGTGCCTTACGTGGACCGCGTGCTGATCCACGCCGAACCCATGGAACGCACGCACCTGCGCTACGCTGCTCCGCTGAGCGATGCGGCGGGCACGTTGAGCGAGCACTTCGGCGAGGCGCCTTACTTTGCCCTGGTCACAGTGCGCCTGGCCGACGAGGCCATCGAGGAACAGCAAATCGTGGCCAATCCTCACCAGGCGGTGGAGAAGGCGAAGGGCATCCGGGTAGCCGAGTGGCTGGTGGCGCAGAAGGTGGACGTGGTGTTGCTGAAGGAGAGCCTGCGCGGCAAGGGGCCGGTCTACGTCTTCGGTGATGCCGGCGTGGAGATGCGGGATACCACCACGACGACGCTGGAGGAGGCGCTGGCGGAAATGAGCCAGAGCTGAAAAGGGATCAGGTAAAGGAGGTAGGTATTTATGAAGCGAATGATGATGGTGTGGTTGTGGTTGATGTCAATAGCGGCCGCCGCCTGCGCGGGTGGTGCGGAGCCGTCGCCCACGGCCGATGGCAGGATCCTGGTTGCCGCCAGCATTACCCCCCTGGCCGACCTCGCCTGCCAGGTGGGAGGCGATCACGTCGAGGTCATCACCCTGGTGCCGCCGGGGGCCAGCCCTCATACCTATGAACTGACCCCATCCCAGGTGGAGCAGGTGGCCGAGGCCCGCCTGCTGGTGCTCAATGGCGTGGGGCTGGAATACTGGGCCGACAAGCTGACCCAGAGCGCCGACAACCCGAACCTGATCGTCGTGGACACCTCCCAGGGGATCGAAGTTTTGGCGGGGACTGCCGACGAGCCGGGCGGCAATCCCCACATCTGGCTCGACCCTGAGAACGCCATCGTGCAGGTGGGCCACATTCGTGATGCGCTGATCCGGGCCGACCCCACCCACGCCGACGACTACCGGGCCAATGCCGAAAGATACATCGCTGAGCTGCAAGCCCTGGATCAGGAGATCGCCAACGAAGTCGCCACCTGGTCCAACCGGCAGTTCATCGCCTTCCACCCGGCCTGGGTCTACTTTGCCCGGCGCTACGGGTTGGTCCAGGCGGCCGTAATTGAGGAGTCGCCAGGGCGCGAGCCGTCGCCGGTTGATGTGGCGCGGATCGTTGAGACCGCGAAGCGGATCGGCGCCAAAGCCATCTTCGCCGAGCCGCAGTTCTCGTCCCAGGCGGCCCGAACCATTGCTGAGGAGAGCGGGGCACAGGTGCTTTTCCTCGATCCGCTGGGTTCCAGCCTGGATGATCGCAGCTACTTTAACCTGATGCGCTACAACGTCGCGCAGATGGCCAGGTCGCTGCGCTGATGAGGAGCGCTATGGACTACGTGATCGAGCTGGAGAATGTGACCGTCTGCTACCAGGAGTTGGTGGCGCTGGAGGACGTCAGTTTGAAAATGGCGACCGGCGAGTCTCTGGCCCTTATCGGCCCCAACGGTTCGGGCAAGACGACGCTGATCAAGACCATCCTGGGACTGGTGACACCCGTGGCTGGCACGGTGCGCCTCTTCGGCAAGCCGCCTCAGCAACTCGATGGGGAGTGGAAGCGGGTTAGCTACGTGCCGCAAATCGCTCAGATTGACTCTCGCTTCCCCATCCGGGTGTTTGACGTGGTGCTCATGGGCCGTTACGGCCAGGTGGGGCTGATCCGCCGGCCTGGGCGCAGTGATCGGGAAGCGGTCTGGCGGGCGTTGGAACAGGTGAGCATGGGCGATCTGGCGCAGCGGCCCATTGGTCGGTTGTCCGGCGGACAGCGCCAGCGCGCCCTGGTCGCCCGGGCATTGGCTGCCGAGCCGGAGCTGCTCCTGCTGGACGAGCCCACCACCGGCGTGGACGTGGGCACCACCGAGGGGCTGTTCGATTTGCTGGGGGAGCTGCACCACCAGGGCATGACCATCCTGGTCGTCTCCCACGACGTGGGAGTGGTAGCTCAGCACGTGGACCAGGTGGCCTGCTTAAACCGCCGCCTGGTGGCTCACGGTCGGCCCCAGGAGGTGATGAGCGGCGAGGTGCTGCAGTGCATGTACGGCCCGGAGGCGGCCCTGGTGGGCCACGGCGAGGTGCCCCACCTGGTGGTCCGGCGACACACGGGCCTCACGGGGGATGAAGCATGCTGGAAATCCTGAGCTACACCTTCATGCAGCGAGCTCTGCTGGCCTCGGTATTGATCGGCACGGTGAGCGCCGTCATCGGGGTCTACGTGGTATTGAGGGGGCTCTCTTTCATTGGCGCTGGCATCGCCCACGCCAGCTTCGGGGGCGTGGCGCTGGGCTTCCTGCTGGGGATCAACCCGCTGTTGACGGCAGTGGTCTTCTGCCTGCTGACTGCCTGGGGCATCGCCTGGACCAGTTTGCGAGCTGAGGTGAAGGAGGACACCGCCATTGGAATCTTCTTCGCCTCTACCATGGCCCTGGGCATCCTCGTCATCGGGCTGATGCGGGGCTACAACGTGGACCTGTTCGGCTACCTGTTCGGTTCAGTGTTGGCCGTGACCCAGGAAGACCTGTGGCTCAGCTTGTTGCTGGGGGCGGGTGTGTTGCTGACGGTGGGGCTGTTTTTTAAGGAGCTGCTGTTCATCATCTTCGATCCAGAGATGGCCCGGGTGAGTGGGTTGCCGGCTGGTGCGCTCTACGTCCTGCTCCTCAGCCTGATGGCCCTGACCATCGTGCTGTCCATCAAGGTGGTGGGCATCATCCTGGTCTCGGCGCTGATCGTGATCCCGCCGGCCGCCGCCTACCAACTGACGGAGGATTTCCGGCGGATGATGCTCCTGGCGGTGGTCATAGGCAATCTGTCAGCCGTGGTCGGCCTGTTCCTGTCCTATTGGCTCGACACGGCTTCTGGAGCGACCATGGTGCTGACGGCCACGGCGTTTTTTATCCTCAGCGCCTTGCTGTCGCCCCGGCGACGCAAGGGACGAGTTTGACAAAGAACTGAAGGCTCGCACTGGCCAAACAGGGCAAGTTGGAACAGCCTGACGCCGTGATTAAGATCGCCGACCGATGAGGTGCCAGACTATGGCGGTTAGAGACATCGTTCTATTCCTCGAAAACGAGGCGGCTCTACGCAAAAAGAGCAAGCCAGTCAGGAGCATCAACCGGCAGGTTAAAAGATTGGTACGGGATTTGGAGGATACGCTCAACGACCACCCGGCGGGGATTGGGCTGGCTGCTCCTCAGATTAACGTTCACAGTCGGGTGGTTGTGGTCCGATTGGCAGGTGGACGGGGTAACGAAAGTGAGCCTGGCCCGCCCCTGGCCTTGATCAACCCGGAAGTTGTAGAGGCCCGAAACGAGGAACGGGATTTTGATGGTTGTCTCAGCTTTCCTGGCCTCTACGGTGAAACCGTGCGTCCGCACTATTTGAGGGTAACCGGCCTGGACAAAGCGGGCAACCCCTTTGACCGGGTCTTCGAGGGCTTTGACGCCGTGGTGGTTCACCACGAAATAGACCATCTGGATGGCGTGCTTTTCGTTGATCGCGTCGAGAGCGTAGAGAATTTGTACCGGGTGCGCGAGGACGAAAACGGCGAGTTGGTGCGCGTGCCGCTGTCGGTGGTGGCAAAGTGACGGACATCTTCCTGTTTGGTGCTATTATAGGAGCAGTGAGCTTCAAGTGGAGGTCATTAGACAATGGATGAACCTATCGTTGCAATAGAAGGACTAGTGAAGCGCTACGGGGACGTGGTCGCCGTGGATGACATCAGCTTCCAGATCCAACAGGGGGAGATCTTCGGGCTATTGGGGCCCAACGGCGCGGGCAAGACGACGACCATCAACGTGCTCTGCACCTACACCGAGCCGACAGCGGGAGAAATCGTCGTCGCTGGCCACAGCGTCACCGCCGAGCCGGAGGAGGTCAAGCGGGCCATCGGCGTGGTGCCCCAGGACATCGCTCTCTACCCCGACCTGAACGCGGTGGAGAACCTGCGTTTCTTTGGGCAGATGTACGACGTCCCCAAGGCCAGGCTGGAGCAGCGCATCGGCGAATTGCTGAAGCTGGTGGGCCTGGCCGAACATGCCCGCAGGCGGGTGGAGCACTACTCGGGCGGGATGAAGCGACGGCTCAACCTGGCGGTGGGTTTGCTGAGTGAGCCTCGCTTCCTGATGCTGGATGAGCCGACGGTGGGGGTGGATCCACAGTCCCGCAACGCCATCTTCGAGAACATCCAGGCCCTCAACCAGCAGGGTCTGACCATCCTCTACACCACTCACTACATGGAGGAGGCGGAGCTGCTGTGCCATCGGGTGGCGATCATGGACGAGGGGCGGATCATCGCCCTCGATAGCCCGCAGAACCTGATCAACACCCTGGGCGCGGGGATCATCCACATCGGGATCAAGGACGTAGCTGAGGAGATGCTGACCCGCCTGCGTGCTCTGCCTCAGGTCAAGGCTGTGGCCCGTCGCGATGACACCCTGGCGTTCGAGACCGTGGACGCGCAGCGAGCCTTGCTGGAGATCATCGGCTTGTTCAACGAGACGGACACGCCCATGACTTCGCTGGAGATCCTGGAGCCGAATCTGGAGAGCGTGTTCATCCAGTTGACGGGGAAGCAGTTACGTGATGCGTGAAACGTAAAACGTGAATAGGAGCGTGAAATGAAAAAGTTGCTGCACATCACTTTGAACGAGTTGTTGTTGCTGCGCAAGGACAGGATGGCTGCTGTTTGGATGATCATCCTGCCCCTGGCGATGACGACCATCATGGGCCTGGTTTTCGGTGGCTTGGGCGGGGAGAGCGAGGCGGTGGTGATTGACCTGCCAGTGGTGGACCACGACGGGGGCGAGATGGCCGCTATGGTGCTGGACATCCTGTCGCAGACGGAGAATCTGCAGGTGGAGACGGAGTACGACGAGGAGACCGCTCGCCAACTGGTGACTGATGGCAAGCGGGCCGGGGCGATGGTCATTCCCTCGGACTTCAGCGCTGCCATCTTTTCCGGTCAGGCCACTGCCCTGGAGTTGATCGTCGTCCCCGGCGGGCAGACCGCGCCGCTACTGGAGGGGATGGTGCGGGGCGTCACCAGCGGCTTCTCCAGCGTGCAGACGACGGTGGAAGTGGCCATCAGCGAAGTGCAGCGAGCCACCGGCAGCTACGATCTGGACTACGAGGGGATCGCCAGGCGGGTGGCGGACACGGCCTTAGAGCGGCTGGAAGATCCGCCGGTCCGCGCCCAGATTACGACCGTCGGCAGCGCAGAGGAGGAAGAGTTCGACGTCTTCGGCCAGGTGGTGCCGGGTTACGCGGTGATGTTCGCCATGTTCACCGTGCTCTCGGCGGCCGGGGGCATCCTGGAGGAGAAAGAGCGGGGCACCTTCAAGCGGCTGCTCATCGCTCCCATCCCTCAGTGGTCGCTGCTGGGCGGCAAGCTCCTGGCCCAGTTCCTGATGGGCGTGGGACAGATCGGGCTGATGTTCCTCTTCGGGGCGTTGGCCTTTCACGTTCAGTTGGGGAATTCGCTTCTGGGACTATCCCTGATCACCCTGGCAACCTGCTGGGCCACCACCAGCCTGGGCATCTTGCTGGTAGCGGTGATCCGGTCGCGCAAGCAGATCCACCCCATCACCACCTTGATCATCCTGGGCTCCTCCGCCATCGGCGGCTCCTGGTACCCACTATTCTTGATGCCCAAGGGGGTACAACAGGTAGCTCGCGTCACCCTCGTCGCCTGGGCGATGGAGGGTTACAACCGGCTGATGATGCTGGGCGGGAGCCTGGCTGACGTGTGGGTGGACATCGGGGTTCTGGTTCTCTACGGTGCGGTTTGCTTTGGAGTGGGGCTGAAGCTGTTCCGGTTCAAGGAGGCATAAGGAGGGTGAAACGTTTTCAGGAGTTTTTCTACAGTCTGCACCCCTTTCTGCTGCCATCTATCGCAGGCGCGCTGACCGTCACCCAGATCATCCTGGCTTTCTTCTTCAACCAACCTGGCCTCGAAGTCCTCAAGTGGGCTGGATGGATCTGCTGGTGGACAGGGGTGGTCTTCAGTATGCTGCCGATCATAACGTTCCGCAGGAAGGGCGGCGTGGCGGAGGGAGAAAGCTACATGAAGACCACTGTTCTGGTTGACACCGGCATCTACGCCATCGTGCGCCATCCACAGGGCGGCACGGCCTGGCTGTTGCTCAACCTGGCTGCTATGCTGATAGCGCAGCACTGGTCCAGTGTGGTCCTGGGCCTGGTTTCGATGGGCCTGGTCTACGCAGATGCCTTCAAAGCCGACCAGTCCTGTATCGAGAAGTTTGGTGATGACTACAAGCGCTACATGGAAAGAGTACCACGGGTGAATTTCGTGGCGGGCATCATGCGGCTGGTACGAGGCAGAGATTGAGCCATGAGAAGGTAAATGACATGCGAGAGCAAGCTGTCGCGAGATTTGAGGTCATCAAGAGCGAGGCCGGGCTGAACCTGTTTGTCCTGGCAGCGAAGCGATGAGCATCCTATGCAAGCCTATGAAATCGGATATTGCGTTTTGCCTCAGTCTGTGGTACAATAAATAGTAGAGATTGGAGGGTAGCATCGTCGTAGTCCTTGTCTCAATTTAGTTCACTGAGGAGGGTAGTGTGAAAGATTGACAGCCATCTTCTATCCTGGGAGCAATCCCGGTAGGCGGTTGGCTGTTTATTTGTGCCGGCGTCACCGTTGGGATATAATTGGGGTGAGCTGACTTCCACGGCGACACCGGCGTGCTGGGGGCAGGTTGGCAGTAGCATAAACGGAGCAAACACTTCTGTACCGCAGCGGTTCGTTGCCTGTCATCATACTATCGCGCAACAGGGTTCATTCGCCTTTGGGTATCAAGTTCAATGACTAAGCCTGAGAACCTCCAAAACATACTCACAGAGATAGCACAGGATGTTGCCAGCAAAGGTGACAGCCGAATTGCTGCGGAAGCTTTTGACGCCTACAGGCGATGTTTGGAGCCCCTTGCAGAACCTTATGTTCGCAATGGGTTTCTCGATGAGGACAAGGCATTGCCCCGTTTCTTGTCTGAGACAGCTACCCTGCACTTGGCTGTGTCACTCATCCCTCAATTGTGCACTGTGCATAGTTTCGGCCGTACAGAGGGTTTCTGGGACATCTATCCAGAAGCGCGGTTTTTCTCATGGTACAAGGTCCCGGAGGCACTCTTATCTAAGATAAGAAACTGGGCTATTGCTCACTCAGACATTGGCGATGTGCTTCAGGCTGTCGCTCTAGCTGCAGAGGGGTCTCTGGCAGGACTCAGGCGGCGTTCATTGGGAGAATTCTTCACTCCCACTGAGATAGCCCAGCACTTGGTGGCCCTCACCAATTACGATCCCCGTATGATAACTGAACATAAGGTGAACGATCCGGCCTGCGGAAGCGGAAATCTGTTGGCCGCTGTGGTTACACAGACCGTTGAGGCGACGCAGTCAGGTTCACTCGATCCAGTTGCGGCTATCTCTGGCATGAATCTTAATATCTCTGGTTTTGACATACAGCCTATTGCAATCCTTTTGACTCGACTCCAGCTCCTGCTTGCGAGTCTACCTATTTTGAAGTGCTCTGGGTTGTCCGATACGAATGTGTACGAGACCTTGTCGTTCCCGTGCGTGCAATTGCGTGACCCACTCTCAACTCCTGAAGATCTTTGGGACTTGTTTGCGCCATTTGACATTGTACTAGGCAACCCGCCTTTTCTGAAAGTAACCAAAAAGCAGTTGCCTTTTGTGACACACTACGAGGATATTCTAGCAGGCCAGCCCAATCTCTATCAGTTGTTCCTGTGGTGGGCTATACGGGCGACTCGAGTTGGTGGTCGTGTGACCTTCTTGGTTCCTCAATCCATGAGGGCAGGACAATACCTTCGCAAGCTACGCAGGGAGATTGCCAACACCTGTGAGATGACTGCTATCACCTGCTTTGTGGATCGTACTGGCGTGTTTGACTCCGTGGATCAGCAGATGATGATCTTGGCCCTAAGAAAGCTAACAGAAGGGTCGAAGAGGGCTGATGTTGCTGTCCAGATAAGCGCAAATGGGCAATCACTGGCGCGCCGGTCTGCATTGAAAGTAGGCCAGGACCAGTTGGTTTGGATGCAAGAAGATAAGCCTATCTGGTGTATCTCAAACGAGATGATGGATTATGCGATTCTGGCCAAAGTGTGTGAGGGACAACCTGTTCTAGGAAGATCGAAAGAGTTCAAGATCCTCAACGGTGGTTTCGTGTGGAATCAACACAAGGAAAGATTGAGATCAACAGAAAGCGATAATACATTACCACTTATCTCCTCCGCTTCAATAGGTGTGCATCAATTCACGTTCCCGCCGTCTGGCAAGCGGGTTTCCCAACGATTGTTTGCAGACGCAACACTCCCGATCACGGAACCTATTCATAAGACTCGACCTATTCTGCTGAAGCGCACTACTCCGAGAAAAGCGAGAGGGCGACGTATTGTCGCAGCCCTGTTGTCCGATGATTTCCTTGCTAAATACCCAACCTACTTCGTGGAAAACCATGTTAATCTCATTCGCGCAACACAGCGCAGCACAGCAGACCGCTATCTGTCTGGACTTTCCGCTTGGCTCAACTCCAGACTAGCCAACTTCATCTTCAGTATGATGAATGGGTCATCTCATCTATCGAAGTTTGAGTTGGAACTCGTACCTGCGCCTATGCCCCTGTTGGGAGAATTGAGCGATCTTACCAACACCTTGCTCACTAGCCCCACTGAGAAACGAAGCAGGATACTGGACCAGATCGATGAGCGCGCGTTCAAGTTCTTCGGGCTTTCGCCGGAGGAATCTCAACGAGTCATACAAGTAGTTCCGCCTGCTATCTAGGGAGCGAGTGTTATGGCAAGGAAACCAGGAGATCAAGGGGTTCTCTCTTTCTCTATCACTGCTCGAACTGTGCTCCTGCTAGGCCGAGAGAGCATCTCGAGCCCAGTTGTGGCAGTGCTTGAACTCGTCAAGAATGCCTACGATGCTGATGCCAATAGCGTAATCGTCCGATTTCACAAAGCAAGCACACCTGAGGGTACGATTGAGATTTCGGATGATGGCCATGGAATGAGCTGGGAGGATATCAAAACCAAGTGGATGGTCATCGGGACAGACAATAAGCAGAGGGAGCCGATTTCTCCCGATGGGCGCATCAGAGTCGGTGAAAAGGGTATTGGGCGTTTTGCTCTGGATCGTTTGGCGTCCCAAGTGGTTTTGGAAACAACAGCCAAGCCCCCCGAGCGTGAGCCAGCAGAACCTACTTATCGCCTGACCATAGATTGGGACAGGTTTGTGAACACGAATAAGGCACTGCATGAGATTCCACAGCCTGCTGAGGTACTGGAGCGTCGAGAAAAGCCGGGAACTCGCTTACTATTAAGAGGGCTACGAGATGGCTGGACACGCAGAGACTATGAGCGACTATACCGCAACCTGGTCGTGTTAGTTCCTCCTTTTGAGTCAAAACTAAAAGGATTCAGTATCAGATTCGATTGCGACGAAGCCAAGGATCTCTCCGGCCGCATTCGCAGTCCGATGGCGCAGGCTGCGCTTTTCAAGATGCGAGCCAGGTTGGACAAGGACAATCAGGTGCATATTTCCAGCACAACCAGGGATGGCTCACCTGCTGGTAAGCTCAGACCCTTCAAACGCTATAAGCGCACCTGGCAGCAGTTGTTTGATATTTCAGAAGCTCAGTCATTACAGCCACAATGTGGTCCTCTCGAGTTCGAGTTTTACTTCTACCTGCGTGAAGCACCGGCTCTCGAGGGCACTGGTATTACCCTTGGTCAGCTAAGAGATTTTCTTGTCATATACGGTGGCGTGCGAATCTATCGGGATGGCTTTCGCGTGAAGCCCTATGGTGACCCAGGTGGGGCTGGAGATTGGCTAGGCCTAAGTGCACGGAGGTCGCAGCATCCTGGTGGTGTCGGGAGTCCCAAATCTGGCAAGTGGGTTGTGAGTGAGAATCAAGTAGCTGCCAGTGTCTTCGTGTCCCGCCAAACTAACCCCGATCTCAGGGATCAAACGAATCGTGAAGGTCTGTTTGACAATCAGGCCTTTCGCGATATGCGTACCTTTGTGTTAAAGTGTATCGAGGTTTTTGAGACGGATCGTCAACAGTATGAGAGAAACAAACCCACCGCTGGGCCGCCGACAGTCGAGGATACCATAGAGGGGGCAAAGCAAGAGGTCATTGAAGCGGTTGAGGAGTTCGAAGAGGTTCTTGCACTTCAACCTGATGGCGCCCCAAAAGCTGCTCTTGTTGACGCACTGAGCCAGTTCAAAGAAGCTCAGGTTGAGAGGCTCGAGACGGTGAGTACCGCTTATGAAGCAGAGCAACAAGAGACAATGAGCAAGTACCAACTGTTGCAGAATCTGGCGACCGTCGGGATCGCTGTATCTTCAATGGGGCACGAGGTATTGGAAACCAGCCGTCAGATTATGAATGCTGTCAAGCGGTTGAAAGAGCGCCTTGCTTCGCTGATTTTCTTCTCCGACGAGAAAGCCGAGCAATATATGGAACGGCTTCACCGTTATGGTCAAATTATGTATTCGGTAAGCAATTTCGCTCTTGGCCACATTGACCGTGATAAACGTCGTAGACAGAAGGTCAACATAGATTCTTTGATCCAAGAGTTGTGTGACGAGACATTGGTGGAGATGTGTGCAACCAACAAGGCAGACATTGAACTCAAGCTAGGAGGAGTGCCTGATATTTACGCTTTCCCCTACGAAGTGGAGTCCATTGCTATTAACTTTGTTACCAACTCACTGGCTGCATTTCGCCGTGGTCGCACGCCGGTAACAGATAGACACATCGAGATCGAGACGCGTCATAATGAGGCGGCTCGCCAGATACAGATAATCGCACGTGATAGTGGACCTGGTATCCCCAAAGGAGATGCAGAACGTATCTTCAATATCTATTCCACGAAGGTGGATAATGAAGGAAAACCAATAGGAACTGGCCTGGGATTGGTAATCGTTAAAGACATTGTCGAGAGCCATAAGGGCACCATTGAAGTTGTAGAGAACGGATGTGTACTGCCTGGGGCCGAGTTTGTTGTGACTTTGCCAGTGCCACGGAAGCGAGGTCGACGAAAGGAAAAAGGTAATGGAAGATAAGCCTATTATTCTGTTGGTTGAAGATGATCTAGATTGCGCCAGCGATTATAAAGAAGACATTGAGGCGCTGATTGATGTGACGGTGATCGCCGTTGCTCCCCCGGTAGATCTTTCGGATCTAGCTGCGCTGGTCAACGAGCATAATGCCAGCGCAGTTATCCTTGACGAAGTGTTGCAGCAACGTTCGGATGCTACATATGTGGGGATAGATGCGCTTGATTACTTACGCATTGCTTTTCCTAGATTACCCATAGATATCTTGACCAACTATCCTCATGGTCCTGAACTAAAAGGGCGCGGACTCTATATAGACAATCTGGTGAGGAAACGAGAGTTTGACGATAAAGAAGAGTTTAGAAGGTCGTACTTGCAAGAGCTTTGCCAGAGAATGAGCCGTTATCGTCAAAGACGGGATGAACGTCACGAGCTCATGGCAGCATCCGATACGGTCACCAAGGAATTTGTCGAAAGCCTTGCTCAACTTCATTTCGAAGCCGACGACGGGATAGAGCAGATCATTTGGGTGAGGAGCGGCGACGAGAAAGAGATACGCCTGATCGAAGTCAGTCGGACTGCTCTGCCGACTGAGAGTATTCAAGTATTTCGATTTGCGCCTTCTGAGGATGTGCCTTTCCCGATATTCATTACTGACGTCAGACCCACGGAGTGGGAGCGTATCCAAAGCGGGGATATTCCACTACCTGAAGGCTGGTCTCTGGAAGAAGCTCAGGTATTCCGGCGCTCTGAAGTACTACCGGAGGGGAGAGAAGATGTGGGCTAACGCATATCTTGAGCAGGCACGGTCAGATTGGGAAATGCGCAGTTTGATGGAGGAGAACTCAGCTGCCGATTGTCATTGCCTTCATTACTTGCAGATGGCGACTGAGAAACTTGCTAAGGCAGCACTGCTGAGAGGTAGGGCTAAACCGGAGGACTTGAGGAGATCCCACAAAGCATTTGTTCGTTTTCTACGATCTTCTGCCAAGAATCCCAGCCTTCGACAGACATTCGGGCTCAGTGCGCGTCAATTGCAAGAATCCATAAACGGTATCTTGCCTATCGCCGCAGAAGTCGAGCGATTGGTCCCTGGTCTTGATCAACTTGGCCCGAACGCTGAGTATCCCTGGGAGACTCCCTCTGGAGGAGTGCAGGTTCCCACATCTTATGCTTTCCCCGTGACCGAAGAACTGAGAGGACCCCAGGGACGCAAGTTGTTAAGCCTGATCTCTGTTATCCTCGATAGATTTGACGCCTTCTTTTGATATGATAGCCCGATTTGAACCGCTGAACTTGGACATTATCTGTGACCTCAGCCCCAACCCAACGTAACCTTCCGCTTCGCTCAGGACCAACCCCGTCGAACCATGACCAAATGGCGCACCTGCGCCATCAAGTATAGGTGCAAAAACTCCTCAGTTGATAGCCTGTCCTCGACCGGTCCTCCCCTAATCGACCATTCACCGCCAAATCGTCGACTCCCACAGCCTATTCTGCTATTGCAGGGCGTACACCGACGCCATAGCGTTGTTTGCCCGCAACGCCAGGCCGTAGTATACTTGGCGCGATGGAAAAGCTACCACCGCTTTTCGAGCGGGAAACCGTAGGAGGTAGCGCAGATGGATGAATCTCTTTCGGCCCTTCGAGTGAATAGCCAGCATTTGCGGGCCAATGATCCTGCTCAACGTCCGCACACTGGTCCTGACCTTCGTGAAGCAGGTCACCCCTCAGACGCTACTCCGGAGCGCTGTGGCGCCCAATGGAGTTTCTTGCCAGGATAGGCGAGGGGAAGTATAATTATGAAGCGTAGGCGGCAAGAGTAGGTGCAGTAGCTGTTATCGCGGAGGAGCGAGGAACAAAGAGCGTGATGGAACGTCTGAAAGTTGTTATTCGCGGGGCGGTGCAGGGAGTTGGCTTCCGCCCTTTCGTTTATCGGCTGGCCACGGAGATGGATTTGCAGGGATGGGTGCTCAATTCCTCCCAGGGGGTCTTCATCGAGGTCGAGGGGGAGCGCCCGGTGCTGGAGGAGTTCCTTTTGCGCCTGGAGAAAGAGAAGCCTCCCCTGGCCCTCATCCAGAGCCTGGAGTTCTCTTTTCTCGACTCTGTTGGCTACCCCGACTTCGTCATCCGCCACAGCGACGGTGCGGGGGAGAAGACCGTTCTCATCCTCCCCGACGTCGCCACTTGCCCGGAGTGCCGACGCGAGGTGGGGGACCCCAACGACCGCCGCTACCGCTACCCCTTCACCAACTGCACTCACTGTGGTCCTCGCTTTACCATCATCCGAGCGCTGCCCTATGATCGGCCCAATACCTCGATGGCCCACTTCCCCCTCTGCCCCGACTGTCGCCGGGAGTACGAAGACCCCCTGGACCGGCGCTTCCACGCCCAGCCGGTGGCCTGCCCTGTTTGCGGTCCCCAGGTTGTGCTGTATTCAGGTGACGGGCACTTTCAAAGTGCCCGTCACCTCACTGGCGAAGAGGCTATCCGCGAGGCGGCCCAGGCGGTGCGCGAGGGCTACATCCTGGCCATGAAAGGGCTGGGTGGCTTTCTTCTCATCGTGGATGCTCGAAATGAATCGGCGGTGCAGCGACTGCGGGAGCGCAAGCACCGGGAGGAGAAGCCGTTCGCCCTGCTTTACCCTTCCCTGGAGATGATCAAAGAGCACTGCTTCGTCTCCCCACTGGAGGAACGGGTGCTGACCTCTTCCGAGTCGCCCATCGTGCTGCTGCGCCGGCGTGAGCAGAAACCTGGTTTTTTAGAAAAACCAGGTTTCTATGGTATCTGCGAATCGGTAGCACCAGGCAACCCCTACCTGGGGGTGATGCTCCCCTACACTCCCCTCCACGACCTGCTGATGCAGGAGCTAGGCTTCCCCATCGTGGCCACCAGCGGCAACCGCTCCGACGAGCCCATCTGCATTGACGGGGACGAGGCCCACGAGCGGCTGGGCGACATCGCCGATCTGTTCCTGGTTCACAACCGTCCCATCGTCCGCCACTGCGACGACTCGATAGTGCGGGTGGTGCTGGGGCAGGAGCTGGTGCTGCGGCGAGCGCGGGGGTACGCTCCCCTGCCGGTGAGACTTCGGAAATCTGAACCTCCGCCCATCCTGGCCGTGGGCGCACACCTGAAAAACACCATCGCCCTGAGCGTGGGGCGGCAGGTCTTCGTGAGCCAGCACATCGGCGACCTGGACACACCGGAGGCTTGCGCTGCCTTCGAGCGGGTCATCACCGACTTCCTCCGTCTCTACGAGGTGGAACCCGTCGCCATCGCCCATGACCTGCATCCCGATTACTTCTCCACCAAATACGCCACATCCCACATCCCACATCCCACATCCCACATCGCAGTCCAGCACCACCACGCGCACCTGGCCTCCTGCCTGGCTGAGAACGAGGTGGAGGGGCCAGTCCTGGGAGTGACCTGGGACGGCACCGGCTATGGCTCCGACGGGACGGTGTGGGGCGGGGAGTTTCTGTGGGGCGATGCGGCGAGCTTCGAGCGAGTGGCTCATTTGCGCACCTTTCGCCTGCCAGGAGGGGACGCGGCGGTCAAAGAGCCTCGCCGGACGGCCCTGGGGGTGCTGTGGGAGCACTTTGGCCCGGAGGTCTTCGAATGGGAGGACCTGGCGCCAGTGGCTGCTTTCTCCCGCTCGGAGCGCGGCCTGCTGCGGCAAATGCTGGAGCGGCGAGTGAACACGCCCCTCACCAGCAGTGCCGGCCGCCTCTTCGACGCTGTGGCCGCCCTGGTGGGCCTGCGCCAGGAGATCCGTTTCGAGGCCCAGGCGGCCATGATGCTGGAGTACGCCGTGGACGAGATGGTGACCGATGCCTACCCACTGCCAGTGACCCAATATCCAATATCTAATACCCAATCCCTGGTGCTGGACTGGGGCCCACTGCTGGAGACGCTGCTTGCGGATCTACGTCGAGGGGTATCGGTGGGGGTGATGGCGGCGCGGTTTCACAATGCTTTGGTGGAGGGGATGGTGGCCGTGGCCCGGGCGGTAGGAGCGGAGCGAGCTGCCCTGAGCGGAGGGTGCTTCCAAAACCGCATCCTCCTGGAGCGGGCCTATCATCGCCTGACCGGGGCTGGCATCCGCGTCTACGTCCATCAGCGCATTCCCCCCAACGACGGCGGCATCGCCCTGGGCCAGGTGGCCGTCGCGGCGCGGAATTTGCTTGACAATGCCTTCGATTTGTGATAAAATCTCTCCGCTCATTGCCCCAGACTTACAGACGTGAGATTCCTGGAAAGGGTAGAAAACTATGCCGCTGAAAGTGATTGACAAAAAGAATATGGCCTCTCTGGTGACGAGCATCATGGAGGAGGTGGAAGTGGTAGGGCCGGTGGCCAAAGACAGCAAGTTCGTCTTCAGTCCGATAGACGATTATTCCCAACTGCGCCTGGACTACAACATCACCTTGCTTCCACCAAAGGAGTATTTCCTCCCGGCGGAAGAGATCCTCCTCAAGTACAAGCTGGGTGAGGCGGTGAGGAGCGAGCCGGTGATCGAGGCCAGGCCCCGCGTCATCATGGGCGTGCATCCCTGCGACATCAACGCTACCTGGCTGCTCGACCTGGCCTTCTCCACCGACAACCTGGATACCAACTACGTGGAGAAGCGCAAGAAAGCCATCATCGTCGGGCTGGACTGCAACGAACCCTGCGATGAACACTCTTTCTGCAAAAGCATGGGCAGCCTGACGGTGGAGGGTGGGTATGACTTGTTCCTGACCGACATCGGGGACGCCTACATGGTGGAATACGGCTCACCGGCGGGGATGGAGCTTCTGGCCAAGTACAAAGGAGCGCGGGAGGCGACCGATGCGGACATGTCTCGCTTCAGAGCCGTTCAAGACGCCAAGTGGCCCAAGTTCACCTACAAGCTGGAAATGGGCATCAGCGACCTGCCCAATCTATTAGCCATCAGCTACGACAATCCCCTGTGGGAGGAACTGGGGGAGAAATGCCTGGCTTGCGGGGCCTGTACTCTGGTCTGTCCCACTTGCTATTGTTTCGACGTCGTAGACAGGCTGGAACTCAACCTGAAAGAGGGGCAACGCCTGCGTCGCTGGGACTCCTGCCAGTTGCCGCAGTTCGCCACCGTTGCTGGAGGGGAAAACTTCCGCCAGGCTCGGTCGGATCGGCAGCGACACCGGTTCTTCCGCAAGGGGAAATACCTGACGGAGATGTTTGGCAAAGTGGGTTGCGTGGGCTGCGGGCGCTGTGTGCGCTCCTGTCTGGTGCACATAGATCCGGTTGAAGTGTACAATACGCTGAAGCGCACCTGCACTCCCCGTGGCTGGGCCGAACGGGAGGTGGCTGCCTACCAGCAGAGAATGTGACCTGGACCTTTAGGGTTTCGGAAACCCCAAGGGTCTGGATGGGAGGCTTAGAAAACATGACCGATCAAGGTACAAGCGAGAGCCGCTCTCTTTATCAGCCTACTCTGGCTGAGATGGTGAAGATAGAGCAGTTGACTGAGGATGTGAGGCTCTTCACCATACACCTGAAAAACGGCCATGACCTGGGACACCGGGCTGGCCAATTCGTGGAGGTCTCGGTATTTGGCATCGGCGAGGCTCCCATCTCTGTCACCTCCTCGCCTACCCGCAACGGCGTTTTCGAGCTGTGCGTGCGTAGAGTTGGAGATGTGACGGAGGCGTTGCATCGCCTGAAGCCGGGCTCCACAGTGGGCATCCGCGGGCCTTTCGGCAACGGCTTTCCGGTGGAAAAGATGAGGGGCCAGGATGTGCTATTCGCCCCCGGTGGTCTGGGCCTGGCTCCTTTGCGCTCCCTCATCAATCAGGTGCTGGATGAACGAGGGTCCTTCGGCCGAGTCATTATCCTCTACGGAGCCCGAAACTCCTCGGAGCTCCTGTTCAAGGACGAGCTGGCCCGGTGGAAAGCCAGGGACGACGTGGAATGTCACGTCACAGTGGATCGAGGCGACGAGACCTGGACTGGCAACGTGGGGGTGATCACTACGCTCTTCCCCAAGGTCACCGTGAACCCTCGCAACACGGTGGCCGTGACGGTAGGCCCGCCCGTGATGTATCGGTTCGTGCTCATGGAACTCCTGAGCAAGGGGATACAGGATGGCCGCATCTACCTCTCGTTGGAACGCAGGATGAAGTGCGGCCTCGGCAAATGCGGCCACTGTCAGATCAACAACGTGTACGTCTGCCAGAAGGGGCCGGTCTTCAGCTACGCTCAGTTGAAAGAGCTGCCAGAGGCAATATAGTATGTCTATGACGGAGCCGATCTTCAACTATGACGAGATGAGTGATACGCTGTACGTTTCATTTGCCCCTGGCGAGAAAGCG
>CAZVCJ010000010.1:0-9052 GCA_964625745.1 uncultured Anaerolineae bacterium | reverse complement strand
CTATGACGAGATGAGTGATACGCTGTACGTTTCATTTGCCCCTGGCGAGAAAGCGACAGGCATCGAATTGAATGACCACATTCTGTTGCGTATCAATAAGAAAGAGCGTCGAGCCATAGGGTTGACTTTCCTGGACTACTCTCTCTTGGCTCAGAAGACTGAGATTGGCCCGCGTAGCTTCCCTCTGACGGGCCTGGCTGAGTTATCGGACGAACTCCGAGAAATTGTGCTCGGTATTCTGCAACGTCCCCCGGTAAGTGATATTCTCTTTCTATCAACCTACACGCCTTCAGCCATAGAGACTATCCCAATCACGTCGCTACAACCAGTAGCCGTTGCCGCCGCATGAGAGGCGAACGAATTCTTCGATACATCTGCGGCTACTCAGGACAAGTTCATGAGGAGAGAATGGAGAGCAAAAAATGACGAAACCCAGGATCGCAATTTTTGACTTTGGGTGCTGCGAAGGTTGTCAGCTCCAGATCGTTAACCTGGAAGAGGAGCTGTTAGATCTCGTCGGGCTGGTGGACGTGGTCAGTTGGCGGGAAGCCACGACGGGACACTCGGACGACTACGACATTGCGTTCGTCGAGGGGTCTATTACCCGCCAGGCGGAGATTGAACGCCTGAAGGGCATCCGCCAAAACGCCAAAGTCCTGGTGGCTCTGGGCGCTTGCGCCCACATAGGGGGCATCAATTGCCTGAAGAACCGTTTCGAGATGGACGAAGTGCTGGAGTACGTCTACGGCGAGGACGCCAGGCATTTCGACACCATCCCCGCCCGCCCTTTGAGCGCGGTGGTGCCGGTGGATTACGCTGTCCCCGGCTGCCCTATTGACCGCAGCGAGTTCCTGGAAGTGGTCAAAGCCCTGCTGCTGGGCAAAAAGCCTCCCATCCCCAACTATCCCGTTTGCGTGGAGTGCAGGGCAAAGGGAAACGTCTGCGTCTTCGACAAGGGGATGACGTGTCTGGGGCCAGTGACCCGGGCTGGATGCGGGGCCATCTGTCCCACCTACGGCAACAAATGCGAAGGTTGCCGCGGCCTGGTGGACGACCCCAACCTCGATTCCCACAAAGAAGTGCTGCAAGAGCATGGCCTCACGGTGGAGCAAATGCTGAACAGCTTCCGCATGTTTGTTGGCTACTCGGAGGTGGCTAAATGAGAGACGGCAAGATCATGCCTGACCGCCGTATGCGGATAGGCGTCCACTACGTGACCCGGGTGGAGGGACACGGCAACATCGTGCTTGACCTGAAGGACGGCGCCATCAAGGAGCTACGCTGGGAGATACCCGAAGCGCCCCGTTTCTTTGAGGCTATGGTGCGAGGCCAGAGCTATGCCGATGCCCCTCACATCACCTCCCGCATCTGCGGTATCTGCTCCATCGGTCATACTGTCGCTTCTCTGCAAGGGATCGAGGCGGCCATAGGTGTTCAGCCCTCGGAGCAGACGATCCTTTTGAGGAAACTGATCCTGCACGCGGAGACGGTACAGAGCCACACCTTGCACGTCTTTTATCTGGCGGTGCCCGACTTTCTGGGGGTGAACAGCGTCATTCCCCTGGCGGAAACTCACAAAGAGGCGCTACTGCAGGCCGTCAGTTTGCACCGCCTGGCCAATGAGTGGAGCGATCTCATCGGTGGCCGCACGACGCACCCGATCAACATGGTAGTGAACGGCTTCACCCGCCTTCCCACACCAGATGAATTGCGAGCCCTTCGCCAGCGGATTATGGATGCCATCCCCAGTCTGGAGGCCTGGATAGAGATCGTCAAGACCCTGGACATCCCCGATTTCGAGCGGGAGACCGAATACCTGGCCCTCCAGCGGGGCGACGAGTACGCTTTCTACAATGGCGGCATCGCGTCCACTGATGGCGGCACGACCCCTGTACCTCAGTACAGGGAGAAGATCAAAGAGTTCGTCGTCCCCTATTCCACGGCCAAGCATGCCAAAGCGGCCCGTGAGTCCTTCATGGTTGGCGCTTTGGCGCGTTTCAATAACAACTACGAAAAGCTCTCCCCTCTGGCCCGCTGGGCGGCCGAAGAGATGGGCCTGAAGCCGGTGTGCTACAACCCCTTCATGAACAACGTCGCCCAACTGGTGGAGGTGGCTCATTGCTTCGAGGACAGTGTGCGCATCATCAACGAGCTGCTGGCCATGGGTCTCAAAGAGGAGGATCGTACCGTCCAGGTCGAGGGTGGTAGGACAGGCGTGGGGGCGACGGAGGTGCCGAGGGGACTGCTGATTCACGAGTACACTGTGGACGACGACGGCACCATCACCGGAGCGAATTTCGTCATCCCCACCAACATGAACCACAACAACATCGAGCGGGACTTGAAAGCTCTGGCGTCTACTATCCTAGACAAATCCAAAGAAGAAATCACTCTGACTTTGGAGATGCTGGTACGAGCCTATGACCCCTGCATCTCGTGCTCGGCTCATCTCCTGAACGTGGAGTTTGTGTGAAGTAGAGGCAACGAGGAATGAGGCAACGAGGAATAAGGAATGAGGAACGAGGGACGGAGAAAGCTGCTGACTTGTCACTCGTTACTTGTTCCTCCTCCCTCGGTACTCTCGTGATCGGCCTCGGCAATCCGCTGCTTGGAGACGAGGGAATCGGCACGCGGGTGGTCGGGGAGTTAAAAGAGCTGGATTTGCCGGTTGGGGTAGAGGTGGTCGAGGGGGGCACGGGCGGGCTGCGCCTCACTAGCCTGATGGAAGGCTACCAGCGAGTTATCATCGTGGATGCGGCGGACATGGGCCGCCCCCCTGGTTGCGTAGTCAGATTCACCCCCTCGCAAGCGCAGTTCAAAACGGAGGAAGCCCCGCTGTCCCTCCATCAGATAGGATTGGTAGAGGCGTTGGTTCTGGCCGAAGCTCTGGAAGTGGCCCCCGCCGAGGTGGTCATCATCGGTATCCAGCCTGGCCGAATAGAGGGAGTGGTAGGGCTAAGCCCGGAGGTGGAAGGGGCCATTCCGCAGGCCATCAGGATGGTTCTGGGCGAGCTTGATGTTGGCTGAGCAGCGATTTGATCTACCATCATTGGTAGTAGCGACTTCAGTCGCTTTTGCCGTCTGGCAAACGACTAAAGTCGTTACTACCAACAGAAGCGAACGGGAGGAACACAATAATGGCTGATGGAAAAATTCTAGTCGTTGACGATGATCCGGATTTGGTGGAGGTGATCCGGCTGACTCTGGAGGCCAATGGCTACCAGGTGTTCAGCGCGGCCAGTGGCACAGCGGGGCTGGAGAAAGTCAAGGAGATCCATCCCGATTTGATCATCCTGGACGTGATGATGGACTACACGACGGAGGGGTTTCAGGTCTCCTTGCAGTTGCGGAGCCCTGATCCCAAGTCGGGGTATGCTCCCTATAGCAAGATACCGATCCTGATGTTGACCGCCCTACATAGCACTACGTCGCTGCGTTTTGCGCCAGACGATGATTACCTGCCCGTGGACGATTTCGTGGAGAAGCCTTTGGAGCCAAGCGCTCTGGTGCAAAAGGTGGAGAAGTTGTTGGGAAAATAATGGAAGAAAGAGCCGCGCTTTCCAGGACGCCAGTTGAAGAAGAACTGGTTGGACGGGTTGCCTGGCAGATCCAATTGAGATGGGCTGCCGCCCTGGGGGTGCTGACTGCTACCTGGCTAGCCAATTCTATCCTGAACATTCACCTTCCCACAAGGCCGCTCTACACCATTGGCCTGTCCATCCTCTTTTACAACGCCCTTTTTCTGCTCTATCTTAAGCGGCTGGAGAGAGAGGCTATCTCCGAAGCCTCGATCTTCGACCGCTTCGCCAGGGTTCAGACCAGCCTGGATTGGCTGGCCATGATTCTGCTGGTTCACTTCTCAGGAGGGGTGGAAAGCCCCCTCATTTTCTATTTCATCTTCCACATCATCATTGCCTCCATTCTACTCTCACCCCAGGCCTGTTACTTCTTTGCCACCCTGGCTGCTCTGGCGATGGCAGCCCTGGCCCTCCTCGAGTATTGGGGCTTCATCCCGCACCTATCTTTAGGCTTCATCCCTATCTCTCTTTATGAAAACGGTTTGTACGTCACCAGCGTTCTTGTTTTCTTCACCACTTGTCTCTACATTTCCGTCTACCTGGCTACTTCGGTCACCATTAACCTCCGCCAGAAAGACGAAGAGTTGCTGCGCCTGCAACAGGAGCTGTCCGGCGCTTACCAGCGGATACAGATTCTGTACGACGTAACCAAGACGGCTGGCTCGACCCTCGACCTGGGGGAGGTACTGAACCTCATCGCGCAGGCCGCAGCCGAAGCGATGCAAGTAAGGGCCTGTACCATCAGGCTGTTGGATGAAAGCGGCCGGATCGTTGAGACCGTCGCCGCCTACGGTCTCAGTGAACAGTACTTGACCAAGGGGCCGGTAGATGTCCGGAAGAGTCTCCATACGTACCAGGCCCTCTCTGGTCAACCGACCATTATTTCCGATACCTCTCAGGACGACCGCCTTCAATATCCGGCCGAGGCGACGGTCGAGGGGATCAGCTCCATGCTTTGTGTCCCTCTCCTCATCAGGGACAAGGCGGAGGGGGTTATCTGCGTCTACTGCGCTGAAGCGGATCACTTCAGCGAGGACGATGCCGAGTTCCTCTCCGCCCTGGCCAGCGAGGGGGCCACCGCCATCGTGAACGCCAGGGCCTACCACGCTCTGGAGATGGCCGACAGAGCCAAGTCTGATTTTGTGCTAATGGTCACCCACGAATTGCGCTCGCCCCTTTCTGCCGTGCAGAGCATGTTGAGAATCATGGAGCAAGGCTACGTAGGTCCCATGACGTCCAAACAGCAGGACCTGGTTCAGCGCTCGCAGCGGCGCATCTCTTTCTTGCTAGCGTTGGTCAAAGACCTTCTGGAGTTGGCGGCTGGCAAGATGGAGCAGCTCAGGGGCGAAAAGAAAGAGGTGGTCCTCAACGAGGTCATCGCTAAGGTCACAGAGTTGATGCGGACCAGCGCGGAGGAAAAAGGACTGGAGTTCAAGGTGGAGATCACAGAAGAGCCTCTTGTCCTGGTCGGGATCGAAGATGGGTTGGAACGGGTCTTTATGAACCTGGTGAGCAATGCCGTCAAGTACACCCCAACTGGCGGCTCGGTGACGGTGAGGGCCTGGAGCGAGGATGACCAGATAAAAGCGGAGGTTTCTGATACAGGGATTGGCATTCCAGAAGAGGCCCTATCGCGCATCTTCGATGAGTTCTACCGCGCCAAGAACGCCAAGTCTATGGAAATGGAAGGGACGGGATTGGGGCTGGCCATTGCTAAGGACGTAGTTGAGCAGCACGGAGGCCAGATCTCGGTGGAAAGCGTGGTGGGGGAGGGAAGCACCTTTTATGTGACTCTGCCGAAGGGTTGAGTAGGGTCTTGTGATGGGCGAAGGTCTCCCGACTGAGCCCTTTTCGCCTCGGTCAGAGACCTTCGGCGATCAAGGTTGAGGGGGAGAGAGAAATGCGAAGGGGGAAGATCAAAATCGGTGGGATCATCCAGAACCGTAACCTGGCCAAGATCGGCGTGATGTCCATCCCCGACCGGCCCGGCGTGGCCGGTGCGCTCCTCAGCGCTTTGGGCGAGAGGGGTATCAACGTTGCCTTTATTGTTCATACCATTGATCTCAACAACCTGGACAACATCGTCGTCTGTGTGACTCCAGAAGGCTTGGCGGCGGCTTTGGAAGTGCTCCACACGATCAAAGAAACGGTTGGGGCGCAAGAGATCGTGCATGACCAGGAGGTGGGGATAGTGTCCATATTCGGCCCGCACTTCGGGGAGCGGCCAGGCATCGCGGGGGCAATGTTCTCGGCGCTGGCCTCGGCTGGCATCAACATCCTGGCTATCAGCACTTCCATCTCTACCGCTTCTTGTCTCATTGACGTTTACGATATGGACGAAGCTGTCGAGGTGCTTCAGGAGACTTTTGAGCTGCCCTGATAATTGGATATTGGGTATTAGATATTGGATATTGGTGGTTGGAGGTTGGAAGAATCATGTGTCTGGGAATTCCTGGTAGGATCATCAGCATTGAGGACAACCCTCTCGGCGTCCCCATGGGCAAAGTGAGCTTTGGGGGAATCGTCAAGGAAAGCTGCCTGGCCTTTACGCCTGAGGCTCAGGTGGGAGACTACGTCATCGTCCACGTCGGCTTTGCCATCAGCCGCCTGGATGAGGAAGAGGCCCACGAAACGCTGATGGCTCTGGCCGAACTGGAGAGGATAGCGAAGGAGCAGGGCGAGCCTCTCACCGTTACTGTCCAGTGAGTTTGTTTGCCGCGATACGGCATCACGATACAGACAACCACCTGCATTTGGTTGAGAGAGGCCAAAACGGAGGGCTGGGCAGAAATAATTCTGTCCAATCAATAGCTAGTACATGAGGGCGTAAATCCTTCCCCAGTAGGGCGTTGAGCGATAGCGCCGGCCGAGTAGGAGCAGAGCGACGTATCGAGGCCAAGCGGCTTGTGGAAGGCACCCTTGTAGGCGGAAAACGCTTGGTTTCGATACACTTCTCCGCTGGCGCTACGAAGTTACTCAACCGGCGCTTGCCCTGCAACTACTGAAGGATTTCCGCCGAGGTGTACTAGCCGGTGACGAAGGGGGTACTGCCTATGGCGGTAGTTTCTGTTGATCTCGCATACAGGCATTACCACGATATTGGAATTGCGATTCTTCACTCGGAACAGGACACGATCAGATGCAAGTTCATTCAACCGGGCCAGTTGGGTCTCTCGGGAGCTCCGACGCCTGAACTTCTTGCAGAGGCGCTCGTCAAGATTTGCTCTGATAACGCTTCGCGGCTTATCTTGATTGATGGGCCACAGGCATGGAAAGATCCCTTTAACGGAATCGAGAACTCACGCCTCTGCGAACGCGCGCTCAACACCCCCGCCAAAACTGGTCTGCCCGGTCGCGTCAAACCAGCAAATTATGGTCCATTTGTTACCTTCTCGGTTGCGCTTTTTGACCAACTGGCCAACCGTGGCTGGACCCGCCTCGACAACAGGGCGCTCCTCGACGTCAGGCCGTACCACCTGGTTCTTGAATCATTCCCTCTGTCTGCCTGGTCCGCCCTCGGTATCCCACGGCTCCCGGCAAAGGCCAAGGCCAGCACCTCTGACATCAAAGATCGGGGGCTAGAACTGAAGCGTCGGTTCCCCTTGCAGTTGGCCTCCGAGCCAAATCACGATGAACTTCAAGCTCTTGTCGCCGGACTCGCGGGAATCGGCCTGGAACTTGAGGACATGGGCCGGTATACAGTTGTTGGCGCAAACCCACGCCTTGTAGAAGGAATCTGGCGTGAGGGGTTCATCATAAATCCAAGGTGTGAGCCAACTCAGCGGGTTGGCAATGTCTAACACGTCCCATGAAGTACATAGACGAGTATCGAGACGAAGCAACAGCAAGGCAGTACGTCGAAGCCATCCGACGGACGGTCACCCGGCCCTGGACGCTGATGGAGATCTGCGGCGGGCAGACCCACACCATCCTCAAGTTCGGGCTGGACCGGATGCTACCGGAAGAGGTGACCCTGGTCCACGGCCCCGGCTGTCCTGTCTGCGTGACCCCGGTGGAACTTTTGGACAAGGCCATCGCCATCGCCTCTCGTCCAGAAGTGATCTTCGGGCGCATATATGAGTTGGGGGGGCGTGAGGAAAAGAGTGAATCTAGCGCCGGCCGAGTAGGAGCGGAGCGACGTATCGAGGCCAAGCGGGTCGCCCAAGAGCCGCTCGCTTGGTTTCGATACGCTTCGCTACTCAACCGGCGCTCGCTCCCCCAAGATTTACACACGCCCGTGATCTTCTGCTCTTTCGGCGATATGCTGCGGGTACCCGGCTCTCACAAGGACTTGCTGATGGTCAAGGCCGAGGGCGGGGACGTGCGCATGGTCTACTCCCCGCTGGATGCGTTGAAGCTGGCTCAGCAGAACCCAGAGCGGGAGGTGGTCTTCTTCGCCGTAGGGTTCGAGACCACCGCTCCAGCCAATGCCATGGCCGTCTGGCAGGCCAAACAGATGGAGCTGCAGAACTTCTCCATTCTCTCCGCCCACGTCCTGGTGCCCCCGGCCATCGAGGCCATCCTCAGCGCCCCCGGCAACGAGGTGCAGGGATTCCTGGCCCCCGGCCACGTCTGCACCGTGATGGGATACTGGGAGTACGAGCCTATCGCCGAGCGGCATCAGGTGCCCATCGTCGTCACCGGCTTCGAGCCGCTGGACATCCTCCGAGGCCTCTACGCGACGCTGAAAGCGCTGGAAGAGGGGCGGTGGGAGGTCGAGAATCAGTACGCCCGTTCCGTGCGGCGAGAGGGAAACGTCCAGGCCCAGCGGCTCATCCAGCAGGTCTTTGAGGTCACCGACCGGGCTTGGCGAGGGATCGGGGTGATCCCCCGCAGCGGCCTGCGGCTGCGGGAGGAATACGCCGACTTCGACGCCGAGCGGCGGTTTGACGTGGCGGAGATGACGGTGGAGGAGTCGCCGGAGTGCATGGCCGGGTTAATTTTGCAAGGGCGGAAGAAGCCGCTGGAATGCCCCGCTTTCGGCACCCGCTGCACCCCGGAGCACCCCCTGGGCGCGCCAATGGTCTCCAGCGAAGGGGCCTGCGCCGCCTACTACCGGTACGGAGAACAACGGATTGGCAGGATGGACGGATTCCAATGACGTTTGACGCTTGACGTTTGACGGAGACCACTGAGATGTCAGGAGAACAGTTTGCCTTCCAGTGCCCCATTCCCATCCAAGACTACCCGACCGTGCTCCTGGCCCACGGAGGAGGGGGGCGGCTGACCCAGATGCTCATTGAGCGGATGTTTTGGCCCACCTTTCGCAACCCGGCCCTGGAGACTTTGCACGACGGGGCGGTACTGGAGGTGGAGGGCGTCCGCCTGGCCTTCACTACCGACTCCTTCGTCGTCAGTCCCCTCTTCTTCCCCGGCGGAGACATCGGCGAGTTGGCCGTCAACGGCACGGTCAATGACTTGGCCATGTGCGGCGCCCGTCCCTTGTACCTGTCCCTGGGCCTCATCCTGGAAGA
>CAZVCJ010000009.1:0-51219 GCA_964625745.1 uncultured Anaerolineae bacterium | reverse complement strand
CACTGCCCGCGTCGAGGAGACTGACCGGCTCATCGGCCTGGAACTGGGCGCGGATGACTACGTCACCAAACCGTTCTCGCCTCGCGAGTTGGTGGCCCGCGTGCGGGCGGTGCTGCGCCGCGTGCGGGGCGGCGTCCACCAGCCGGGCCTCATCCGCGCCGGCGATCTGGAGATTGACTTGGAAGGCCATCGCGCCACTCGCGCCGGAGAGCCAATTCGCCTCACCCGCACCGAGTTCAACCTGCTCACCGTCCTGGCCCAGCACCCTGGCCAGACCTTCACCCGCGCGCAACTGCTCGACCGGCTGCACGGCGTCGCTTACGAAGGCTTCGACCGCAGCGTAGATGCCCACATCAAGAACCTGCGTCGCAAGCTGGGGTCCGACCCCGCCAAGCCGCGCTACGTTCTCACCGTCTACGGCGTCGGTTACAAGTTCACCGACGAGGTGTGATCTTGAAGCGCAAAAAATTCTGGAAACACTACGAACACGGCCCGCATCCGACGTGGAGATCGTGGGATCACGACCATCAGTTTCCTGAGTGGCCGAAAGCATGGCATCGCAAGCGGAGATTCCTATTTTTCCGCTTCGCTGGCATCTTTGGCTTCATGGTCCTGCTGGTGCTGGGTGGGATGGCAGCGCTGGCTTTTCTGTTCTCACGGCTGCTCGGAGGCAATGGGCAGACGACAGTGTTGGTGTGGATCGGCGGTATTGGCCTGGCGCTGGCCATGCCGGTGCTGGCGGGGCTGTTGGCCAGACGAGCCGTCCAGGACATCGCCACCCCGCTAGCCAGCGTCATGGCTGCCGCCGACCGCGTAGCCGGGGGTGACCTGAGCGTACGTGTGCCGGGGCAAGGCCCCGGCGATTTCGGCCGCCTGGCCAACTCTTTCAATCGCATGATCGAAGAGCTGGAGCGCGCCGATCAGCAACGCCGCAACCTCACCGCCGACGTGGCTCACGAGCTTCGCACGCCGCTGCACATCATCCAGGGCAATCTGGAGGGCCTCCTCGACGGGGTGTACGAGCCGACGACGGAGCACGTCAACGCCACGCTGGACGAAACGCGCTTGCTGCCCCGCCTGGTGGATGACTTGCGGACCCTGTCCCTGGCGGAGGCCGGCCAGTTACCATTGATGTGGGAGCTGGTGGATGTGGCCGAGCTGCTGGCCGATGTGTCTACCAGCTTCAGCGGCCAGGCCGAAGCGGCAGGCATAGACCTGCGTGTCGAAACCGAAGGTGACGCATCCGACCTGACCATCACCGGCGATGTGGGGCGGCTGGATCAGGTGCTGAGCAATCTGCTGGCCAACGCGCTGCGCTACACGTTTGCTGGCGGGGCAGTCACGCTGCAAGCCCAGCCGATGGATGACGGCGTCCGCATCATCGTGCGCGACACTGGCGAGGGCATTCCTCCCGAGGATCTGCCCTACATTTTTGACCGTTTCTGGCGCGGCGACCGGGCCCGCTCCCATGCCGGTGGCGCGGGAAGCGGGCTAGGGCTGGCCATCGCCCGGCAGTTGGTGCGGGCCCACGGTGGTCGAATCGGCGTCGAGAGTGAACCAGAGCGGGGAACCGCATTCAGCATCGAGTTGCCGGCGGGCGGAAATTAGCGCAGTTGCCAAATCAAAGGGAGGACACAATTGTGGCCTTTCCACTTCTGAACACCCGGCATACGGTTCATCGGCAGCGCCTCCGCCACCCCATGTCCCCAATGCGCAACGCTCTCGCTCTCCTCTCGTTGACAAAAGCAGGCTTTCGTGATATATTTCAAAATGATGGTCAGGACGGAGGCTCAGGGTTGCAAATGGCTTGCGAGTGGGCGCTCCAGCCGCTCTGGGGCTGCCGTACGCGAGAGAGGAGAGGGGAGGATAGTGTATCCCACAGAGGTGAAGATAGAGGAAATCGGATTGATGATGGTTGGGGAGAAGAAAGCCGAGCGATAGCACGAGGAGGTACAAGATGGCTCTGGCAACTAAGGACGCTTTAGAAACGACCGAAGCGGTAGAAAGCTATCCTAAGTTGGTCTATGATCGTCAAGGACAACTGGTGGAAGTTACGCTAACCTACACTGACTATCATACCTTCTTGCAACTGCTGGCTGTTTACGCTGATTGGGAGAAGCTCCCGCGCCACCTGCAGGATGCATTGGATCACATGCTGGCAGAGGAAGCGCGAACGGAAGAAGGGGAGTCTATCCCTTTGCGCCAGGCACTCGCAGAGACAGGAGAGCTTTCTGGATGAAATATACAGTTGAGTTACGCCCTGTCGCCGAGCGTGCACGGCGCGAGTTGAAGGAGCTGGCTATCCGTCAGCGGGTAAACGATGCTTTGTTGGCGCTTGAGGATGAGCCTCGCCCTCATGGGGTAGTCAAGCTATCAGGCACAGTGAACGAATGGCGTATTCGCATCGGTGATTATCGCATCATCTACGAGATAGATGATGAAGAACAGCGGGTGACCATTCTGCGCATCGCCCACCGTCGGCAGGTATACCGATAGTGAGTGGGGAAAAGGGTACACTACCCATGAGAATCCTAGTGATTGATGAAGACGAAGAGTTCTCCAAAAGCCTCCGTTATTCTCTGCAGCGGGAAGGGCACCCTGTTTTCATTGCCCTCGATAGCTCTTCCATTGCAACCCAGGTTGAGCAACGTAAGCCCGACCTGATCATCCTCGACAAAAACCTGCTGGAGATTGATGGCCTTCGCCCCTTCGTTCCCTGGCAAGAGGACCTTGATATGCCACTCATCCTTCTTGTGGCCCACGATAAGGAGGAAGGGCGAAGAGAAGGAGAGTTATTGGAGGAACATCTCAGAGCCTTCGAGTCGAGCCATCTTCGTCGCGCGGAGGCGATTCTACGACGATTACGCAGACTTCTCGAGGAAAAGAGGACTGTCCTGAAGGTAGGGCAGTTGACCATTGACTTTGAGAAGAAGCAGGTCACCTTCTACGATAGGTCGTTGGCTTTAACCCCCATCCAATTCAATCTGTTGAGTTCCCTGGCCCTCGATGCTGGCCGGGTGATCGGATATCGGGAGCTCCTGGAAACCGTGTGGGGTTACAAAGGGGAAGACAACGAGGCGCGAGAACTCCTCAAAGTCCATATCAACCGCATGCGGCAAAAGATGAGAGCGGTAGCTGTGGGGGGAGAAAGATACATCCAATCGGTGCGAGGCTTTGGCTACAGGTTGTCTCCTCCAGGCGAATAAAGGTAATAAGTCCTTGACTGAACAGGGGATCTCTCGAACGATGAGAGATCCCCTGTTTACGTTCTGTTACCGATCTTTAACCAAAGTGCAACCGTTTTGTCACCAAAGGTTAACCAACCTGTTACTGACATCCGGGCGAATTTCAGTTATAATTTGAACAAATCAAGCCTGAGAAGACTCCAACCAGGCCAAAGACGACAAGCTAATAACCGGAGGATGGTCAACTATGTCTGAGAGAGGAAATATCAAAACGGCCCGCTGCCCTGAATGTGATGGCACGATTACGTTCAGCACAAAGATGAAACTGGGAAAGCCCATCGAATGTCCAGAATGTGGAGTGATGTTGGAGGTCATCAGTCTGAATCCTCTCGAGTTCGACTACGCTCTTGAAGACGAGGACTGGGAGGAGGGTGAGGATTGAGAGGAGGAGGTCTAGCTTCCTCCACGGTCAGGACATCCCACTTCGAAAGCACATGGGGAAGGTGAGTTCTAACCTGTCGGGTGGGTCAGGGCTCACCTTCCCTCACCCATCAAAAAGCCATAAGGTCAGGCAGGAGGAGAGCTAAGATGATCAGGACTATCGTCTCCATCCATCTTTTTCTCAAGCCTTCCTGGGAGATGGATATCGAGGGCGTAGACTACATCGATCCCAAAATCCTAAGACGGAAAGGCGACGAGTTACGCGAGCGCTTGCACGCCGCGGCGGAGGTCGTGGATAAGCTGCAAAGCAACGGCTGGCTCATGATGCCCGGATCCGGCGTCATCTACGATTTGGAGTTCGTCTGGGAGGGCGACCGCAAGAGCGCCGAGAAACGATTGATTGAGTTGGGCATTGCCCCAGACGATGTCGGCATTGAGGAGGTGGAGGAGTGGGATTAGAGCTGCTTTGACAGATCATCCCCGTGTAATGAACTGCGTTCGCAAACCCAAAATAGTACAACTGATGCGCCCTCACCTGAGGGCTTTTTTTGCGCTTGACGCCTCGGCTAAAGCGGGGTAAAATATAGACACCACCCATCGGAGCACAGTCGCTTGAATGATTCGAGCTAATCACGCTTCTGTTTATCACTTTTGCCCTGAAACCCGAAACCCACCTTAAGGAGGCTTGACTGTGGCAACCCATGTGCTTATCGAAGACATCGCCGCCCACGAGGGCAAAGATGTGACCATCAAGGGCTGGCTTCATAATAAAACGGATAAGGGGAGGCTGCAATTCCTCCTGGTTCGGGATGGCACGGGAGTGATCCAGGCCGTGGTCCTTGAGGATGACGTGTCTCCCGAGGCGTTCGAAGCAGCCAAAGCGGTGACTCAGGAGTCATCCCTGGTCGTTACCGGCACGGTGCGGGCGGACAGGCGGGCGCCAGGTGGTTATGAGCTCACGGCGAACGACATGGAGATCGTGCAACTGGCCGAGGATTACCCCATAACTCCTAAGGAGCACGGTGTGGAGTTCCTGATGGATCGCCGCCACCTTTGGCTGCGCTCCTCCAGGCAGCACGCCGTCCTGCGGGTGCGGGCCGAGGTGGTGCGGGCCATCCGCCATTGGCTGGATTCCCACGGCTTCATCAACCTGGATACGCCCATCCTCACTCCTTCCTCCTGCGAGGACACCACCACTCTCTTTGAGACCGACTACTTCGGGGATATGGCCTATCTTGCCCAGAGCGGCCAACTCTACAACGAGGCCGAGATCATGTCCTTCGGCAAGGTCTACTGCTTCGGCCCCACTTTCCGAGCCGAGAAGTCGAAGACTCGCCGCCACTTGCTGGAGTTCTGGATGGTGGAGCCGGAGATGGCCTGGGCCGACCTGGACGAGTGCATGACGGTCGAGGAGGAGCTCACTAGCTACGTTGTCCAGACCACGCTGAAAAATCGGGCCGAAGAGTTGAAGACCCTTGAGCGCGATACGACGTTGCTGGCAAAGGTGGAACCACCGTTTCCGCGCATCACGTATGACTCAGCAGTTGAAATCCTTCACCGGGACGGCATATCCATCGAGTGGGGGGATGATTTCGGGGCCCCTCACGAGACGGCCCTGGCCGAGCACTTCGAGAAGCCGGTCTTCGTCCACCACTATCCCACGAAGTGCAAGGCATTTTACATGGAGTTTGACCCTGAGCGGCCGGAGGTGTGTCTGTCGGTGGACTTGCTGGTCACCGAAGGATACGGCGAGGTCATCGGCGGGGGCCAGCGTACCGCCAGCTACGAGTATCTGGAACAGCAAGTGGAGCAACTCGGCATCCCCCGCCAAGCCTACGAGTGGTATCTCGACCTGCGGCGCTACGGGTCGGTGCCCCACTCCGGCTTTGGCCTGGGCCTGGAGCGGACTGTGGCCTGGATTTGCGGCGTGAAGCACATCCGGGAGACGATTCCCTTCCCCAGGCTGCTGGGTAGGATGTATCCATAGCCGCCAGGCCTGACAGGTTTACCAAAACCTGTCAGGCCTGGCAATTGCCTAACGTGGACGAACGAAGTTTGATAGCCCACTTACTATCACTCACCTCTCCAGAGGACGCCCTCACCGCCTACTACACCCTCTACCACAAACGGACGCGGGTCTTCACTCACGGCCGGGAGGTCGCGGACGGCTTCCTGGCCGTCTGTCAGACCGCGCATGACCTTTTTACCCCGCTGGTGGTGATGCGATCCGCTTCCGATGATGTGCTGGCCACCCTTCTATCCGATCACCTGGACGAGGGACGGGAGTACCTCTTCGCGGCGAAGGAACAAAGGGCCTCGCTCTTGAAACGATGCCTCATCACCTGGGACGAGCACTGCAACTTGATCTACACCGCTGACGAGAAGAGCTTCCGACCGGACTTTCGCCATGCTGTCGAAAAAGTAGTCAAGGAAGACCGCTTCCCTCGCTTTGAGATCAAGGATGACGAGGAGGTGATCGCGGCGGCAGGCACAAACTGGCGCTCGCCCTGCTTTGCCGAGGTCGGTGTTTGCACCCAGGAGGGTTTCCGTGGACGGGGTCTGGCCAAGGCGGTGGTCTCCGCCTGCACTGCTGAATTGCTGAAAGAAGGGATCAAGCCCCTCTACATCGTTGCCGAGGGCAACACCGCCTCGATTCGGGTTTGTGAGGCTCTTGGCTATCACTTTTCTGGCTGCAGGGAGTTCTCCTGCCGAGGCAGGCTGGGAGGGCTATGAGCTCTAGCGGCTCATAGCCTTTTTGGGAATTTTGCGTAAATATAAGAATTGAGTTATAATAGTGTTAAATGGCAAGGGTGACATCGAAACGATAAGATAGATGAAAAATGATTTCCCCTGATTATATCGGCATAGTTGTATATTGGCTTCTGGTCATTGGCTGGGGCCTTATCGTTCTGGTATTCTTGACGAGGTATGATTATCCCAAGGTCAAGGAGCCAAGGAGTGCTACCATTGCCAGACTCCTTCTAATTCTGGGATTGGCAGTGTTGGTCATTGATAGCCTTTTCTTTAGCGCTTGGTTCACGGTCAAGGATGAAGCATCCAGGGACTATCTATCTTCGAGCCTGTATCAGAGCGCGTACACCATCATTCCAAAAGTCGGCCTGCTCGTAGCTGCCATTGCAGGGCTTATCCTGACATGGAGAAATAGGGTAATAGGAATTGAGAGGGAAACAGAAAACCTAAAGAAAATTTCTGCTCTTAATGCCATCGCAGCCACGGTTAGTCAATCTCTGAATTTAGAGGAGATCCTGCACAGTACTCTGGAAAAGGTGCTGGAAGTGATGAGAATAGAAGCAGGCGCCATAGCCCTGGTAGACGAGCAAACCGAGGAACTGACTTTCACAGTTCATCATGGCTTTCTTGATGAGTTGTTCCACGAAGTGGACTCGCTGAGACCAGGACAAGGTCTGACCGGGCGTGTCGCGCATTCAGGAGAACCGATCTTGGCAGAGGACATCTCCGAGGAAGCGGGCCTCTCGGAGATAGAATTGGGGATGAAAGCGGGGGGGTTTCGATCCATTGCCTGCATACCATTAAGGTCGAAGAAGAGGGTGCTTGGTGTGATGGACATCGCCGGCCACGATCTCCGCCAGTTCTCCCGTCAGGATGTGGAGTTGCTTACTTCTATAGGCAATCAAATCGGTGTGGCTATTGATAATGCCCGGCTTTTCCACAACTTGAATGAGGCGTATGAGGACCTGACGACAGCGAAGGCTCACCTTTTTCAATCGGCTAAACTTTCGGCCATTGGGGAGTTTGCAGCCGGGATCGCCCACGAGATCCGCAACCCCTTGACGACCATAATCGGCGATGCCCAGTTGCTGATGGCAGATATGCAGCCAGACCAACCGGAATACGAGTCCCTCAAAGCCATCGAACGGTCAGGACGGCGTGCCAGCAAAGTTATCGGGAATCTGTTGTCCTTCTCCCGCCAGGAGGAGTATGAACTGATCCCCATAGATATAAACCGATCCATTGATAGCGCCCTCTCCCTTATCGCCTATCAGATCGAGAGGGCCAATGTTTCTATAATCAAAGACCTGGCTGCAGACTTGCCCCTGGTGTCAGCCAGCATCCATCATCTCGAAGAAGTCTGGATCAACCTGCTGCTCAACGCACGGGACTCCATACCCGCCAGGCAAAGTGGAGAAATTCGCATTATCTCCCGGCTGGATGGGTCTGACAAAGCCATCCAGGTGCTTATCTCAGACACGGGCGTCGGCATCCCCAAAGTCAACCTGGATAGGGTATTCGATCCCTTCTTCACGACTAAGGATTTGAACAAGGGCACGGGTTTAGGGCTATACATCACCTATAAAACCATTGCCCGGCACAATGGGATTATCGAGTTAGACAGCGAGGAAGGTAAGGGAACAACTGTCACCGTGACCCTGCCAATAACAAACCAGGTCTTTATCGAAGAACAGGATTAGTCTTTGTGGGAGGTGCCCCATGGCCCGCATCCTAGTTGTTGATGATGATCGAGACGTTGCTGGGACAATAGAGCGCACCCTTCGGCGCAGGGACCATGAGGTGATTGTTGCCTACAGCGGCGCTCAGGCCCTGGAACGGATCCAAAAACAGTGTCCCGACCTGGTGGTGCTGGATATCATGATGCCTCGCATGGATGGCATTGAGGTCTGCCAACGCATCCGCGCTCTCCCCAACGTGGCCACTGTTCCTATTCTGTTTTTGACTGCCAAAAGCAAAATCGAGGACAAGATCGAAGGATTCGAGGCCGGGGCCGATGACTACCTGACGAAGCCCTTCGACCTCCGCGAGTTAGAGTTGCGAGTGAGAGCTCTTCTGCGCCGCAGTATGCCCACTGAAGCGCCCAAAGCCTCCCTGGAAATTGGCCCCCTCTCCCTCGATCCACGCACTTTCAAGTTGAACGTGGATGGCCACGTCCTTCTCCTCACCCCAGTAGAGTTTGAGTTGCTCCATTATCTTATGAAACACGCTGGGGAGGTAATCTCCACCGAGAGATTGCTGCAGGAGGTGTGGGAGTATCCCCCAGGCACAGGCGACCCTAACCTGGTCAGAGCGCATATCAAGAACATCCGGGCCAAGATCGAACCCTCGCCCACCGACCCCATCTATATCAAGACCATCTCCCGCCACGGCTATATCGTCGCTGCATAGCGATCTGTAGCCTGGCAAGATTCGAACCTGCCCGAAAGCCCAAACCTCTCCCACTAGACGCTAGTCCACCACTGGACTAGCGTTCACTTTTGTAACTGCCCAGTCTAGCCGCTTGAAGGCGCCTGGCACTTGCAGAATTCGACAGGTTCGCAGGCTGGTCTGCTGCATTGATCACGCCATACCCCAAAGCAACCTGTGGAAGGACAGGCCAAGGTACAGAACCAATATTGCCCCTCTGATGAGCGTAGAGAAACCTCACTGGGAGTCCCACCTCCTTCACGCTAAATTAATGCCGAATTAACGCTTCTTTCACCCAAGAACTGGACTAAATTTGCTATAATGCAAGCAGTTCAGAAAATTTGCAGCCGTTTTGTTCACCTTTGGATATCTCTTCGGCAGGCAAGGAAAGGAGTTGTTAAAATGGCAGAGAATAGGGCAAGCCTCATGACCGCTAAGGAGGCTGCAAGGTACCTGCGAGTGAGCATGTTCACCCTGGGTAAGATAGAGAGTAACGGCGGACTGGCGCCTTACCGCACTCCTGGGGGGCACCGCCGGTACAGCCTCAGGATGTTGAACCGGTACCTCAACAATAGCCGCAGAGCTTCCAGCTTCTCGCCGATAGGGGAAGACCAATCCAAACGCGAAACATGAAGTATGCATCACGGATTTACGTTTCAGCTTCCTATCCTGCCAGGAGGTCAGATACTGGTTTGATGGGTTTGCATTAGTGTCAACTTAAGGCTCAAAGGCTTGTTCTCGGGCCGCCCCGGGGACGGGGCTCAGAGCTTAAGTCGACATAAATGGAAGCTCAATAGTCAAAACTGCCCAGGGTCTTGTCCGAGAGATAGAGGGGCGCCCTGGCGGTCGTCCCTGGAAGCAGTCACCTGTTTTGGGAGGTGGACAAGATGGCCTCTCGCCAGCCTTGCCGAGCGGCTCGCGGGTTAGATAAGGCCCTGGAGGAGATCCCACGGAACAGGTGTGCACCGTCCCGGCTAAGCGGTTTGGTGAACCGAGGAGGGGAGATGGGGGAGATGAAGGAAGAGGCATTGCTTTACAATCTGGAGGAGAAGATTGCCGAGCTGGAAGAAGCCAATAATGCGCTGCTGTCCTGTGAGGAGGAACTCGTCGCTCTCAGCAAGATCGGCGTTGAGGTCGGCCCGGCACTTAGCCTGCAGGAGATCCTGGAAAAGGCGCTGGATATCGTGTTGTCCTCAATGGGATTAGAGATGGGGTTCGTCTTCCTGTTCAATGAAGCCAGAGACGAGTTCGTGTTGGAAGCTCAACAAGGAATGGAGGGGCAATTTGCCCAAGAGTTGGTCACTATGAAAGTCGGATATGACTTCCCGGCCGTGCCCCCCGAACTGGAAAGCCTCATCGTGGTACAAGAGATATCCGAATATCCTCGGCTCGGCAGATTCTTGCGAGACAGAGAGGGATTTCGCTCCTACATCAGCGTGCCTCTGAGCGCCAATGGGAAACTGTTGGGGATCATGAACATCTTCAGCCGAGGCCGCATGCCAAACTCTCGAGAGGTCAACTCTCTGGTGACCATCGGCCAGCAGATCGGGACGGCTATTGAGAACGCGCAGACGTTTCAGAAGGTGGTTCGTGCCAAGAGGGAGTGGGAGGAGATCTTCGACGCTATCACCGAAGGCATCTTTATGCTGGATGAAGACTTCAACATCCTCCGGGTAAACGTTGCCTTTGCCAATATGTTAGGCACTTCACCGGCCAAGCTGATTGGCCAAAAATGCTACCGAGTCTTACACGACCGGGATGAGCCTCCCAGCTACTGCCCCAAGATTGGGACGATGCGTACGGGTAAGCCTCAAACCATCGAGGTGAGGGAGCCCACTCTGAAAAAAGACCTATACCTGTCTACCCATCCTCTGCGGGATTCGAGGGGTAGCATGGTACAAATCGTCCAGGACATCACCCTGCGGAAACAACTGGAGGGCCAGCTCGTACAAGCTGAGAAGCTCTCGGCCATTGGGCGATTGGCCCAGGGGATCGCCCACAATCTCCTCACCCCGCTAACGGTCATCAGGGGTAGAACTCAGCTTGTTCTCGAGGAGGCACGAGACTGCTTCGAGAAGAATCTGCCCCTTCTCCTGAGCCAGAGGGCTGGCCGTAAGGCAGAGATGCTTCCCGACATTGCCGAGATATATGAGAATATGCGTCAGGAGTTGTTCGCCATTGAGCGGGGGAGCAAAACCATGCAGGAGATCATTGATAACCTGGTGTACAAGAGCCGACGCGAGCAAGAGGTGCACAAGCAGCTAGTTGACATCAATGATCTGTTATGGCAGGAGTTGAAGTTCTTGAACGGGGATCCACGCTTCAAGAACTATATCGAGAAGGTTTACAATTTCACGGAGGAACCCCTGTACATCGAAGGCATCTATAGCGACTTCAGCCAGTCCTTTTCCAACCTCATCAAGAACGCCATAGATGCCATGGAAGGCTGCGAGGAGCCTGTGCTCACTATCACGACGCGCGGTGACGATGGGTACGTCTACATTGAGTTCCACGACACAGGAGTAGGTATCCCATCGGAGAACACCCCCCACCTTTTCGAGCCCTTTTTCACTACCAAGCCCAGCAGCAGCAGCGGGGTAGCCCTCACGGGGACAGGATTGGGGCTGCACAGTTGTTATCAGCTCCTGAGCCCCTATGATGCTCAGTTCGAGGTTAAGAGCCAGCCGGGTGACACCACCTTCACCGTGAAAATACCACGGTAGTGAAGGCCAACCCCTGTTTGACCCCAATGCCATTCAGATAAAAGACCGCGAAGGTCCGGAGAGACCTTCGCGGTCTTGTTTTGATCGCCGAAGGAGGCGTTGATTCTAATCCTTACGCCGGCGGCTCCGTTGTTTCTGAGACCGCGCTCCGCCGCGATAGCTAGGGGCAATGATGGCACAGATAGTGCAGCGGGAGAAGTCCAAAATGCGGGAACTGAGGCGAGGGTTGGTCTTCTCAAATTCCTCTATCGACTCTTGCATGGTGATAACGGTAGGCAATCGAGCATTATAACGGTGATTGAAAAGCTGAAAGAGCTTCTCCTGAGCCCATTTCGTGGAACTCTGGGTGCCCAGGTCGTCGAGGATCAAAAGGGAGGCATTGCGCACTTCCTCGAACCGCTGGTCATAAGAAACCAGGCTCTGGGGGCTGAAGGTGGCCCGCAGGTGATCGAGGAGATCGGGCACCACGACGAAGAGAGCCGGATAGCCCCGATCCTGCCGATAGTTGGCGATGGCTGCTGCGAGGTGAGTCTTGCCGCAGCCATAAGTGCCCGTGAAGACCAGCCAACTCACTGGATTCTCGGCGTATCCTTTGGCAATAGCGAAGGCCCGCTTAAGGTTCTCGTGTTCGTCGGCAGGGAGCTCGTGAGCCCGCAGGTCGAAGGTCTGGAAGGTCTTGTCGCTGTGGAGGGAGAGGCTGGAGAGCTCCGACTGGTCTTGACCCACCCCGCTGCGGCGGAAGTCGGGAGCCAGGATGGTGACGATCTCCGCCAGATCAGGGTCCACCAGCCGCGAGCGAAGCCGCAGATCAATTTCCTCCAATTCGCGATTAGTAGTGACCACCGTGGGCAGCCGGGCATTGTAACGATAGTTCAGTATCTGGTAGAGTTTTTCCTGAGCCCAGGGGGTGGAACTTTGGGTACCTAGATCGTCGAGGATCAGCAGGGGGGCACTGCGCACTTGTTCGAAGCGCTCATCATAGGAAACCTGGCTGGTGGGGGCATAGGTGGCTCGCAGATAGTCGAGGAGGTCGGGCACTACGACGAAGAGAACGAGTTGTCCATTAGCGATGCGGTAGTTGGATATAGCCGCTGCCAGGTGAGTTTTACCACAGCCATAGCCCCCTTTGAGAATCAACCACCCTGCCGATTCCTGGGCGAAATGTTTAGCCCGCTCGCAGGCTCGCCGGAGATTCTCTCGCTTCTGGGTGTTGAGTCCGACGCCCTCAGGCTTAAAGCTCTGAAAGGTCATGCGGGAAAGCTTGCCCAACTGGCTCAAGTCCTGCAAGTCCGAAAGGCGCCTGGCCTCCAGTTCCTCGATCTTGCACTGACAGGGATAGAGCTTGCCGAAATCGGGATGGCCAGGTGGCACGTCCTTGACCAGGTATCCAGCCCCGTTGCAGATGGGGCACACCTCGCCGGGCTTTGACGTTTGACGTTTGACGTTTGACGTTTGACGTTCTTCAGTGCTCGATATAGTCGGCATACTTCCCTTCGATGTATCTATGGCGATCTTCTTCAGAACCTCTTCTAGCCTTTTCACTATCCTTCCCTGCGGCTGCCCAGCGCTCCAGAATGCTGCGCACGTACCGCCAACGGCGAGCATTGTGCTCCACGGCTATTCTGAAGGCCTCCTCGATCCAGCCGGCGGGGTAAGTTTTCTCTGCGTCCCTGAGCTCCTCGGCAATGAGGGGCGTGAGCAGGCCGATGTTCTGTTCGTAGAGGGCGAAGATGTTGGGCCGTTTCACTTCCAGACGCACCTCACCGGGCGCGACGGCCGCCTCGATATCCAGCTCTCCGTGGCGGATCTTGTCCACCGTCCTCCGGCCAACGTCGGTGTTCATAAAGTACCAATCATCTTGCTCCTCTCCCCGGTGGGCCGTCACGCGGAGGAGGATGCCTCGGGCCACGGCCCGCTCCAAAGCCTGCCCCAGGCGCTCCTCGGGCTCCTGGCCTGTCCCTTTGAGCCCCTCCAACAGCACCCCATCGGCCTCCAATTCTCGCCGGCTCACGTATCGAGGGTAGCCCTTCTTTTGATGCAGCAGCCAGAAGATGTGCAGAGTCACCTTCAACTCAGCCAGGTCATCAATGGCCGGCAGGAGCTTGCTAAAGAACAAATTGGGCAAGGGGGTAAAGTGCACCTTGCCAGCAGGAAAACCAGAAAAGCTTTTCATTGGTCTGTTTGTCTGGTGGTCTTTGGTCGGGCGGTCAGGTAAACCCGAAACGGCTCGACTGAGCTCGCCGAAGTCTCGAAACTCGCAAACTCAAGACCCGATTTAGATCTTTAGTTCTTCGCGAACAAGTTCTAGTTCGTGGAACTGAGCCAGTTCTTTCTGAAAATACAGAGGAATTTTGCCAGTGGGGCCATTGCGGTGTTTGGCCAGGATGATGTCGGCGATGTTCTTCCGCTCCGTCTCCTCGTCGTAAATCTCCTCGCGGTAGATGAACATCACCACATCCGCGTCCTGCTCGATGGATCCGCTCTCGCGAAGGTCGGAGAGCATGGGCTGGTGATCCTTACGGGATTCAACGGCTCGGGATAACTGGGAGACGGCCATCACAGGTACGTTCAGCTCTCTAGCCAACCCTTTGAGTGCACGAGAGATAGACGAAATCTCCTGGACTCGATTCTCCGACCGGGTGTCTCCTCGCATCAACTGGAGGTAATCAACTATGACAAGATCGAGACCATGCTCGGCGTGGAGACGGCGGGACTTGGTTCGCATCTGCAAGGCGGAGATGGAAGGCGTGTCGTCAACGAAAATGGGGAACTCCGAGAGGATACCTGTCGCCTCGACGAAGAGGGGCCACTCATCGTCCCTCAGATCGCCCAGGCGCAATCTTTGGGAATCTATGCCCGTCTCGGCTGAGACGAGTCGCTGCACTACCTGCGTGGAACTCATCTCCAGGCTAAAGAAGGCCACGCGCTGGTTGAACTTGCGGGCGGCGTTTTGGGCGATAGAGAGGGCGAGCGAGGTTTTGCCCATGCTTGGCCGGCCCGCCACAATGATCAGGTCGGAGGGCTGCAAGCCTCCCAATAACTTGTCCAGCAGGGGGAAGCCCGTGGGGATACCGATAAGCTCGCCACGGTGTTGATACAAGTAGTCTATTCGATCGTAATAGGCTCCGATTATCTGTTTTATCGCTACCAGGTCGCGGGCTATGCGGTGCTGGGAGACCCCAAACAGTACCTGCTCAGCCCTATCTATCACCTCGTCCACGTCTTCGGCGTCTTCGTAAGCAATGGCCGCGATCTGCCCCGCCGCGTCAATCAGTCGGCGCAGGATGGCCGTGCGCTCCACGATGCGGGCATAGTACTCCGCGTGGATGGCCGTGGGTACGGCATTGATCAGGAAAGTAATGTGGGCTGCCCCGCCTATCTCATCCAGTTGGCCGCGCCGCTCCAACTCGTCGCAAAGGGTGACGAAGTCGGCTGGCTCCCGCCGGTCGTGGAGGTCCCTGATGGCATCGTAGATCCAGCCATTTTTCTCCCGATAGAAATCCGCAGGGCTGAGAAAGGAGGCCACATTGAATATGGCATCGGGATCTAAAAGAAGCGATCCCAGGGCTGCCTCTTCCGCCTCGGTGTTATGAGGTGCCATCTTCTCTGACTTGTTCATCGTCTCACCGTCAAAGGCAGTTTGGCGTTTCGGGTTCGGGGTTTCGAGTTCACTCAGCTCGAAACCCGAAACGCCAAACTCCAAACTCATTCGTCGAGGTCGAGGGTCTCAACGAAATCGTGGAAAACCGACAGATTCTCCTCATCCGAACAGCTTATTCCTTCGTCGGGCGTTATGGCAGCTCTTTCCATTACCGACTCGGCCACGAAGATAGGGGCTTCGGCTCGCACGGCCAGGGCGATGCTATCGCTGGGGCGGGAATCTATCTCCAGGGGCTGGCCGTTGTTGTCCAGGACGATGCGGGCGTAGAAGGTGTCATCATGTAGATCGCTCACCAGGACGTGGGACACTTTGGCCCCCATCTCGGTGATGACCGCTTTCAGCAGATCATGGGTCAGGGGGCGAGCCAACTCGACCTGCTGTAATTCGAGGGTAATGGCCTCGGCCTCGAAGGGGCCAATCCAGATAGGCAAATACCTTTCGCTATCTACTTCTTTTAAGATCACTACTCGATGCTGGGACATCAAACTTGCTCTTATGCTGTCAACCGTTACCTGGATCATTTTCACTGCCTCCTCTCCCGCTCGCCTGTGTAAGCGACTGCCATTCCTTGACCATTTTGATTATACCACAACAGCCTATAGTACACAAATTCCCTTTGCCCTGATTCTTCCCAATCTCGAGAAATTGTTGTATAATTGTTTTCCGGAGGTGGCCAGAAATGATACGAGGACAGAAAACGAAACTCAGAGCGATAGAGCGAGAAGACCTACCCGCTTTTGTCCGTTGGTTTAACGATCCAGAGGTGCGGCAATACCTGACCATGTACATGCCGATGTCAATGGCCGAGGAAGAGAAGTGGTTCGAGCGTCAGTTGGAGGACCGAGACGGAAAGGTCTTTGCTATTGAAACCGAGGACGGCGTGCACATCGGCAACTGCGGACTGCACAGCATTGACTGGAAGAACAGTAGGGCCTACCTGGGCATCGTCATCGGCGAGCAGGAGTATTGGAACCAGGGCTACGGCAGCGATGCCATCAAGGCCCTGCTGGGCTTCGCTTTCGGCGAGATGAATCTGCATCGCGTTTTCCTCACCGTCTACGGTTACAATGAGCGGGCCATTCGCTGCTACGAGAAGTGCGGCTTCCGACACGAAGGCCGGCAACGAGAGGCCCGCTTCAGCGATGGGCAGTATCACGATGAGTTAATGATGGGCATCCTGCGAGAGGAGTTTGAGGCCGGTCAATCCTTCGACAGCCCTTCGACGCAGCTCAGGACAGGGCTCAGGACACCGTCGGGAGGAGAGAGGTGAAAGAAGTCACAGTGAAGATGTACGGGGAGCTGGCGATCTTTGGGGGCTCAGGTAACCCGGCTCTGACCCAGGAGATTTGTGATTACCTGCAGGTTCCCCCATCGGAGGCGGACATCATAGACTTTCCCAATGAGAACATTTTTATCAGGTTGCGCCAGAGCGTTCGCGGGCGGGATGTTTTCCTCATCCAGCCCACCTGCTCGCCGGTGAACAGAAACGTCATGGAACTTTTGATCATGATTGACACTTTGAGGCGAGCCTCCGCAGGGCGTATCACTACGGTGATCCCCGTTTATTCTTATGGCCGCAGCGATAAGAAAGACCAGCCCCGCATACCCATCACCGCCCGCCTCATTGCCGATCTGATCACCGTGGCCGGGGCCGACCGCTGGATGACCATAGACCTTCACGCCGGCCAGATTCAGGGGTTCTTCAGTATTCCGGGCGACGAAATATCGGCCTTCAACATCCTCAGCGATTACTTCGCGGAAAAGAACCTGCGTGACGCCGTAGTTGTCGCCGCCGACCTGGGATTCGCCAAAAAAGGCCGCAATTTCGCCGAGAAGCTGGGTTTGCCATTGGCCTTTGTGGAGAAACGTCGAAGTATCACTGATGCGCACAGCGAAGCTCTGACCCTCATAGGCAAAGTGCAAGGCAAGAACGTGATCATCGTTGACGACGAGGTGGATACGGCAGGATCACTAACGGAAGCCGTAACCATCGTCAAAGACCACGGCGCTAAAGACGTCTACGCCAGCTTCACTCACCCCATATTCTCCCCGCCAGCAGTGGAGCGCTTGCGACAATGCGAGATCAAAGAGATGGTCACCACGAACACCATCCCCATCCCTCCCGAGAAAATGTTACCCAACATCACCGTCCTCTCCGTGGCTCCTCTGCTGGGCGAGGTTATCCGCCGCGTCCACCTGGGGATTTCAGTGGGTGAGTACATGAAGGATGTGCCCGGTTAGGCGGTTGGGGCGAGGACGCCCCTCCGTAGCAAGAATCCGTAGCAAGAGGAGGAATACGAGTTAGTTAGATCATGTTTAGAAATCTGCTGAGCAAGGTCATTGGAGACCCCAACGAGCGGGAACTGAACAGGTTGCGGCCTCTCATCGAAGCGATCAACGCTCTCGAGCCTGAGCTCGAGGCTCTGTCCGATGAAGAGCTCCGTGGCAAAACGAAGAAGTTCATCGGACAGCTCCAGGCTGGCGAGTCCTTAGATGACGTCATGGCAGAAGCCTTTGCTGCGGTCAGAGAGGCGTCCAAGCGCACCACTGGCATGCGCCATTTCGACGTGCAACTGATGGGCGGCATGGCGCTGCACGAGGGCAAGGTGGCCGAGATGAGAACCGGCGAGGGAAAGACCCTGGTCGCTACCCTGCCCCTCTACCTCAACGCTTTAGCGGGCAAGGGGTGTCACCTGGTCACTGTCAACGATTATCTGGCCAAGCGCGACACCCAGTGGATGGGGCCCATCTACCGTCTTTTGGATCTCTCGGTGGGGGTTATCCAGCACGAGTCGGCCTTCCTCTTCGACCCTGAGTACCTGGCCGACGATGAGCGCTATCAGTACCTGCGGCCCGTGAGCCGACGCGAGGCATACCAGGCCGACATTACTTACGGCACTAACCACGAGTTCGGCTTCGACTACCTGCGGGACAACATGGTGCTGGACCTCTCCCAGCAGGTGCAGCGGGGCTTTCACTACGCCATCGTTGATGAAGTGGACTATATTCTGATAGACGAGGCACGCACTCCTCTCATCATCTCTGGCCCCGCCGAGGAACCAGACCCCAACTACCGCCGCATGGCCGATCTCATCCCCCGCCTGCGGCGCGAGGCGGATTACGTCATGGACGAGAAGGACCGGGTGGTCACCCTCACTGAAGATGGGATCGAGAAGATAGAGCGGTGGCTGGGGGTGGACAACCTCTACTCGCCAGAGAACTTCGCCCTGACCCCCTACGTGGACAACGCCTTGCGAGCTCAGACCATCTTCCATCGCGACCGCAATTACATCGTCAAAGACGGGCAGGTGATCATCGTTGACGAATTCACCGGCCGCCTGATGCACGGGCGGCGCTACTCGGAGGGGCTGCACCAGGCAATCGAGGCCAAGGAGGGGGTACAGGTGCAGCGTGAAAACCTGACCCTGGCCACCATCACCCTTCAGAACTACTTCCGCATGTACGAGAAGCTGGCGGGCATGACGGGGACAGCAGTCACCGAGGCCGAGGAGCTGCACAAGATCTACGACCTGGATGTGGTCGTGCTGCCCACCAACGTGGAGTATCGGGCTCTGGAAGGAGAGTTAGTAACCCGGAAAGAGCGGCGAGACGGAGTGGAGGTAGTAACCTATCAAAACCCAGATAATAACGAACTGTACTACAAGCGCCTCGATTACCCCGACCTGATCTACAAGAACGAAGAGGCCAAGTTCCGAGCCGTGGTGCGAGAGATCGAGGAACTGCAAGCTCAGGGGCGACCGGTGCTGGTGGGTACCGTCTTCATCGAGAGGTCTGAGGTGCTCTCGGAGATGCTCAGGCGCAAGGGCATCCCCCACCAGGTGCTCAACGCCAAATATCACGAGAAGGAGGCGCTCTTCATTACCCAGGCTGGCCGCTCCGGCGCTGTGACTATCGCCACCAACATGGCTGGCCGAGGCGTGGACATCAAGCTGGGGGGCGATCCGGAGGGGCTGGCCCGGGAGGACCTGCGCCGCCAGGGAGTAGACCTGACCACGGTCTCTCAACAGCAATGGGCCGAGGCTCTGGCCAGGGCAAAAGAGATCTGCGAACAGGACCGCGAGAAGGTGCTGGAACTGGGTGGCCTCCACGTCCTGGGTACCGAGCGCCACGAAGCGCGACGTATTGACAACCAGTTGCGGGGGCGCTCCGGCCGCCAAGGTGACATTGGCTCTTCCCGTTTCTACGTCTCCCTGGAGGACGACCTGATGCGCCGCTTCGGCGGGGAGAGGGTCAAAGGATTCATGGAGTGGGCGGGGATGGAGGAAGACATCCCCATCGAGCACGATTTGATCACCAAGACTATCGGGAATGCCCAGACCAGAGTAGAGGGCCACAACTTCGACATCCGCAAGCATCTGCTGGAATACGACGACGTGGTCAACAAGCAGCGAGAGATCATCTACCAGCAGCGCCATCAGGTGCTTAGCGAGGACAACCTTAGACCCGCTATCATGGACATGATCCACGAAGAACTTGCCGGCCTGGTGGCCCTCCACACTGCTGGATATGCCGAGGATTGGGACCTGGAAGCCTTGCTGTCGTCGCTGCGAACTATCATGCCCCTGCCTCCCCTCTTTCCCCCCCGACTTGGGGGGGATGAAGGGGGGGCGGCCCGCTGGAAGAAACTAACGCCCCAGGAGATCGAAGAGCAGATACTCGACCTGGCCGAAAGACTCTACGAGGAAAAGGAGCGGCAACTGGGTTCGGAGGATATGCGCCAGTTGGAGCGGCTGGTGATGTTGCGGTCGGTAGACAATCTGTGGATCCGGCACCTCACCGGTCTCGACAATCTGCGCGAAGGCATAGGTCTCAGGGCTTATGGCCAACAGGACCCCTTACAGGCCTTCAAGAAAGAAGCCTACGAGATGTACGAGGAGCTCCTGGCTGCCATCCAACACGCCATAGTGGGCGACATCTACCGAGTCAGCTTGGTCAGGGAGCCGCAGCCGCGCCCTATGCGCGAGGTGCGCACCAACGTGGAGGCTCAACGCGCCCCCCAGCCGGCCAGAGCGGCCGGGGCCAGGGTCGGGCGCAACGACCCCTGCCCCTGCGGCAGCGGCAAGAAGTATAAACACTGCTGCATGCGCAAGGAGCAGGAGCAGGCTCCGGCTCCCAGTGGAGAGAAGGCGCCCCCCCAGAAGAAGAGGAGACGCCGCAAGCGTAGATAGAGAGTAACTGCTCAGCCCGTGTCATTGCGAGGAGTGTTTTTTGCGACGAAGCAATCTCCTCCTTGCGGCTTGGGGATTGCTTCGCTCCGCTCGCAATGACAGCCTGAGTAGTCACGATAGAGATTGGAGATTGGATATTGGAACTTCCCCCCCAAGGTTGGGGGGGGCCGAGGGAGGGCTTGAGGTATGGCCATCACCACTTTTGCTCAATTGATGGAGGAAGCGAGAGGAGTAGGGCCCAAGACGGTGGCCATCGCCGCCGCGCAGGAAAAAGAGGTACTCCTGGCGGCCCACGATGCTGAGACGCAAGATCTTTGCGAGTGCATTCTGGTAGGGGATCGGGCAGCCATCACGGAGATCGCCCAGGAGAGCTCCATAGACATCCGCCGCATGATGATCATCCACGAGCCGGAGCCAAAGCAGGCGGCGCACAAGGTCATGGAATTGGTAAGGCTAGGACATGCTCAGATGGCCATGAAGGGGAAGATCGAGACGGGGGACTTCCTGCGGGCCGCACTGGACAAGGAAGTGGGGCTGCGGATGGGCCGTCTGCTGACCCACGTGGGCATCTTCGAGATCCCCGGCTTCGACCGGCTCATCTTCATCAGCGATGCCGGGGTAGTGGTCGCCCCCACCATGGAACAGAAGATCGAGATCGTCCAGAACGCCATCTTCGTTGCTCAGCGTTTGGGAGTGGAACAGCCGAAAGTAGCTATCCTGGCCGCCACAGAGATGGTCAACCCCAAGATACCTGCCACCCTCGACGCCGCCAATCTCTCCAAAATGGCCGACCGGGGGCAGATCAAAGGTGGCCTCATAGATGGCCCCTTGGCCTTGGATAACGCCATCTCCCCGGAATCAGCCCAGATCAAAGGCATCAAAAGCGACGTTGCGGGCCAGGCCGACGTCCTGATCCCTCCCGATGTCGAAGCGGCCAATGTTCTGGCCAAGGCCATCACCTATTTCGCCAAGGGGAACATGGCGGGGGTCGTGGTGGGCGGCAAGTCCCCCATCGTGGTGGCCTCCCGCTCTGATCCCCACGAGACTAAACTGGTCTCTATGGCTTTAGGAGTGCTGCTGGCGACGCGAGAATAAGCCATCGCCTGGCCGGGTGATGGAACAATTACTGATAATTAGAAGGAGCAACCATGCACCGGGTCTATGGTATCGTGCTGTTCGTGGCCGGAATAGGTTTCCTATTGTTAGGCGCCTATCTGTTGTATACGGGGTACATGAGTAGTGGCCTTGTGAATTGGCAAAACACGTTGTTCGCTGCCGGGATCTGTATATTTGGATATTTGCTGACTATAGCGGGTTACAGAATGTCCAGTGGAGAGCGTTTCTAAGAGGCCAAAGCATGGACACACGTCGGCCATCATGTCACTGGCGCCGACCGCGTGATCGCGTAGTGTAATCGGGGCGGGTTTCGCGTTTGCGGGGCGACTTCTCGTGAACTGGCCGTTGCAAGGCCGTGTGGCGGCCGCGCTCCGTTCATACGACGCGCCAATGCGCCCGCCGATGGGAGGGTCAACTATGATCCATCAAGTCTATGGTCTCGTACTGTTCCTGGTCGGGATAGGGTTCATATTGCTGGGCGCCTATCTGTTGTATATAAGTGGTCTCTTGGGCGGGGAAGACATGTTGATCGTAGCTGGCATGTGCCTGTTTGGGTATCTGCTGACTACCACAGGCTACAGGATGTCTAGGGGAGATCGTTTTTGAGAGGCCAATACGAGGAGGATGGCCAAGATGAGGACTGATAAGGAAGCAACGATCGAGTTCGCTACCTACATGGGCGTGACTGAGGAAGAGGTCATGCGTCAGGCTTTGGCGGTCTTTCTGCAAGGAAGGAAGAAAAGCATTATAGCCTGGCTGAAGCAGTAAATGAACTGGTTAGTTTGAGACGAAGCTTCGCTGGACTTCTAAATGGAGGTGAAAGGACATGTCAAGGGTAATTCAGATGGAATTGCCGGACGCAGTAGTGAATAGATTGGATGCCTTAGAGTCAGAAGGGGTGGACATCTCTTCAGTTGTGATCAGGGCAATAGAGCTTCTCACTGTTGAGAGACCAAGCGCAAGGAGCGAACTCCTCTCGCCAGCTTTACGTGAATTGGCCGAGCGGAGACGTGCAGAACTTGCCAGATGGGAAGCAAAGCAGCGTCTCACGCCGGAAAGCAGGGCGGAAGCACTTCAATTAGCTGGCCTTATCACAAATAGCGATATGCCATCCAACGTTTCAGAGCGCTTTCGCAACTATCTTTACGAGGCTGAGAGCTAATGAAAGAGCGCGTTTTCGTTGATGCCTCCGCTTGGATAAGCATTAAGAACTTTGTCGAGCTCGTCGAAATGGCGAAGAGAAAAGGCGCCAAATGGGTGGCAGTCGTCGCCCCCCACGACCAGTCCACCCTGTTGGCCGTCAGCAGGGCGCGAAAAGGAGGCCTGGCTTACCCCGTTCTGGTTGGCGGCCCGGCGGTTATGGCAGAGATCGCCAGGGAAAAAGGCATCGATCTGGCTGGTATGACTGTGGTGGACGAGCCCCATCCCAAACTGGCGGCGCGTCGAGCTGTGGAGTTGGTTAAAAACGGCCAGGCGGACCTGGTCATGAACGGGCTGGCTCAGCCCCGCTATCTTCTTGAGGCTGCCCTGGATGAGAAGGGCCTGTCTACTACTACGGGCTGCCTCCTGGCCAATGTCGGCGTCTTCGAGATCCCAGGCCTTGATCGGCTGATCCTGGTCTGTGACATCGGTGTGGTAGTCTCACCCACGCTGGAGCAGCGGGCGACCATCATCCAGAACGTTATCGAGGTTGCTCATCGGCTGGGCATCGAAGAGCCCAAAGTAGCGATCCTCGCAGCTACGGAGACGGTAGACCCCAGAGTTCCTCTGAGCCTGGACGCAGCTAATCTCTCCAAGATGGCCCAGCGAGGACAGATCAAGGGCGGCATCGTTGATGGCCCCATGGCCTTAGACATCGCCATCTCCCCTCGTTCAGCACGCATAAAAGGCATTAAAGGAGACGTGGCCGGCCAGGCTGATATTCTCATCGTGCCCGACATTGAGGCTGGCCGCCTTTTGGCCCAGACCATCACCTGCTTTGCCAGGGGTGAAATGGCCAGCGTGGTGGTAGGGGGCAAGTGTCCCTTGGCCCTGCCCTCCCGCGCCGACCCGCCTGAGGCCAAACTTGCATCCCTGGCCCTGGGGGTGCTGATGGTTTGAGCGAGTCGGCGACCTAGCGAATCAGCGAATCAGCGAATAACAAACAACGAGGGGGTTGTGAAGCATGCTAGAAGTTTCCATCAATGGAGAAGGAGGAAGCGCATGATCGAGATCAGGATACACGGCCGCGGCGGCCAAGGAGCGGTTATCGCCTCCAAGGTGCTGGCGGCTGCTGTTTTCAAGGAAGGCAAGTACGTGCAATCCTTCCCGGCCTTCGGGGTGGAGCGGCGAGGCGCACCAGTCATGGCCTTCACCCGCATTGACGACCAGCCCGTGCGAATCCGCTGCCAGATCTACGAGCCCGATCACATCGTGGTGCTGGACCCGACTTTGCTGGAAGCGGTAGATGTCACCGCCGGCTTGAAAGAAGGCGGGTGGATTCTCATCAACAGCGATCAGCACCCCGCCACCTTCGACCTGCCGGCTAAGTATCGGGTGGCCACCATTGACGCTAACTCCATCGCCATCAAGTACAAGCTGGGGCCTAAAAGCGCCCCGATTGTCAACACGGCCATCCTGGGAGCCTTCGCCAGGGCTACGGGCATAGTCAGCCTGGAAGCCATCGCCGAAGCGGTGCGCGAGGCTGTCCCTCTGAAACCAGGGGAGAACGTCGCCGCTACCCGAGAAGCCTACTTGGAAGTCAGGTATTAGAGATTGGAGGTTGGAGATTGGAATACCCAATACCCAATACCCAGTACCCAGAAGAAGGAGAAACGATGACAGAAGAAATTGTGTTTAAAACTGAGGCCGATATGCCCTACCTCCCTATGTCCCTCGGAACGACTCTGGTCAACAAGACGGGGAGTTGGCGGTATATCCGGCCCCTGTACGTGGATAAAACCCCTCTCTGTAATCACCACTGTCCCGCCGGGACAGACGTGGTCGGCTGTTTGGCTCTGATCAGGGAGGGCAAGTACAAAGAGGCGTGGGAACTGATCAAGCAGGAGAACCCCTTCCCAGGGGTCTGCGGACGGATCTGCCCCCATCCTTGCGAGAGCGAGTGCAACCGTGGGGAGTTAGGGGGGGCGATAGCTATTCACACCCTGGAGCGGTTCCTGGCCGATTGGGCGGCGAGGAATGGGGAACGAGGAATGAGTAACGAGGTACCCGTTACTCATTCCTCGTTACTCGTTACTCATCACTCGTCCCCCGTTGCCATCATCGGCTCTGGCCCCGCCGGCCTCTCCTGTGCCTACCACCTGGCTCGCCGGGGCTACGCCGTCACTGTCTTCGAGAGCCTGCCGACGGCGGGAGGGATGATGAGGATGGGCATCCCGGAGTATCGCCTGCCCCGTGAGGTGCTGGACCGAGAGATCGCCGACATCGAGGCCCTGGGGGTGGAGATCAAGACCAACATGCGGGTGGGCGATAACGTCAAGCTCTCCGATTTATTAGAGGATTACCAGGCCATCTTCATCGGAGTGGGGTTGCAGAAGAGTCGTAAGCTGAATATCACAGGCGAGGACGCCGAGGGGGTCATCCACGGCCTGGAGTTCCTCAAGAAAGTAAGCCTGGGTGAGGAAGTCCAGGTAGGCCGCAAGGTGGCAGTCGTCGGCGGAGGCAACACTGCCATAGATGCCGCTCGCACAGCGTTGCGCCTGGGATCAGCGGAAAATCTTACGCGAAATGACACGAAAAGTGAGGTTACGATCCTCTACCGCCGCTCGCGGGCGGAGATGCCGGCCATTGCTGAGGAGATTGAGGAAGCCCTGGCGGAGGGTATTGAGATCCGCTACTTAACGACTCCTGTTGAAGTGTTGACTGCAAGCGGCCGGGTAACGGGCCTGAAGTGCGTGAAAATGGAATTAGGGGTGACTGACGAGAGCGGGCGACGTCGTCCCGTCCCCATCGAGGGCTCTGAGTACACCCTTGAAGCAGACACCATCATACCCGCCATTGCCCAGGAAGAGGATATCGCGTTTTTGGAAGCCGAAATTCAGGAGCCGGAAAGTGGCGAGCAGCCGTTGATAGGGGTCAGGCGAGGGCGCATCTTCATAGACGAAGCTGGGGCGACGACCCTGCCGGGGATCTTCGCCGGAGGAGATATCGCTACCCCCTTCGGCACCGTGGCTCACGCCGTCGGCTCTGGAAAACGCGCCGCCCTGGCCATTGACAGGCACCTCAGGGGCGAGGAGCTTGCAGGCTTCCCACCACCAGACGAAGCGGTCCACGCTGTCCCTAAAGACGTGGACCCCACCGTTGTCCGCTTTGAGGATCTGAATCTGGCCTATTTCGAGGAGGTGGAGCGGCCTGAGCAGTCCCAGATGCCTGTCGAAGAGAGGGTGCGCGGTTTCAAAGAGGTGAACCTGGGTTTCAGCGAGGAGGAAGCCCAGGCCGAGGCCGGGCGGTGCTTCAGTTGCGGCACCTGCAACCTGTGCGATACCTGCTTGATCTTCTGTCCCGACGTGGCCATCGCTCGCACCCCTCCTCTTTTTCCCCCAACTTTTGGGGGGGATGAAGGGGGGGGCTACGAGATCAACTACGACTACTGCAAGGGGTGTGGCATCTGCGCCGAGGAGTGCCCTCGCTACGCCATATCCACCGAGGAGGAGTTGAAATGGAAAAAGTGATCATGGGCAACCACGCTGTCTCCTACGGAGCAATGCTGGCCAGGGCCCAGGTTATCGCCGCCTATCCCATCACCCCCCAGACCCAGATCGTAGAGATGCTGTCGGAGCTCTGTGCCGAAGGGCTTTTGGACGCCAAGTTCATCAAAGTGGAAAGCGAGCACTCAGCCATGGCCGCCTGCATCGGAGCCTCATCGGCCGGGGCGCGGGCTTTCACTGCTACGTCGGGGCACGGATTGGCCCTGATGCACGAGATGCTCCACTGGGCGGCTGGGGCCAGGCTCCCCATCGTCATGGCCAACGTCAACCGGGCGATGGGCCCGGGCTGGTCCATCTGGACCGAGCAGACCGATAGCCTGGCTCAGCGAGACACGGGGTGGCTGCAATTCTACTGCGAGAGCAATCAGGAAGTGCTAGACAGCGTTCTCCAGGCCTTCAAAATCGCCGAGCAGGTGCTCCTGCCCACCATGCTGGTGCTCGATGCCTTCGTCCTCTCCCATACCCAGGAGCCAGTGGACATACCAGACCAGGAGTTGGTGGACAGCTACCTGCCCCCTTACCATGCTCAATACAAGCTCGACACGAGAGACCCTCACGCCTTTGGCGCTCTGGTAATGCCTTCCCATTACATGGAACTACGCTACAAGATGCAGAAGGCCATGGAGGGGGCGGTGGAGGTGGCACGCCAGGCCGATGAGGAGTTCAGGGAAGTCTTCGGACGCGGCTATGGCCTGGTGGAGAAATACCGCCTGGAGGGCGCCGAGGTCGTCCTGGTGACCTCTGCCACCATCACCAGCACGGCCAGAGTGGTCGTGGACGAGCTGCGAGAGGAAGGCCACAGAATCGGACTGCTCAAAGTGCGCATGTTTCGTCCCTTCCCTGCCGAGGATGTTCGAGCGGCCCTGGCAGGGGCCAGCAAAGTGGCGGTCATTGACCGCAACATCTCTTTCGGCCACGGCGGCATCTTCGCCGAGGAGATGAAATCGGCCCTCTACAACGGATCGCATCGCCCGCCCGTCTTCGGCTTCATCATCGGCCTGGGCGGCAGGGACGTTACCCCCGCATCCATCCAGGGCATCGCCGACTACACCTTCGAGCACGACGCGCCTGAAGCGGAGATCATTTGGAGGGAAGTTAAGGTAACGAGTGGATGAGGTAATGAGTAACGAGTTAATGAGGCACCAGGTAACGAGTAATCCACTTATTACCTCGTTACTCATCAACTCGTTACCTCGTTGACCCGTTAACGCGTAAAGAGGTGAAAACCATGAACTATACTATACCCGACAGAGAACTACTGCTTTCCGGCCATCTGGCCTGCCCAGGCTGCGGGGGAGCGCTTGCCATGCGCCTGGCGTTGAAGGCTTTGGGCGAGGAGACGATCCTCGTTGTCCCCGCCTGCTGCTGGTCTATTATTGCCGGCGCCTTCCCCTACTCTTCGGTGAAGATCCCCTTGATGCACACCGCCTTCGAGACGGGAGGCTCCGCGGCCGCAGGGGTCAAGGCCGGTTTGGAGGCGCAGGGGGATACAGAGACCACGGTACTGACCTGGGCTGGCGACGGCGGCACCTTCGACATCGGCCTCCAGGCCCTCTCCGGTGCCGTGGAGCGCAACGACGACTTCATCTACGCCTGCTACGATAACGAAGCCTACATGAACACCGGCATCCAGCGCTCCTCCGCCACGCCCTGGGGGGCCTGGACGACCACCACGCCCGTGCAGCATCCCAAGGAGAGGCCCAAGAAGGACATCGTGGCCATCATGGCTGCCCATCGCATCCCCTACGCTGCCACAGCCACCGTCGCCTATCCAGAGGATCTGGTGCGCAAGTTCCAGAAGACCAAGGAAATCCGCGGGGCCAAGTTCATCCACATTTTCTCCCCCTGCCCGCCTGGCTGGAAGACGGAGCCCGCCCACTCCATCCGCATCTCGCGATTGGCCGTGGAGAGCAAGGTCTTCCCCCTCTACGAAGTGGAGAACGGGGAGCAGTGGACCATCAACGTCTGGCCCAGGCGGGAGGTGCCAGTGCGGGAGTACCTCCAGCTTCAGGGCCGCTTCAGCCACCTCACCGAGGAGGACATCGAGTTCATCCAGGAGAACGTGGATCGGGAGTGGGAGAGGTTGGTGGGTAGGGCGGGTCAGTACAGTGCGTCCGCTTCTTGACTTTGCTCCCGTTTATGCTACAATCGTGGACGATGATGTGGAGCGGGTGATGATGGTGTAGATCAAACCGAGGAAGAGTAAGCTGGAGGGAGCGAGGACTGACAACAGATATGACCACGCCATCCATACAAATACAGCTTTCAGCCAGTTTCGGGCCCGACCACGAGCGTGTTGTAATCGGTTACCTGGCGGGTCGTCTGTACGGACGCGATGCGTGGGCCAAGGCTTTCGAGGCATTTGACCTACTGGATCAGGCCGTGTTGGTCACAGCCAGAGGATACTATACCTTCCGCACGCTTTATCAACAGGTAGTAGATCGGCTGATGGCGGATGCCTATCTTGGTGAATTGCTGACGCTGCGCGATGTGGAGCAGCAAAGCCCTGCCTTGTGGTCGCGCTTTGCGCGACGGATTATCAGTGAGTTCACGCAACGCGGGTGGCGCCGGTCAGACGTGCCTGAAGCGCGCCTGTTGTTGAGCTACCTGCTATACTGGTGGGGCGCGTTCGCGCGTGGGTACGCTTTCGAGGTGGAAGTCTTTCGTGACCTGCGGAACAGCGGAGTCCAGTTTCAGGCACATAACTTGCTGGATCGCCAACAACGCTATTCCCCCAGCGACCTGGCAGTCAGTGGTATGGCTGGGGACGTCAAGACCTCGGTCTACTTTGTGCAGGCCGCGGCGCCGCTTGAGCACGACTTTTACATCATGCGCCTGGTCGCCCGAGGACGTACACACATGCTGGCCGTGTTGCTTAAACCGGCGGCCTGGGATATAATTGACGGTGACACGGTACCTGGACATCTGGAGACCATTGTGGACCAATTGCCGGCCCCGGTGAGAATACGACATCGTGGCCAAGAATTAGTGGTGGTAGATTACGACGAGTGGAAAAGGCGTATCCTGCGCCTGCAAGGAGAGGCCCAATGAGCCCACAAACGTTTGCAGAGATGAGCGAGGCAGAGTTCGACACTTTGATTGACGACTACATAGAGCGAGAAGCAGCCAGTTATGGTGAGATGCCCGCCGAGATCTTTTTCGACCTGCTGCTGGAACGCAGTGCAGCCAAAGCCAGGCAACCGCTTCATCTGGAAGTCACCGTAGTAGATGACCACCTGGTCATCACCCCCGACCGGGAAACGGGTGACGTTATCGTTCGTGGCAATGAGGTTCTGGTCGGCGAGCGTCGTCTGGTGTTTCAACTGGCAGGGGCGACTCAGGCGTGAGACACGCCGCTGATCCCCCTGTCCGCCTGGCTGGAAGATGGAGCCCGCCTACTCCATCCGCATCTCGCGTTTGGCCGTGGAGAGCAGGGTCTTCCCCCTCTACGAAGTGGAGAACGGGGAGAAGTGGATCATCAACGTCCGGCCCAGGCGGGAGGTGCCGGTGCGGGAGTACCTCCAGCTTCAAGGCCGCTTCAGCCACCTCACCGAGGAGGACATCGAGTTCATCCAGGAAAACGTGGATCGGGAGTGGGAGAGGTTGGTGGGCAGGATGGGTCAGTGACGGATAATTGAGCAATTCCCCATCACTTGGCTGTGCGTGGAGGGTTGGTGGAGATCTGAGCGAAGTGGAAGGTGCAGGTGCGCCTGTTCTTTGACTTCACACCCCATTTATGCTACAATCGTGGCAGTGCGACTGATTATCTCCTACGCCCTGAACACGGCGGGTTAGTTTGGCTACCCATTGGAGTGGGCAGATTTAGGCAATTCTTTGAACGGGAATTCAATATGGGCGATCGTCTATTTACAGGTAACCTACCGTTCCCTGTCGTGCTGGATAACTTTTGTGGCGCAGGCGGCATGAGCCTGGGCTTCCAGATGGCCGGCTATTACATTGGTCTGGGCGTGGACAACGACGCGCTCGCTTGCCAGACCCACGCCTACAACTTCGGCGGCCGCTGCGTCCAGGCGGACATCGCCACTATTACCGACCCGGAGAGTTTCATTCAGGCCCATAGCCTGGAACGCGTGGACTTGATCATCGGTGGACCGCCCTGCCAGGGGTTCAGCCGGGTTGGGCGGGGCAAGATCCGCAGCCTCAAGAACGACCCCACGTACATTCACGACCCACGCAACCAGTACTACAAGGAGTTCATTCGCTTTGTCCAGACGCTTCGACCTCTGTACTTCGTGATGGAGAACGTCCCAGATGTGCAGTACTATGCGGATGGAGATGGACTGTTATTAGACAAGGCCTTGCGTAAATTTGAGGAATTGGGGTATCATGTGGATTGGAATGTGCTCCAGGCCGACCACTATGGCGTGCCTCAAACCCGTAGACGGTTGTTCATCATCGGCAACATGCTGGGGCGGGAAATTCGCTGGCCGCCAAAGACGCATAAAGGGAATCCGATCACTGTCTGGCAGGCCATGAGCGATCTTCCCATTGTACCTCATGGACATCGTCAGGACGAGATGCCGTATGAGCACCGCTGTGAATTGAACGAATACCAGCGGCTGATGCGCCAGGGAGCTGGGGATGTGCTCTATAATCACCAGACCCGCTGGCATAATAAGCAGGATCTGGAGGCTTTTGCCTGGCTTCCAGAGGGTGGCAAATACGCCGAACTGCCTGACAGGTATAAGCGTTACCGGGACGACATCTTCAAGGACAAATACTGGAAGCTGTATCGGGATCGCCCTTCATGGACGATTGAGGCTCACATCGGCAAAGACACCTATCGTCACATCTACCCCAGCCGCAAGGGGAAGCCGGAGCCACCGCGCACCATCTCGGTGCGCGAGGCAGCCCGGTTGCAGAGCTTCCCTGACCGGTTTCGTTTCCTGGGGGCGTTCACCCGGCAGTTCTATCAGGTGGGCAATGCGGTGCCGCCGCTGCTGGCAAAAGCCGTGGCTGAAGCCATCCTGCCCGAGGTACTGGCCGGGATGGCAGGCACAGCGAGCAGCGCGGCGGCGATGTCTGGCAGCGATGGCAAAGAGCCAGCGCAGGCAGCAGAACTGGCTGAGACGAATCCGGCCAATGGCTGACATGCAGTCCGTCAAAGCTGGTGATCACACCATAGATGCCGTGGCCTTTCGCAAGGTACTGATTGCCTGGGGTCGAGGGCACTTCCGCCCCTGCCCCTGGCGGCTGACCGAAGACCCATACCGCATTCTGATGGCCGAAGTGATGCTGCACCGCACACAGGCGCCCCAGGTGGTGCCCGTGTACGAACGGTTTGTCGAATGTTACCCAGACGTGCCGGCGCTGGCTCAGGCCAGTAAAGAGGAACTGCACGACGCGCTTTACTCTCTGGGCCTGCGCTGGCGGATTGGCCTGATCCACGAGATGGCCACCGAATTGATGGAGCACTTCGGTGGACAAGTGCCACGGGAAAAAGCCGGCCTGCTCTGTCTGACGGGCGTGAGCGAGTACATCGCCGGCGCCGTGCGCTGCTTCACCTGGAACCTGCCGGAGCCGTTGATGGACACCAACACGGTGCGGGTGGTGGGGCGGCTGTTTGGACTGGAGATTAAGGACTCGTCCCGGCGCAACCGCCAGTTTCGGGAATTGATCACGGCGCTGGTAGACCCAACTGAGCCACGGGCGTACAACTACGCCCTGCTGGACCTGGCAGAGCAAGTGTGTATGAAGAAACGGCCGCCGGCGTGTGGGCGGTGTCCGGTGTTGTCGTATTGTGTGTGTGGCACCCAATGCCCTGGCAGGGCGTGCCACCGACCAGGGGAGTCAGAGATCATCAGATGGCTGAACCAGTCGCCCGATTTTCGGGCACTCAGGCCCTTCGTCCCAGGGCACGAATTCTTCGCACTTTCGGCGATGAACTCATAAGCAGTGAAACGGTTGCCGTCATCGAACTGGTCAAGAACGCCTACGACGCCGACGCGACCCGGGTGCTGGTGCGTTTTCACGGGCCGCTCGAGATTGGCAAAGGCAGAATTGAGGTCATAGATAATGGCCACGGCATGTCCCTGGAGACGATCCAGACGGCCTGGATGGAACCGGCTACCCTGGTCAGGAAGCGTCAGCGTCGGAGCGAGCAGCGTGAGCGTCTTGTACTGGGTGAGAAGGGTATCGGCCGCTTTGCCGCCTCTCGGCTGGCGAATCGTCTGGAAGTGGTGACGCGCCGTGCCGAGATGGATCGCGAGGTACGGGTCTTCTTCGACTGGAGTCAGTTCGATGATGAGCAAAAGTACCTGGATCAGGTCCAGGCGCTGTGGGAGGAGGTGAAGCCAGCCGAGATCTGCCTTGGCGGAACCATCCAGGCATTGTGGGGGGAGAGTGAGAAGCCCAAAGCCAGCCAGCTGGCCCACGGTACCATCCTGCGTATGGAGGAGCTGCGTACAACATGGAGTGATAACCAGTTTGAAACCCTGCGCACCGGCCTGTCCCGGCTGATCTCGCCCTTCTTCAGGCAGGATCAGGTGACCCGAAATGATGAGTTCCAGATTCGTCTGGAACTGCCGTCTCCGTTCGAGTATCTGTCCGGCGTTGTCGAGCCACCGGAAGCGCTGAAGAGCCCACACTACACGCTCAAGGGAGCCGTGGACGCAACCGGTCGCTACGATCTGACCCTCAGGCTGCGGGGTCGGGATGGCCAGGAACCAATAACGGAACAATTTGCTTTCCCGGACGGTCACACGCCGCAGTGCGGGCCGTTCCGTATCGAGTTGCGTGTCTGGGACCGGGACCAGGCTTCCATGGGCGAGTTGGCACATGAGTATGGCTCAACGATTGCTGATGTACGCCGTGACCTGGATGACGCTGCCGGCATCAACATCTATCGGGATGGGTTCAGGGTGCTGCCCTATGGTGAACCACGCGATGACTGGCTGCGACTGGATTTGCGCCGAGTCCAGAACCCCACGCTACGCCTGTCCAACAACCAGGTTGTAGGTTACGTGCTCGTCTCCGCCGACCACAATCCGCTGTTGCGTGACCAGAGCAACCGGGAAGGTCTGATCGAAGGGCCGGCCCTGGATGACCTGCGTGAACTGGTCGAGGTGGTGCTGGCCGAACTTGAGACGCGGCGGTACGCCGTTCGTCCTCGGCGGAAAAAACCAACAACGCAACCGGGGGGGCTGTTCATCGACTTTGACCTTGCGGCCGTTCGTGACTTGGTAAGACGGCGACATCCTGACGATGCAGAACTACTGGCGCTGGTGGGGGAGAAGGAAAAAGACCTGGAGAGACGGGTTGAGGAGGTGCAGGAAGTTCTGGCTCGTTACCGGCGGCTGGCAACACTGGGACAGTTAATTGACACGGTGCTCCACGACGGCCGGGCGCCCCTTTCCAAAACCCGCAACGAAGCCCATCTGGGACTGCGTGACATTGAGCGTGCCCGTAAAGTCAAAGACAGGCTTATCCGACGATTGAGCCAGCGCTTTGGCACCATCAACACGCAGTCGGATGTTCTGGCAACGGTCTTTCGCAAGATCGAGCCTTTTGGCGGTCGGAAGCGGGGACGGCCGGTCCAGGTCCGTCTGGAGCAGGTGATCGCCGATGCGTTTTCTGTTCTGGATACAGAGATTGCAGAGGTCGGGGTCCAGGTGAACCTGCCAGAGACCGATACGCAGGTGACGGTGGATCAGGCCGAAGTCCAGGAAGTGATCATCAACCTGTTGCAGAATAGCCTGTACTGGCTGCGCAGGGTGCCGAAGGACTGTCGGCAGATTGGGGTCCGTGTGCGCCGAAAAGACCCGGATGAGGTCGAAATTCTGTTCTTCGACAGCGGCCCGGGTGTGGAGTCTGAATTCCGGGACCGCATCTTTGAACCCTACTTCTCCACCAAACCGGACGGCGTCGGGTTGGGCCTGACGATTGCCGGCGAGATTGTCAGCGAGTACTATGCCGGTGACCTGGAATTGATTGATGGTGGCCCTCTGCCGGGCGCTACCTTCCGTATCACGTTGCGTAGGAGAGTGTGACATGGCCGATGCAACCACCTGGCAACTATTGTTCGTGGACGACGATGCTGAGGTCTGCCGTCAGGTGAAGGAGTTTCTGGACGGCGAGACCATCGTTGCTCCCGATGACCGCCTGCGAGTCGAAACCCTGACCGATTTCGCCGCTGCACTCGACGAGCTGGAAGCGCGCCGCTTTGACCTGTTGATCCTGGACGTCAGACTGGGGCCGCATGATGAGGTGCGAGAAGAAGAAGTAGGGATCATGACTCTGGAGGCCATCCGGCAGAGGCGCTTTGTGCCCGTCGTGTTCTACACGGGGTTGCCGCGTCTGGTGCGCGATATGGAGATGCCCCTGATCCGGGTGGTGGAGAAGACACAGGGACTGCCACTCCTGTTGGAGACGGTGAGAAGTATCTTCGCCACCCGCCTGCCCGCTGTCAACCGGGCGCTGATCCGGCATGTGGAGGCGGTGCAGCGTGACTACATGTGGGACTTTGTGGCGATACACTGGGAGGAGTTCGGCGACACGCCCGACCGCACGGCGCTGGCCTATCTGCTGGCGCGCCGGCTGGCGATGTCTCTGTCCGGGCCAGGGATTCGGCAACTGGCCCAGAATCTGGGCGATCCCACCGGGGCCGCTGCGGTTGAGGGTCGGGTACATCCGATGCAGTACTACGTGATGCCGCCTGTGGGGCCCGCGCCGTTGGCGGGCGACCTGTACCAGGGTCAGATTGGGGGCCAGACCGGGCACTGGGTGCTCCTCACGCCGTCTTGCGATTTAGTTACGAAACGAGAGAGGGCGGAATGGGTGTTGCTGGCGCGCTGCGCTCCGCTGGCTGAGCAGGCAGAATATCAGAAGTGGCAGGCCGGTCTACCACAGCCATCCAGCACAACCGATAGAAAGCTACGTGCGTTGTTGCGAGACAACCGGCAGAACGGCCAGCCAGAGCGATTCTACTTCCTGCCGGGCGCCCTCACCCTGCCAGACCTGATAGTGGACTTCCAGCAACTGGTGACCTTGCCACAAGGGCAGATGAAGAGCCTGGAGCGACTGGCTTCGCTGGACAGCCCGTTTGCCGAAGCATTGCTGGCTCGATTTGCCCGTTACTTTGGGAGGCTGGGAACACCAGACCTTGATCTGGAAGTCATCGTTGCCAGGCTGCGGTCAGCGGCGGGTGGAGTTGCAGAGTGATCGGCTACATAGGATTGAGCGAATACATCGCTGGCGCCATGCGTTGTTTCGCCTGGAACCTGCCGAAGCCACTGATAGACACCGACATAGTGCGGATCATCGTCGGCTGTTTGGATTGGAGGTCAAAGCCCATCTCGTCGAATAGATAGCCGCGATATTCCTCGTACAGCGCCGACCCGGGTACCGGGGTGAACAACATCGGGATCACCGAATGCATTTGAGCCGTCTCCACCATCCTGTCTAGCCCCCTTCGCCTCATCGTAGGTGGAGGGGGCTTGCTCTTTAGGTGGGTATGGCGGAACTCGTCTTGTCAAAACGATCCCTCTGTCTCTCATCCCCATTTGACAAAATCGGCTTCTATGGATAGAATTACTGGTACATTCGCAGAAATATGCGCAGTTCTATCCAACCTCGATGATCATGGAAACACGCAAATCCACTCAAAACGCGATCACCGTGTTTCGACAACACGGCGGTACTTTGCGCACCGCCGAGGCGCTGCGGTTGGGCATCCACTCGCGTACCCTCTACGCCATGCGTGACTCCGGCGTACTAGAACAGCTCAGCCGGGGTCTCTACCGCCTGGCCGAGCTGCCCCCCCTCTCCAATCCCGATCTGGTCACTGTCGCCCAAAGGGTCCCCCAGGCCGTGATCTGCCTGGTATCCGCCCTGGCCTTCCATGAACTGACTACCCAGATCCCCCACGCCGTGGACGTCGCTTTGCACAATCGAGCCGGACGCCCTCGCCTGGACTATCCGCCCCTGCGCATCTTTTGGTTCTCTGGCCCCGCCTGGAGCGAGGGAGTTGAGACGCATCAGGTTGACGACATTCCCGTTCGCATCTACGGCCCGGAGAAGAGCGTGGCCGACAGCTTCAAATACCGCCGCAAGATCGGCCTGGACGTGGCCCTCGAAGCCCTCAAACTCTATCGCCAGCACCCTGGCTTTGACGTAAGCAAACTGCTGCATTACGCCCGCATCTGCCGGGTCGAAAAAGCGATGAAACCTTACCTGGAGGCACTGCTATGACCCAAAACGTAGCTGCCTCCGTTCGCCAGCGTCTGCTGAACCATGCCAGGGCGGGGGGACGCCCATTCAACGAGGTGCTGCAATACTTTGCGCTGGAACGCTTCCTCTACCGCCTGGGACGCTCACCCTATCGTCACCAATTCGTGCTCAAAGGGGCGTTGATGTTCACCGTCTGGCAATCGCCGCTCCCCCGACCCACCCGCGATATTGACCTGCTGGGCCGATTGGACAACTCTGTCGAGCATGTCGTGTCGGCGATCCAGGTGATCTGCCAGGAGCCAGCGCCGGAGGATGGGCTGCGCTTTGCCGCCGAGAGCGTCCTCGGCCAGCGCATTATTGAGACGGCAAACTACGAAGGCGTGCGCGTGCGCTTTACTGCCTATCTGGGCACTGCGCGTATTCCCATGCAGATTGACATCGACTTCGGTGATCCCCTGGTGCCCGGCCCGTCCCTCGTCCGGCTGCCGACTATCCTGGATTTCCCGCCGCCCGAAGTGCAGGGCTACAGTCGCGAAAGCGCGATCGCCGAAAAGCTACAGGCCATGGTCTACCTGGGGGAGGTCAACAGTCGCATGAAGGACTTCTACGACGTCTGGTTGCTGGCCACCCACTTTGACTTCGACGGCTCTATCCTGACTCAGGCAATCCATGAGACGTTTCGCTGGCGGCAGACGACCCTCCCCCGCACCCCGGTGGCCTTCACCGATGCCTTTGCCCAGGATCACGAAAAGCAGGCTCACTGGGAGGCGTTTATGGGCCGCCATCGTTTAGAAGATACGCCTGCCACCCTGCATGAAGCCATCCAGGTCGTTGCTGCCTTTCTCCAGCCCGTGATCCAGGCACTGTCGGAAGGGCAGCGCTTTGACCGGCGTTGGCCGCCCGGTGGCCCTTGGGTGTGAGGTGGAGAGGTGCCTGTCACTTCCGAAGTGACGGGCACCTGATGCCAGGCAGTGGAGGAGCAAAAGTGACCGAAAAATCGCTCATCATCATCGGGGCCGGCCTGGCTGGCCTGTCCACCGGCTGCTACGCCCAGATGAACGGCTATCAAAGCCACATCTTCGAACACCACAGTGTGCCAGGTGGGGTGGCCGCCTGCTGGAAACGCAAGGGCTACCTCATTGACGGTGGTATTCACTTCGTCATGGGGCACAAGCCGGGCACAGCGCTGTACGAGTTGTACCGCGAGTTGGGCATCGCCCCGGCCACCCGCTGCGTGGACATGACCACCTATGGCCGCTTCACCGACGAAGCCAGTGGGCGCAGCGTGCTGGTCACCCAGGACCTCGACCGCCTGGCCCATGACTTGAAGGCCCTCTCCCCAACTGATGCCCGGATCGTTGACGAGCTGATCGCCGGCGCTCGCACCATGCGGGGGCTCGACCTGAGCGAAGTGGGAATGAGCAAGCCGTCTGAGTTGGTTGGCCCCCTGGAACAGCTCAAAGAAATGTGGGGCATGCGACGGCTACTCAAGTACATGATCGGCAAGTACGCCAGGCCCGTCGCCGACTACGTGCAAGCCGTTCATGACCCCTGGCTGCGGGAGTGCATCAAGTACCTGTTCCTGCCAGAGGTGCCGGTCTGGTTCATCTTCATGGTGCTGGGACTGCTGGCGGACGGACAGTTGGGGGTGCTGGAGGGAGGATGCCTCGACTTCGTCCTGCCCATCGAGAAGCGCTACAAGGACCTGGGCGGGCAGGTGACTTACAAAGCCACCGTCGAGGAGATTCTGGTGGAAGAGTCTCCTCTCCCTGACTTCCCCCCCAAAGCCTGTCCTGAGCAAGGCCGAAGGGTTGGGGGGGACCGGGGGGGGGCGGGGAGGGGGCCACGGGCCGTAGGGGTGCGCCTGGCCGATGGCAGCGAACACCGCGCCGACGTGGTTGTCTCGGCCGCCGATGGCTACAGCACCATCTTCAACATGCTGGGCGGTCGCTACGTGAACGAGAAGATCGTGAACCGCTACAAGAATTGGAAGCTGATCCATCCCCTGGTCATGACCAGCTTTGGGGTGGCCCGCGAATTCACCGCTGAACCGTGGATGAGTATCATCATGCTGGAGCGGCCCTTCGCAGTGGGCGACCAGGCGATTGATGGGATCATGGTCCGCATCTTGAACTATAGTGACCGATTCGCTCCGCCGGGCAAGACGGTGGTCCAGGCTTCGTTCGAGACGGAGTGGGACTTCTGGAACGAGTTGCAAAGGGACCGGCCGCGCTACGACGCCGAGAAGAAGCGGGTGGCGGCGGAGTTGCTAGGGCGGCTGGAGACTCACTATCCCGGCATCTCGTCCCAGGTGGAGATGACCGACGTGGCCACGCCTTACACCGCCTGGCGCTACACCCTGAATCACAGAGGCGCGTACATGGGCTGGCTGCCGACGCCAGAGGTGCTCAATGCGCGGATAGAGAGGACGTTGCCTGGCCTGACCAACTTCTACATGGCTGGACAGTGGGTCATGCCGGGCGGCGGCGTTTCCCCCTGCCTCTACTCCGGCCAGCACGTGGTACAGCTCCTCTGCCACCGGGACGGGAAGCCGTTCTTGAGAGCCTTGCCATGAGTCTGATGGAATCTCACTTTCCCCATCATCATCCCCTGTCATCGAGCTATCCGGGCCAATGGGGAGCTTGGCGGCTTCCAGGGTGGACAAAGCATGAAGCGGGCCTTAATCGTACGCCAGACGAGTTTCTTCATCTGTTAAGACGTGTTGGATACGTTCTTGCCATCTGGCCGACCGCCAGGTTCCCAACTCCTGGTGGGTCAAGTAGTAGTTCTGCGGGATGGGATGGGTACCGATGACCACCTCCAGCCCGTACTTGGCGGGGATGAACTCACAGAAGGCCTGCAGGCGCGGGCAGGGCGGATAGCCGACCACCAGGCCCGTAGCCAGGTGGATGACCTCTGCGCCATTCTTCTTCATCTCCGCGGGAGCGTACTCCACGTTGCCGCCCGGACAGCCGCCGCAAGTGGTGTAGCCCACCAACTCGACCTCCTCTCCCTCGTACAGAGCGAAGGCCCCCTCCCGGTTTCGCAGAGCCCGCAGGCACTTCCCGCCTGCACAAGTATGGTAACGGTTGCAGATGATGATGCTGACTTTCTTCACGTTGGTCGTTCCTCCTTCGATTGCAGCAGATGATTGACAGCGTTGTGACCTCTTTCGCTGATAAGGCGGAAAACGTGCTAGGCGACGAATTCGGTCGGGTGCGTTTCAAATGGGTTGGAAGATATTCGCAGTATGGCGCACCGCCGTGAACAGGCGGTGCTGGGTAACTTTCCTCGTTTAAAAAGGCTGTCCAGCACCGGCTCTTCCAGGCCGGTGCGGCTTTGCCAACTGAAATGAAACACACCCAATTCGGTCGGGCCTTCGGCCTATGAGGTGCACGAGTTGACGGACCCCTTGCGCATGGTTATGGACGTGCCGCGATGACTACGCCGCAAAAACCTCGCGTCGCACCGTCACCTCATCCAGAAACGCCCGATCCACCTCCACGCCGATGCCGGGCCCCTGGGGCACGTCTATCGTTCCGTCAGGATTGAGGCAGAAGGGCGGCTCAATCACGTCTCTTTCGAAGTAACGGTCACTGGCGGAGACGTCCCCCGGCAGGGTGAAGCCAGGAAGGCTGGCGATGGCCACGTTGTGCGCCCGCCCGACCCCTACCTCCAGCAATCCGCCGCACCACACCGGCACTCCTCGCTTCTCACACAGGTCGTGGATGCGCCGCGCCTGGGCCAGGCCACCTACGCGGCCGGGCTTGATGTTGATGATGCGACAACTGCCCAGTGCCAGTGCCGCCAGGGCGTGAGCAGGAGTGTGGATGGATTCGTCCAGACATACCGGCGTGCGCAGCCGACGCTGAAGCAGGCTGTGCTGATAGATGTCGTCGTAGGCCAGTGGCTGCTCGATCATCATCAAGTCGAAGCCATCCAGGGCGGCAAGGTGGTCGGCGTCTTCGAGAGTATAGGCAGAATTGGCGTCCACCATCAGCGGGACTTCGGGCCAGCGCCGGCGCAGCGCCCGCACCACCTCCACGTCCCACCCAGGCTTGATCTTCACTTTGATGCGGCGGTAGCCCTGGGCCAGATAGCCTTCCACCAACTCCAGCAATTCGTTCAGCGTGTCCTGGATGCCAACGCTGACGCCGCTCTCGATGCGCGGGCTGGTGCCGCCCAGCAGTTGGGCCGCCGATATTCCTTTCTGCCGGGCCTCGACGTCCCACAGAGCCTCCTCCAGGCCGGTCTTGGCCATGTTGTGACCGCGCACCAGAGCCAGGCGATCAAATGCCTCCGCCGCCGTCTCCAACTGCTTCCCCAGCAGCATCGGCACCAGGAAGTCCCGTTGAACGTGCCAGGCGGTCTCCACCGTCTCCGGCGAGTACCAGGGGCCACTCTCGATGGCCGACTCGCCCCAGCCCTCTACCCCGTCGGCCCACACCGTGACCAGGATGGTGTCTCGCTTAAGAGAACGGATGTAACTGGTCTCAAAGTGATGCTTCAGCGTCAGTTGAATGTAGCGCAGCTCAATGCGTTCGACGTGCATGGCAGCCTCCGTTCTTGGTAGTGGTAAAAAGGTAAGTGATGGTGTATCATTTCGGCGAAAGCATTTCCCGCCGCTGTAGCCAGTCACCAGAGAACATCCTTGTTTCAGGTTCATAGTGGACGTCCTTCGTGAGGCAAAGAGGAGGAAAGAGACAGACCGGTTGGTTTGTTGATATTATACTACTTCTCGGCTGGGCTGCCAAGATTCGCGGGGTGATTTTTGTGGAATGGCCAGAGCTCAGATATCTCGTTTGACTTTTCCCGCTGGATGAATATCATAAGAGCACCTCAGACAACGTGGAGAAGTCAGCATGACCCTCGTCTACCTCGGCTGCGCCTGGCTGGCAGGCATCTTCCTGGGCTCGCTCCTGCAATTGCCATCGGAGTTCGTTTGGCTGTTGACGCTCTTGCCTCTGGCGAGCTTTCTCCTCTGGCGTAAGGATCAGCGAATCCGGCTGATTAGCGTCTGCATCCTCTCTCTGCTCCTGGGTGCTCTGCGCTTCGACGCCAGTGTCCCTCCGCAGGATTTCGACGAAGGCCACCTGGCTCACTACAACGACCAGGGCTGGGTCAGGATTGAGGGCGTCGTCAGCGGCGAGTCCGACGTGCGCGATACCTACACCAATCTGCGGGTGGCGGTCGCCAGGATAGAAGTGGATGGCCAGGAGCGCGAGGTGAAAGGCACCGTGCTGGTGCGCGCTCCTCGCTATCCGGAGTACGATTACGGCGACGAGCTCGAAATCGAGGGGTTGCTGGAGACCCCGCCCGAGCTGGAGGACTTCTCCTATCGAGATTATCTGGCCCGCCAGGGCGTCTACTCGACCTTATGGCGTCCCCAAATCACTCTCATAGATCGCGGTCGAGGCAGCGCTTTGAGAACAGCCCTCTTGGGCTTCAAGAGGCGAGCTCAGAGGGTCATCGCTCTCATTTTGCACGAGCCCCAGGCCGCGCTGCTGACGGGGATACTTTTAGGAGTCGAGACAGGCATCCCCGCTGATCTGATGGAAGCCTTCTCAGCCACGGGTACTACCCATATCATTGCTATCTCAGGGTTCAACATCTCGATCATAGCCGGCCTCTTCAGCCGCCTCGCCCGACGCCTGTTCGGCAAGCGGCGGGCCATGCCGGTAGTGCTGACCAGCATCATCGTCTACACCATCCTGGTGGGAGCTTCGGCCGCGGTGGTGCGGGCAGCGATCATGGGCTGCCTCTACGTCATCGCCACCCACTACGGCCGCCAGACCGAGGCCCTCACCTCGCTGATCGCGGCCGCCATGTTGATGACCCTCCTCGACCCCCAGACCCTGTGGGACCTGGGATTTCAATTGTCCTTTGCTGCTACCCTGGGACTGATCGTCTACACTCCTGTTCTGCAAAGCTGGTTTGAGAGACTGCTATCCAGGGCGCTCTCGCCTGGAACCGCCAGGCGGTCTGTCGAGGTGCTGAACGAGGCTCTCATCGTCACTATGGCCGCTCAGATTACCACTATGCCCATCATCGTCTACCACTTCCGCCGACTGTCTCTGGTCACCCTGCTCAGCAACTTTCTCATCCTGCCCGCCCAGCCGGGGGTGATGCTCTGGGGCGGGCTGGCGACCATCGCCGGCCTGATCTGGCTGCCACTGGGCCACGTGCTGGGCTGGGTAGTCTGGCTCTTCCTGACCTACACCATCCGGGCGGTCGAGATCACGGCCAGCGTCCCCTATGCCTCCCTCAACCTGGGACACGTCAGCCCCGGCCTGGTTTGGCTCTACTACGGCCTGCTGGCCGGAGCTATGCTGGTGAGCCGACAGGAGCCTTCGCGTCTCAAGTCTCTGTGGCGCCGCCTCACCGACCGCCTCTCCACCAAAGGGCTCATCGCCGGCCTGGCCATCGCCGCTGTCTTCGTCTGGGTCACGGTCGCCAGCCTGCCCGACGGGAAGCTCCACGTGGTCTTCTTCGACGTCGGAGAGGGCGATGCCATCTTCGTCGAGACTCCGCGAGGTCAGCAGGTGCTGATTGACGGCGGGCCAAGCCCCACGACTCTGATCAGCGCTTTGGGCCGCAGGATGCCCTTCTGGGATCGCAGCCTTGACTTGGTCATCCTCACCCACGCCGACGAGGACCACATCGCGGGGTTGATCCCGGTTCTGGAGCGCTACCGTGTGGGGCAGGTGCTCGACAGCGGCTACGAGCATGACAACCCCATGTACCAGCGTTGGCTGGAGTTGATTAGCGAGAAGGAGATCCCTGGTCACCTGGCTCGTGCGGGAATGCACGTCGTGACAGGGGATGGGGTGGAGCTCACAGTTCTTCACCCTGGCCCTGAGTTGATGGAGTACACAAATGCCGATGCCAACAACAATTCCGTCGTGACTCGTCTGGTCATGGGGCAGGTCTCTTTCCTGCTCCCTGGCGACGTCGAGGAGGCAGCAGAGGACGAGCTGGTTGCCTCCGGCCAGCAGCTAGCCAGCACGGTGCTCAAAGTCCCTCACCACGGCGGCAACACCTCATCGAGTGCCGCCTTCTTGAACGCGGTGCGCCCGGAGTTGGTGGTCATCTCCGTGGGTGCCGACAACCGGTTTGGCCATCCCTCACCTGAGGTACTGGAGAGGTTAGAGGACCTGGTAGGGGAAGAGCGCATCCTGCGCACCGACGAGCGGGGCACTGTCGAAGTGGTGACCGATGGGGAGAGGGTTTGGATGAAGACGGATTAGGGCTCGTACACCCAGCCGGGTTGTACTTTTAGGGTTCTGCTGCTCTACGCCGAGCTAAGCGGAGAGCCGGGGGAAGCCGCCACTCGAAACCCGAGGTAGTGGTAGCGGGCGTCAGGGTAGACCGCGTAGCGGAGCGTGCAGCGGGCGTACCACTGATTGCGGTACCATGAGCCGCCCCGCAACACGCGGCCTACTCCGCTCCTGATGTCTTCCCGGCCATTCTCTGGATCATAGGGGTAGACCTGGCAAATGCTCTGTGTCCACTCCCACACGTTGCCGGCCATGTCCAGCAGGCCATCGGGGATGACTCCTCGTTTGCCGCTTGTGGTGTTACACCTCTTTTCATCCCCCGGGCGGCCCCAGGGATAGATGCGCCCATCGCTGCCCCGCGCTCCCTTCTCCCATTCGGCCTCGTTGGGCAAGCGGTAGGGCTGGCCGGTTTCCTCGGCCAGCCAGTGGCAGTAGGCCATGGCGTCATGCCAGGAGACGTACACCACGGGATGATGCTCTTTACCTGTTGGCGGTTGCCCACCTATCCAACGCTCCGGCAGGCGGTGACCGGTAGCCTGCACAAAAGCCGCGTACTGGGCGTTGGTCACCGGCGTCTTGGCCAGGTAGTAGTCGGGAAGGTACAGAGTACTTCGGGGCTGCTCATCATCAACGGCATCCTGATCCAAGCGGGGATCACTGCCCATCGTGAACTCACCGGCGGGGATGAGGACCATCTCCGGCTCGAAGGGCTTCACAGACGGTGTGTTGAGCCTTGTCCCCTCGATGAACCCTTCGTCATGCTCAGGGGGGACCTCAGGCCTGCACTGAGCGTAGTCGAAGTGACATCGCCTGAGCCCCACGCTGTCCTGGGCCTTGTCCTGAGCCCCGTCGCTTGCACTGAGCCCAGTCGAAGTGAAGGGCTGTCGAAGGGCCGAAGGGCTGTCGAAAGGTTGCGCAACCTCGAGCAGTTCTTGAACTGCTTGCCTATGAGAGGGTATTCTACGAGATTCAGTTACGAAAATGCTGCAATGCCCCTTGCCTTTCTTCTCCGGCACCTCGCTCCACGGGAGCTTCGTACTGCCGCCAGCGTAAGCGGGCGCCCGAGTAGGAATGAGTCTGACCCCTACTACGATCTCATAACCACTTTCGTAAGTCATGGCATACTCCCCACGGCGCGGTCGGCTGCCGCTTGTTCATAGTTTTCTCTGCCAGTTTCACAGCTTCTTCCTGAAAGAACCTTGATTGCTGGAGGGTCTGTCCAGAAAGCGGGCGAAATGGTTGCATATCCGTGCAAACTTGATGAAACGCCCGTATTATAGCAGATTGCACCCAATAGTGGGTGAAAACGGCGTGAATTTGACGTGAACTCTGCATGAAAATGAGGAGCCCCGGTCAGACGCTTGACCGAGGCTCTTGTTTGCTGTACCCAGGTTCAGGATGTTAACGGGGGATCATCTGTACCCTACATTATTGGCAAGTCTCGCCCCAATGCACTGCCACCAACATGATGTCCGCGACGGTTGTGTCGCAATCATCGTCTATGTCATAGCGTGCGTCGTAGCAAGTATCCTCGCACTTGCACTGCCACTTCGCGGCCACCTGCATGATGTCCACCACGTTCACGACACAATTGAAATCGAAGTCACCGAAAAGTGGCCACGTCCAGTCAAGCACCCTCTCCATGACTAGCTGACGATCAGCGGCCGAGTTGATGGCCTCGAAGCCGAAAGCGAAGTAGACTACTTTGTATGTTCCTCCGTCCATCCTTATCGCTCCGGTGCCAGAGGATGCCACGCCCTGGAGCTCAGCACCCTCCCTCGAAGCCATAGTGTCGCTAATATTGTAGGTGAAGATGCTGACCGCCGGAGTGATCGGATCTATCTCACTTGGCTGGCTTTGGTTATTGGCTCCATCGCCGCCGGAGATAGTGATATTGAGCCCATCGGATATCGGGTCGCCAGAGACCCCGTTCAGACCAGATAGATCGGCGTCGTCCTGCACATAGGCGGCGTGGACATAATCGCTGTAGAAGGGCGATGCCCCGACGGAGCGACCGATGTCCTGGCCAGTGACGAAGAGGCAGCCGCCGCCATCCAGGTAGGTTGCCAGGTTAGACTGGTCGGTGCTGGTCAGCGTGGCGACACAGTCGTCACCGGTGAACCATAAGACGACGGTGTACTGCTGCAAGACAGACGCCGAAGGCGAGCCCTGACTCTCGACGTTCCAGATGTCGTAGTCCTTGGCCAGGGCGTCGAGCGCCGCTGTGAAGTAGCCCTCGTAGGACGAGCCGTTATCGTCGTCCACCAGCAGGACGGGCGGCGGGGGAGACCCTCCGGTGACATTGAGGAAGATCGCGCTGAAGGCGCCCCAATTGCCGTTCGCATCCTGTCCGCGCACAAAGATGATGTGCTTTCCATCGCTCAGGCCGGTGGTATCAATCGTCGCTTCAACGTTCTCGATCGTGGAGTTGAAGTTACCGTCGGATGCGGACATGGCGATGGCCGTAGAGCCAGTGACCCACGGCGGTGTGTCCACGTAGTATTCGGCGGCGGCAATGTTTTGCGTCGGCTCGGTGCCGTGGCTGTTGTTGTAACGGGTATCGTTGATGGCGCCGCCGAGGGTAACGGGCGTACCGGCGGGAACCGGGTCGTCGCTGAGGGAGAGGTCGTAGGCGTCGGGGCCGGCGGGCGTCATGTAGGGTGTGCGCACGACCTTGGCGGCATAGATCAGCGCCGGCATGTTGTCGGGTACGATGGTGGTCTCAAAGTAGCTGCACGACTGGAAGAACGCAGTGCCAAGCTCGAAGCAAAAGGATGCCACCCCCAGGTCTCCGTAGCCAAAGTCGTCGGTAGTGCCGTCGGTGACGTACAGCCCGATCGCTTGCTGAGGCTCGTAATGGTTCCAGTAGGCAAACTTGCGCCCCAGTGTTTGAAGCTGGGTCCCGTTGGGCGCTGCGCCGCTCGTGAAACCCCAGGGCCAGAGGACGAGCCGGCTATAGCTGTGGATGTCGAGATAGATGCCAGTGGCGTCATCGGGGGCGGGGTCGTTGAGATTGGGGCCGCGCTGGTCGGGGAACTGGGCACGCAGATAGTTCTGGATGGCCTGGGTCTCAGGCTCGGAGGCAGGGAAGGGGCCTCGATAGAGCTCGCTGCATTGGCTGCCGCTGGACCCGCCGCCGCAGCCCCATTGATAACTGAAGTTTCGGTTGAGGTCAGCGCCTCGATAGCTGCTCGTGGCGCCGCAGTAATTCTGGTTGGTATTCTTGCGCCACCAAGCCCCGCTCTCGGCCATCTTGCGGCCGTCGGGATTGGTGTGGAGCATCAGGTGGACTTCGTGATGATCCAGAATCCAGGTGGCGTCGGCGTCGGTGCCATAGTTATCCGTCAGGTATTCGGCGAAATGGACTATCAGAGGGGCGGTGGTGTATTCGCGGGCGTGGATCGCGCTGGTGACGAACAGCCTGGGTTTGGGGCCGGGGATGGCCGAGTTGGTCAGGCGCAAAACCATCACGTCGTAGCCTCCCAGGCCGGCGGACTTCTCCCAGGAGTTGCCGACGTCGGTCCAGGTGGCGAGATCGGGGTAGGTGGTAGCCAGCGCCTCTGCAAAGGCGAAGGTTTCTTCCACGGTCTGGTAGCAGGGATAGCCAACAATGGATTGCACCATCGGAAGCTGTTGCGGATCGGCAACCACGACCTGAAGGCCAGCATCGGTGAGGAGGTCTATCTCCCTTTGGGTCACTCTCATGAGGTGATAGCCCTCCTCGTAATCGGTCTCGAATATCCAGGGTTCGAACGAGATGAATACCCTGTTAGCGACGTCAAGGTTGGGGTAGTACGCTCGAACGATCACCACGTCGTTTGTGTAGCCATCGCCTGGGCCATCATTAGCCAGGGCCAGGCTGCCCGACAGCAGGGCGACGATTGTGGCGAGGCTGGCTATTGTGGTCAGCCATTTTTTCATTTCAATCACCTGTGTACCGCCAGCCTGAGCTGATAATGGTCTGGCCGCGAGAGGTGAAGTAGAGAAAGTCATGCGACCCGCGCCAGTAGTAGATCAAGAGGTCGTAGGGGTCTGTTGGTATAGTATATCAGGTTTCCGCTTGTTTGGCAACACCCAAGAAGCCACCCGCGCGGTTGACGCGGGTGGCTTCTCTGAATGTGACTGTGGCCTGCTATTGAATGTGCTTCTCCGCCCGCTTGCGCCGGTTGATGCTGGCCAGCAGGATGGAGACAATCAAGATCAGTGCGGCGACGATGCCCAGTGAGCCCCAGATCAACGTCCTGTAGCGATCATAGAACGTGTCGGGTGAGTTGATGACGATACTATCGGCCGGCAAAGCCGAAGGCTCCAGGCCAAAGCGCTGCAGTTGCACGTAATCGAACATGTAGCGGTTGGGGCTTTCCTTAACGACCGGGATATTCTCCACCGCTTCTCCCTCCAGGATGCGCTGCGTGATTTTGGCCGCCGCCTCGCCCTGATGGAAGCCGCTGGCCAGCTTGCCGCCGACAATGCCGCCGCCCAGATAGAAGTCCCATAAGCCATAGATCGGTAAAGTGGTCACACTGGAGATCTGGGCCAGGCTTTCCTCGTAGCTGAAGAATTGCCCCGACGCGTCGCGGTTGAACACCAGCAAGAGGATGAGGCTGTCGGCAGGCAGAGTCTTCACCTGGGCCTGAACCTCCGCCATGTCCAGGTCTTCGATGAGGACAAACTCCATCGAATCCTCGAAACGCGGGATCAGAGCCTGCAGCTCGCTTTCCAGGGCGACTCCTGTGGAGGTGCGATCGTTCACCACCGCGACCTGGGCTACGTTGGGATGTAGTTGCAGGGCGATTTCGAGCGTGCTCTCGATATCGGTCACCTCTACCACCCCGGTGAACAAATCGTATCCCTCCAGCATGGAGTCCCTGAAATCGTTGATGCCACAGAAGACCACTGGCGTGCCAGGGAATAGCTCGTCGTAATGCTGGCGCAGGAATTCAAAGGCGTTGTTGTCGGTGACCATCACCACCTCGAACTGCATCTGGCTATATTTGTACTGGTACAGTTCATACAGCTTCTGAAGATACACCTCGTCGTACAGGTGCTTGGTGTCCATGTACTCGATGTGCAGCTCGAGGTCTGAGTCTCCTCCCAATACAGACTCGATTCCCTGAACGATGCTGTCCGTCCAACTCAGCCCCTGGTGGTAAGAATTGAGCACCAGCACGTGTCCTGGGGGGGCGGCGTTCACCCCCGCTGCGCCACCCAGGACAGCCAAAAGGGACACTGCCAGCAGCAGGCGTAGAACCATCGGTCTCCTCCAGATGGTTTGGGTAATGTGTATCATAGTCATTTTTGCTCCTCCTCGTTGTTGTATTTCCTGTTAGACAGGATTGGCGAAAATGGCGATTAGTTCAGCAGCTCAAGCTTGCCAGCCTCGTGAATAGCGGTGGCTAGGCCGTCATGTCACGAATTACAAACCTCCCTCGGCCCCAGGCTGATGGGCAGCGCGATAGGCCACGTTGGGATCGTTGGGCGGGCCGGTCAGTTCCAGCCGACCCTGCCGCACCAGCGGTGAGAGATACGAGTTACGCACGTAGTCCACGTTACGGTGTAATGCGCTGGCCAACTCACGTGCCGTGTGCGGGCGCTCAGCACATAGGAATAGAATCGCTGCTATCACATCATCCCGCAACAACCGTTTTCCTTCTGCCAATAGTCTTAGGAGCTCAACCTTAGTCTTAGGAGTAACTTTAGGAGTACTCTTAGGAGTAATCGGGGGAGTCTCTGCTGCTTCCCCGGCCAGTGTGTAGTAGACGCCCGGCCCGCGACGTTGCTCGGAACGCTGCAGCAGCCCCAGGCCCTCCAGGTGAGTCAGGGCACGGCTGGCCGTGAGGGTGTCGGTGTGGTTGAGGCTGCGAAAGGCAGCGTTGTCCACCCGGCCGGTTTTACGGGCATAGACCAGCGCTTTCTGCTCCTCGGTGCCGAGCCCTAGAGCTCCGAACCGCTCCAGCCAGGTCAGGTCGGATTGATCCATGAAGTGGTGCCGGTAGAAGGTCACGCGAAAGGAACGGTCTTGCGGGTCGCTCTCGAAGGTAGGGGGTGTCAAGCCCAGGTCGTCCATCGCCCGCTGCATGGCCCGGATGCCGGTGCCTTTCTGTTCCGCCCAGCCGATCTCGTAGAACATCTGGGCAACACGCGGGTTGCGCAGTTCCGAGCCGGGTTCGCCCAGGCGGTCCGGATCGCGCAGCGACGCGCCGGGGTTCTCGATTTCGAGTCGGTCGGCGAAGCGGCGGATTTGGGTAGGGCGGTGGGTGCGATAATCCTGGTGCATCAGGGCATTGTGGACGGCCTCTCGCAGTGCCACGTGCATCGGGTCGGCGACTCGCTGTGCGTTGCCGGGATGCAGAGCAAACCGCTCAGGGACCTCCTTCCACAACACGCCCAGCACGTCCCGGACAACGTCGAGCAACGGCCCCTGAAAGGAGCGCCCGGTGCCCCGGTCGGTCGGCGCGGCTACCCACTCGGTACCCTCGATGTCCAGCAGGTCCACGCGGAAGGCCGGAAAACAGCGCCGGATGAGCGCTGGCGTGCCGAACATCAACACGCCGGCCACCGTTGGCACAGGGTCGTCCTGGCCTTCGGGCTGAATGAGCGCGCCGTAAGCCCGCAACAGATCATCGTCGTCGTAGGTCAGCACCGGGTTGGTGTGGTCCTGGGTGTCCAGCAGGCGGCGGAAGGCGCGCAGTTGGGCGGGATCGAGCTCATCACGCCGCGACATGGGCACCGGCGTCATGTCGGGGCTGATGAGGGAGCGGGCCTGGAAAAAACGGACCAGGTCGTCCTCGGTACAGGGCATGTCTTCGCCGGCGATCCGCTTGTAACACCCCTTGTCCAGCCCGGCACTGCGGATGTAGATCGGCTTCTGGTAGGGGAGTGCTTCCGGGACGTAGATGCGCAGGATCACCCGTTCCTCGCCGGCCATGGGTACGATGAGTGGTTCCACCTGGGCTGGGATGGGGACGTTCATCACGTCGTGCAGGCCGGCGGCCAAGTCATGCTGGATCTTGGGTGCATCCACCAGGCCGGTGACCACGAATTGATCGGCCTGTTGGGCCACGCCCAACAGCAGCGTGCCCCCGGTGGTGTTGGAGAAGGCAGAGACGGTCTCCCAGACAGTGCGGGGCAGTTGCCAGGCGCTTTCCTTGCACTCCACCTGGGCGCTCTCGCCGATCAGGCCCAGACGGTGCAACAGGGCTTCGAGGGACGGGAAGCTTTCTATGTCAGTCATGTCACCTCCACCGTGAACAACTGCGATGTGTCAAAGTGTTGAAACAATCTAGTACACCTCGGCGGAAATCCTTCGGTAGTTGCAGGGTAAGCGCCGGTTGAGTAACTTCGTAGCGCCAGCGGAGAAGTGTATCGAAACCAAGCGTTTTCCGCCTACAAGGGTGCCTTCCACAAGCCGCTTGGCCTCGATACGTCGCTCTGCTCCTACTCGGCCGGCGCTATCGCTCAACGCCCTACTGGGGAAGGATTTACGCCCTCATGTACTAGTACCTTTTCAGGTAGGTTTTGACAAACTCTCTTCCTGTGGTAAACTACGGGCGAA